>DATDBL010000100.1:0-5787 GCA_036524855.1 Aldersonia sp. | reverse complement strand
GCCTGCACGCTGGATCGCGACACCCCTGCCAGGTCGGCGAGGGTCTGCTGGGTCAGACGAAGAACGATTCGCCGACGCGCAAACTCGGCACCGATGCGTGCGATCTCAGGCATAGGGGCGTCGAGAGCCGGGCTGCTGCGTCTCGGAGTAGCCATGCACGCACCTATGCAGTTGATTGGAGGCATAAGCTTGGACTTCCAGTATATCCGGTGCTCACGGCGAGTTGTGCATGCAATTGCCTGCTCAGTGTCTACGGCGCGACCCGCCCCGCCACCACCACCAACCGGCTCGCCCGATCCACCGCGAGAAACTCGAACGGCGGCTCGAATTGCACCTCGACGAGGCGGATCCGGTCGCGCGGAATGCGGAACGCGCTGGCCAGTCGCAGGCCGATCGCGGTGACGGCCGCTGCCTCGAAGCCGGTCGCGGAGAACTGGGCGTAGACGTCCTGCGCGCCCTGGCTGATCGCGAGCGGCTGCGGGCTTATCGCGGGAAAGTGGCCGTGGCTGGCGTCCATCGCGGCGCCCAGACCGAACAGGTCCGCGTGGGCGCACAGGTCGTGCGAGGTGCGAAGGGTGAACGGCGGCAACGACACTCTCAACGTGTCGTGGGCGCCGTGGGACTCGCGCACCGTCACCCCGGGACTCGACGCGTCCACCGGTCCCGCCGGGAGCCGCCCCGCCAATGCGTCGACGCCGACGCGCAGCGCGTCCGGACCGAGCAGCAAGTGCACGTCGAGGCCGTCGCTGCCCTCGACGACGACGCGGGTCACGCCGCCGGCGAGAGTGCCGGCCTGGTCGAGGTCCACGGTCGAGCGGGTCAGCACCTTGCCGGGATCGAACGGCTCCAGCCAGGTCGTCTTCGCCGCCAACGCGGTCGCGAGCACGAGCACGTCGCGCGGGCGCACCTGCAGCGGGAACCGCTCGATCATGCCGCGGGTGTGCTCGTTGGCCCATGCGTCGAGTTGCGCCTGACCCAGCAGGTGCTCCACCACGCCCGCCGGCAGCGACGCGACCCACTCCTCGTGCAACGGGAGGTCGCGGCGCACCCACACGCCGAGCGCGGCCGAGGTCGCGCCACCGGACAGCGCTCGCAACAGATCGAGGGCGTCGTCCCGGCCGGCAGACGCGGGGCGCCCCGTCGCGGCCGACAACTCCGCACGCGCCGGCCCGTCTGCGGCTTCCGACAGCAGCGCCAGCAGCGGCCACAACCCCGCCCCGGACAGCACGAACTCACGCGAATCCCGCGCCGCGCACCAGCGCGCGGTGAGGTCGTTGGCGGCGGTCACGGCGGCCGACAGCGTAGGTGCACTCATCGTTGCCGATGCTACGTGTCGGACCCCGTCGCTACCGTGGCGTCATGTCCGAATCGGAAATGCTGATTGTGGCAGGATGGCTCCGCGTCGAGGCCGACGAGCGTGATTCCTATGTCGCCGGCTGCGCCGACGTCGTGCGCGCGGCTCGCGCCGCGCCGGGGTGCCTGGATTTCGCCGTCGCCGCCGACGTCGTCGACCCCGCGCGGGTCACGGTGTACGAGCGGTGGACCGACGAGGAGTCGTTGCTCGCATTCCGTGGTGCCGGAGTGCCTGCGGAGCAGGAGGCGCAGATCGTCGACGCGCAGGTGCAGCGCTTCACGATTGCGGACGTGGGACCGCCGTAGCGGTCAGACGGCTCAGAACTCGGCCGCGACATCCCGCACGGTCAGCGCCGCGCCGAACTGGACGACAGTGGCGGGGTCCGCGAGCTCGGATCCGGTGAGCTGCTCGATTCGGCGCAGTCGTTGCTTCACCGTGTTCGGATGGATGTGCAGCGCCCCCGCGGTGTCGGGGCCGGAGAGTCTGCGGGCCAGATGAACCCGCAGGGTCTCGAGGAGTTCCGTCCGGTGCGCCCGGTCGTATTCGATCAGGGGTGACAGCGTGCGATCGGCAAACGACAGCAGCTGCGCGGGATCGTCGAGTTGAAGCAGCAGGCCGCTGATGCCCAGGTCGCCGAGCGTGACGACGGTGTTCGTTCGTCCTGCGCGCAGCGCGATGTCCAATGCGCCGCGCGCGGTGCGGTACGCCCGGGCATAGGTGTCGTGCTGGCCGGGCGCCGAGACCGCAACCGTGGCTGCGGCCGCCGGGGTCGCGTTCATCGCGCTCCGAACGTGTTCTGCTGCGACGGATTCACGATCGGCATCCGACGGCCACAGAACCACGATCCGCCCGCGATACATCGCAGCGAGCGGCCGCGGCAAGTAGGGCCGGGCCAGGTTCGTCACCGCGGTGAGCGCCCGCTGGTAGGCCGACGCGCTAGTGTCTTCGTCTGTGGCGCCGAGGGATCCGACGATTGCGAGGTGCGGACGGGTCAGGTCGTGGCCGAGTCGTTCGGCTCGGCGCAGGATCTGATCGGACACGTCGGCTCCGGTGGTGAGCAGCTCGGCGAGCAGCTCGCCGCGCAGCCGGTGTTCGACCTCCACCCCGGTTCGGAGACGGAACAGCTCGAGCGAGATGACGAGCGCGGCGTGCTCGACGGCGCGCTCCCCGAGCGGATCGAGTGCTCCATCCTCCCCGGAGTACCAGATCCGTGCCACCACCTCGCCCGCCAGCCGCACCACCGACACCCAGAACGACTGCGTTCCCTCCTGTACCGCAATGGGTTTCGCAGATGCACCGGAGGGGGCAGCCGCGAGACGCCAACCAGAATCGGGAAACGCCGCCGAATCTCCGGCCTGCGCGAGCAGCATGCCGCGGGCGTCCTCGACGAGGACCGGTCGCGCGATGAGTTCGGCGAGCACGGCCAAGATGCCGTCGAGGCCGCCGGCGCGCAGCGTGACGTCGAGCAGCCGCTCGTGAATCTGCTCCGAGCGCGCCAACACGTCGCGTTGTGCGCGCAGCGACTCGGTGAGCCGGCTGAGTTCGTCGAGCCTGCGGGCCGACACCAACGCGATCGCGGCATGGTTGGCCAGCAGTGACATCCGTTCGATCTCGTACTCGGTGAACGTATGGACGGGCGTGAAATAGCCGTTGAGGGTGCCCAGAACCTGACCGCCGGCGACGAGCGGTACCGACACGATCGCCCGATACCCCTGCTCCCGCGCCACCCCGCCCCAGGGAGTGAACATTGGCTCTGCGGTGATGTCGCGGATGCTCACCGGCCGGCCGTCGTGGAACGCCCGGGCCGACGGGGAGGTGCTGTCGAGACCGACGGGCCTATCCGCGTTGATCCGGGCGACGTACTCGTCGGACAGCCCGTTCCACCCGGTGATGAGCAGGCTCTTCCCGTCCGCGTCGGGTGTCAGGACGCCGCAGAAGTCGAACCCGAGCAGCGATCGCGCCGTCTCGGCCACCAGGCCGAGCACCTCGCGCAGCCCGCCGCCCGAGGTCGCGGCCGCGCTGAGGGTGCGCAGGCAGCTCAGCCAGTTGAGCAACTCGGCCGAGGGACCTGATTCGTGCGCCGCCATCACCCCAGTCTGGCATGAAGTGTGTCGAGACAGACATACAACGATAAAAAGTATGTCCAAGAGGACATTGATGTGGGTCACACCGCCGCGAATACTCGTCTCAGGCCACCGCCCCTCGACACCGAAGGACTCGACGCCATGACCGACACGCTGACGGCCACCGCCGACACCGCCGACACCACCGACACCGCCGCCGACACCACCGACACCACCGATACCGCCCGTGCACGCACGGCCACCCGCGACATTCTCGACCCGTCCACGGGCGACGTGATCGCCACGGTTCCCGAGTTGGGCGCCGCCGACGTCGACGACGCGGTCGCGAGGGCGCGCACGGCGTTCGAGTCGGGGCCGTGGCCGGCGATGCCACGTAGCGAACGGGCCCGCTTGCTGCTGCGCATCGCCGACGCGATCGAGGACGCCTCCGAGGAACTGTTCCGGCTGGAAACGCGAAACAACGGGCGTCCGGTCACCGAGACGCGCGCACAGCTTTCCCGCGTCCCCGAATGGTTCCGCTACAACGCCGGACTGCTCGCCGCGCAGCGGGATGCGGTCCTGCCCAGCGACGGGCCCTACCTGACCTACCAGCGACGCACCCCGCTCGGCGTCTGCGGCATCATCACGCCGTTCAACCACCCGATGCTCATCCTGGCGCGCAGCCTGTCGGCGGCGCTGGCGAACGGCAACACGGTCGTCGTCAAGCCGTCCGAGATGACGCCGCTGACCACCCTCGCCCTGGCCCGGATCGTGAACGACGTGGGACTGCCCGACGGCGTCGTGAACGTCGTGACGGGCGGACGCGAGGCGGGAGTGCGCCTGACCCAGCACCCCGACGTCGCGAAGATCACCCTCACCGGCGGGACCGAGGCCGGACGTTCGGCGGCCGTCGCAACAGCGTCCCGATTCGCCCGCGTCACTGCCGAACTGGGCGGCAAGACGCCGATCATCGTCTTCGACGACGTCGACCCGACCGTCGCCGCAGAGGGTGCCGCGTTCGCCGCGTTCGTCGCGGCGGGCCAGTCCTGCGTCGCCGGATCCCGCTTCCTCGTCCACCGCCGCATCTACGAGCGGTTCGTCACCGCCCTGAGTGCCCGCGCCGACGCGATCCGGCTCGGCGACCCCGCCGACCCCGGCACCCAGATGGGCCCGCTGATCAGCGCCGTTCAGCGCCAGAAGGTCCGCGACCTCATCGCCACCGGTGCCGACGAAGGCGCCCGAATCGTCGCCGGTGGCGCCGTCCCCGATCTCCCGGCTCCGCTCGACGGTGGGTTCTTCCTCGAACCGACCGTGCTCGCGGACGCGACCATCGATATGACGGTGTCGCAGCAGGAGATCTTCGGTCCGGTCGCGGTCGTCATCCCGTTCGACGACGAACAGGAGGCGATCGCGATGGCCAACGACAACCGCTACGGACTCGGCGCGGGCGTCTGGACCCGCGACATCGCCCGCGGCCACCGTGTCGCGGACCGCATCGTCGCCGGCATGGTGTGGGTCAACGACCACCACCGGCTCGAGCCGTCGCTGCCGTGGGGCGGGGTCAAGGAATCCGGCGCCGGCAAGGACGCCGGCACGGAATCCTTCGACGACTTCTCCTGGATCAAGACCGTCGTCGTGCGCATCTCCGACGAGCCCGTCGATTGGTACGGCGGCCAGGACACAACGCGCCTCAACTGATCACTATTCGACCTACCGGAAGGAGCGTCGGATGACAACGACGCAACACCACGGTGCCGATCCCGGCACACCGCACTGGCGCACCGAGATCAGCCGCGTCCAATGGCTCGTCCTGGTCGGCACCACCCTCGGATGGGCACTGGACGGCTTCGCCGGCAGCCTGTACGTTCTTGTCCTCGGTCCGGCGATGACCGAATTGCTGCCCAACAGCGGCATCGAGGTCGAGCCGTCGTCGATCGGACTGTACGGCGGAATGACGGTGGCGTTGTTCCTGCTCGGCTGGGCGGTCGGCGGAATCCTGTTCGGGATCCTCGCCGACTACTTCGGCCGAACCCGGGTGCTGTCCCTCGGCATCCTGACCTATGCCGTGTTCACCGCGGCGGCCGCGTTCGCCGACACCTGGTGGCAACTGGGCATCCTGCGGTTCATCGCCGGACTGGGCTCCGGGGTCGAGGCGCCGGTCGGCGCCGCCCTGATCGCCGAAACCTGGCGAAACAGGTTCCGCGCCAAGGCCGGTGGCGTGATGATGGCCGGCTACGCGGCGGGCTTCTTCGTCGCCGCGGCGACATACGCGGTCCTCGGCAGCCACGGGTGGCGCGCGATGATGGGCCTCGCGGTCATTCCCGCCCTGCTCGTCTGGTTCATCCGCCGCTACGTGCCCGAGCCGCCGGA
>DATDBL010000099.1:0-31848 GCA_036524855.1 Aldersonia sp. | reverse complement strand
TAGCGCCCCGTCGCGGCGCCGCGACGAGACGCGCAATTCGGTGGCGGCGCCGACGCGTTCGAGGTCGTCAGCGTTCCAGTCACTCATCGCCGAGCACCTCCTTCGCCACCAGAATGGCAGACATCGCGCGCGGCGCCACCCGGCATAGATCGCGAGATCCACGATAGATCTGGTCGAACCAGACCTCGCCGGTGAACATGGTGTCCGGGCCCTTCGCGGTCGCCGGATCGGTCAGCCTCTGCATAGTGTCTCCTTCAGGAGTGGAGGGGTTCGGGGGTTTGTGGTGTCGCCGTGCGGGATCGGCGTTCGGCGGGCAGCGTGACGGTGGCAACGACGAGCACGCACACCACCAGCAGCACCGTGGCGGTGGTCAACGCGGCGGCGACCTGGGCGGCGAGCGCCGCTGCGGGGGTTGTGAAGCCCTGCCCGGCGTGGGCGGACGCGGCGACGAGCACACTGAGCCGAGCGCCATGCCGAGTTGATGGAAGGTGTTGACCAGGCCGGAAGCGGCGCCGGCGTCGCGGGCATCGGTGCCGGCGATCCCGGCCGACGTCAACGGCGCGAACGCGAGTCCCTGGCCCACACCGATCAGGATCATCGGCAAAGCCAGCCCGGTGAGGTAGGTGCTGGATTCGTCGAGTCGAGCCAGCCATGCCATGCCCGGCCGGGGTCGAGATCACTCCGACCGTGAGCGGGACCGCCTGCCCCACCCGCGCGGTCAATCGCGGGATCGCCAGCGCGACCGCGAAGTTCACCACGGTCATCGGCAGGAATGCCAACCCGGTCTGGAAGGCGGTGAAGCCGAGCACGTTCTGCAGGAACTGCGTGCCGAAGTAGAAGAACCCGATCATCGCGCCCAGATACAGCATCCGCGCCAGATACGCCCCGACCCGGGTACGGCTGGCGAACAGCCGCAGCGGCATGATCGGTTCGCGGGCTCGCCGCTCGGCCAGGACCAGCCCGGCGAGCAGCACCGCTCCCACGACGAGGCTGCACACCGTCGCCGACGACGTCCAGCCGTGTTCCACCGACTCGATGACGCCGAACACGATCGCACCGACGCCCTGCAGGGCGTGCGCACCGATCAGCCACCACCCCGTCGGCGCGATCCCGACCAGCAGCGACGCCACGGCGAACACGGCCAGACCGGTCACGAACACCCGCCGCCGGCCGAGCAGGTCACCAGCCCGCACGCCCAGCAGCAACAATCCACCGAACGCCAACGTGTAGGCGTCCTGCACCCACGCCAGACCGGTCGCCGACAAGCCCATCGAGGACTCGATACTCGGCAGCGCGGTGAAGATGATCGAGTTGTTCAACAAGATCATGAAATAGCTGACCAGGACGACCGCCATAATCGCCGCCGGATTGGCGCGACCGGTGATCGCGTCGGATCGGACGCTCACGAAACACTCCAGACACTGGACACCAGCAGGGGGTGAGGTCGCCGGCGCCGTTGCCCGCATCGTCGTCTCGCCACCCGAGTCAACACGCGCGTTCACGCACGCGGCAGTGACCCTCGTTCCAGGTATTCGCAGTACCTCCCACGGGTCTCCGGCCGGCCCTACCGTAAAGACATGGACCACCGTGCACAGATCCGCGAGTTCTTCACCTCCCGGAGAGCACGCATCACCCCCGAGCAGGCCGGGCTTCCCGCCTACGGCGGCAACCGGCGGGTGAAGGGCCTGCGCCGCGAAGAGGTCGCCCTGCTCGCCGGCGTCAGCTTCGACTACTACGTGCGGATGGAACGCGGCAACCTCGCCGGCGCCTCCGACAGCGTCCTCGACGGCGTCGCCCGCGCGCTGCACCTCGACGACGCCGAACACACCCACCTCTTCGAGGACGCGTGCGCCCCCCATTCGACTAACAGTAGGATATACTGCTAGCGATTGTTAGGAGGTTGTTGGGATGACCAACGTCGAAGACCGCTACCTGGCCGGTGACGTCGACTTCGAAAGCGCCGCAGCCGATGCGCTCGGCGCCCCGACGATCGATCGCCGCGACCTGCTGCCACTGCTGCGCGCACTCCGCGCCGCGAAACAACCCGCGGCTACCCTCAGCGTCCACGACGCCGACCTTCTCGATGCCGGCGGTGCGCCCGAATCACCACTCGCCCTCGCCACCGCCGTCGCCGACCGGACCGCACGGATGCACAGCCTGGTCGAGAGCGCCCTCACCGTCGAGCAGGCCGCCGAACGACTCGGCGGGGTAGGCCACTCCCGAGTTCGGCAGCGCGTCGGCGACCGCAGCCTGTGGGCGATCAAGCGAGCGAACCGGCTCCTGCTGCCCGCCGTGCAGTTCACCGACGACGGCCAGGTATCCGGCCTCGACGCCGTATTGCAGGCCCTCCCCGACGACATGCAGCCGCTGTCGATCCACGGTCTGCTGACGACGCCGCAACCGTCCCTCACTGTCGAAGGGGAACCGGTGTCGGTTGTCGACTGGCTGCTTGTCGGAGGCGCAGTCACCGACGCACTGTCGGTCGTCGACCAGTACCTGGCGACCTGAGCCGCCGATGCCCACTGCACTCCCCCACCCGCCCGGTGTGGAGGCAATCCGCGTAGCCGGAATCACGTCCGACGAGTACCTGGCCATCGATACCGACACGATCATCTGGCGTGTGCACCCCACCCGCGGCGCTCACGTCCTGCCGTGGGACAGGCTTCGCACGTTCGGCCCGGTCCTGCGGTTCGACCCGCACCCGCTGCCGCGCAAGGACCACGCCCACCACGGTGTCTGGTACGGCGCCGTCGATGTGCCCGGTGCGCTGGCGGAGGCGTTCCAGGCCACCCGGGTGATCGATACCCGCGCCCGTACCCCTTACCTGACTGCTGTGCGGTTCATCCGGCCACTGCGCCTCCTCGACGTCGCCGCTCACGGGTCTGGTCGATGGCCGACTCGCGTCGGCGGGAATTTCGCGCTCTCGACCGCGGCACATCGCATCGCCCAGCACTGGGCACGCACCATCCGTGCCGCACACCCGGATCTCGACGGGCTCGCCTACCGCGGCCGGTTCGCTGGCGGACTGTGCGTCGCCCTCTTCACGCCCGCCGCCCCGGCGTTCCCGGATCGGGCCGAGACGACCGTCCCCCTCGACCACCCCGGATTCGCCTCACGGTTGGCCGGGGCAGCCGACCGAATCGGCTACGCGATCGAATAGTCGCCGCGATCCGCCGAGCGCCTCGGGTGGGGGTCGCGACACGGCGCTACCGGTGCCGGCCTTCTTGTACACGCCCGCCAAGTTCGGCGTCCGGATCGACCTCGACCGTCCTCGAAACGAACTGTTCCTTCTGCTGTTTGAGCAGTTCGATGTCCACGCAGGTCGTGAACCGGCGCGGGGGTCGCCTCGGTCGTTTCACACCGTCTCCTCGTCGGCCGGGCGGCGCGTGCGGTCACGCTCGCGCATTTCGTTGTCCCAGCGGGGGAAGACGTCGGTGTGGATACCGGACGGGTCCAGCGCGCCCGACCGACTGATCGACGATCTCCTGGATCGACCATGTCGTCGTCTACACGCCGTTGGGAACCACGATTTGGTCGTGATCACGCCGTTGTGGCCGCCGGGTCGTGATGGATGCCGTCAGCGCACCGGTTGCGCGGCTGCGACCTTCAGTCGGGGGTACACAACGCGGGCGTTGTGTTCCTGGATGTCGGCCAGGGCGGTGTCGGACAGCCCGGCGTGGTCGAGGTAGCGGCGAGTGTCGTCGAAATGATGGCCACTGCACGGATCGATGTCGCGCACCGCGCCGATCATCTCCGACGCGAACAGGATGTTGCGGATCGGGACCACGTCGAGCAGCAGATCGATGCCCGGCTGGTGGTAGACGCAGGTGTCGAAGTAGACGTTGCCGAGCAGGTGCTCCTCGAGGTCGGGCTTGCCCAGCGCCATCGCCAGCCCGCGGAAGCGGCCCCAGTGATAGGGCACCGCGCCGCCGCCGTGTGGGATCACCAGCCGCAGCGTCGGGAAGTCGGCGAACAGGTCGCCCTGGACCAATTGCATGAATGCGGTGGTGTCGGCATTGAGATAGTGCGCGCCGGTGGTGTGGAAGGCCGGGTTGACGCTGGTGCTGACATGCACCATGGCAGGGATCTCGTACTCGACCATTTTCTCGTAGATCGGGTACCAGGATCGGTCGGTCAGCGGCGGCGCACTCCAGTGCCCACCGGAGGGGTCGGGGTTGAGATTGATCGCGACCGCGCCATATTCCTCCACGCAGCGCACCAGTTCGGGGATGCATGTCGCCGGATCCACACCCGGCGACTGCGGCAGCATCGCCGCCGGCGCGAACCGGTCCGGATACATCGCGCTGACCCGGTAGCACAGCGTGTTGCAGATCGCCGCCCACTGCGCGGAGGTCGCGAAATCGCCGACGTGGTGGGCCATGAACGACGCGCGCGGGGAGAAGATCGTCACGTCGATACCCCGCTCGTCCATCAGCCGCAGCTGATTCGACTCGATGCTCTCGCGCAACTCGTCGTCGGAGACCCGCAACTCACCCGGGTCCGGGGCGGCGGCCGGATCGGCGAGGCCGGCGATCTGACGGTCGCGCCAGTCCCCCAGCGGCGCCGGGGCGGTCGTGTAATGGCCGTGGCAGTCGATAATCAAGGCAGTTGCTCCGTTCGGGGACAGCGGATTCGGGCGTAATAAGCGTGTGGGCCGTCGTGGTGACGTCTCCCGCAATCTAGCAGCGGAACGCGATTGTTGACAATATGTGCCGCAAACTTTGTCAGCCCGAATCTGGCAGACAGAGGCCTCGATCGGCTAACCTGTCCAATATTGTTGACAATATTGGCGAGCTTGGCTGGAAGGCTGGTACCGCGATGGCCACCGATACCGCACCGAAGGCGAAGCCGCAGGCCAGCGAGTTGGCCGAGATGCTACGAGCCGCGATCGTGCGCGGCGAGTTGGTGCCGCGCCAACGCCTGGTGGAGGCCGACCTCGCCGAGGAATACGGCGCGAGCCGGGGCAACGTACGGGCTGCCTTGTCGGAGTTGGCGATCGAGGGTCTCGTGGAGCGCATCGCCAACCGCGGGGCGCGGGTGCGGGCGGTGTCGGTCGAGGAGGCGGTGGAGATCAGCGAGGTCCGTGCCGCGCTCGAGGCGCTGTGCGCCCGCAAGGCCGCCGAGCGCATCACCGACGCCGAGATCGCGGAACTACGGTCGCTCGCAAGCGAAATGCAGGACGCCGTGGACCGGGGTGACCGCGACTCCTACTCCCGCGGGAATCGGCGCCTGCACGCGCAGGTGATCGAGATCGGCGCCCAGCACACGGCTGCGGCGACCATCGCGCGCCTGCGCGGGCAGGCTGTGCGCTTCCAGTTCCGGCTCGCGCGCCAGCCCGGCCGGCCCGCGGTGTCGTTGCCCGAGCATCTTGCGATCATCGACGCAGTGTGTCGGCGCGACCCGGACGCTGCGGCGGAGGCAATGCGGCTGCATCTCGAGAGCGTCGCCGACGCGATCCGCGCGGCCGAGAAGGCGTGATCGGCGCGCGGCGCTGATGCGGTGCAGCAGGCCGCGGCGGACACGCACTTGTAGGGCACGCTGCGCACCAGTATTACGTTCGGCCGTGGCGCCGGCGGGTTCGTCGAGCACGGTCCGCGGCTCCGTAGGCGCCGAGCACGTCCGCGACGTGCCGGCCCGCCGAGGCCGAGTACCGCGATTGTGTTGGTGTTCAACGTAATTCCCTCATCGCACATTTCCGCAGGTCAACACCCGTGAGTGGTAATTGAGTCCATGGACTCTTCAACCACTCACGGGTGCCGAAGCGGGGCGATCGTGTACGACACGGCCGCCCCAGCCCGAGGTGGGTCAGTGCAGTGCCAGGGCGGGGCCGGCGACGCCGGCGGGGCGGCGGCCGCGTTCGCGGATCGCGATCGAGGACATCGCGACCACGGCGACGACGGCGGCGATGGCGAAGGCCGCGAAGCCCCACTTGGGCTGCCCGGAGGCGACGAGCACGCCGCCCAGCCACGGGCCGAACACTGCGCCGAAGCGGCCCATGCCCGAGGTCCAGCCGACGGCGGTGGCGCGAAAGTCGGCGTCGGCGTGGGCTGCGGTGCTGGCGTAGACCATCGTCTGCGCGCTGAAGAGCCACACCCCGGTCAGGAACACCAGGAAATAGGTTGCGGGCAACGGCATCTTGACGGCGAGTAGCGAGATCCCGACGGCGGTGAGGGCGAACCAGATGATCGCGATGCGGGTCGGGCCGAAGCGGTCGGCGGCGCGGCCGGCGATCAACAGGCCGACGATCCCGCCGAGGTTGACCACGAGCAGGAACGACAGCGCCGAGCCGAGTTCGTACCCGGTGGAGCGCATCATCACGGGCAGCCAGGTGGCGACGCCGTAAACGAGCAGCAGACCGGCGAAGGACGCAACCCAGAACGTGAGGGTGGTGTACTTGCGCGACCCGACGAACAGCTTGCGCAGGCTCGCCAAGACCGACGCCGCACCACCGGAGCGCTCGGACGTGAAGTCGGCGACGGTGACGCCGTGCCGCGCCGCCAAGGCGTGGGCCTCGTCGACGCGTCCGCGGGCGACCAGGTAGCTCAGCGACTCGGGCAGGTACTTGAGCATCACCGGCACCGCGATCAGCAGCGGCAGCGCGCCGAGGGCGAACAGGAACCGCCAGCCGCGCCCGTCGAGGAAGACGATGCCGAGGCCGGAGGCGAGGATGCCGCCCGTCTGGTGCGCGGTCATCACCGCGGCGACCATGAGGTTGGCCCGCCCGATCGGGGCGAACTCCATCACCATCGAGATCGCCGTGGGGATCAGGCCGCCGAGGCCGAGGCCGGCGACGAAGCGCGCCGCGGCGAACACCGCGACCTGCGGCGCGATCGCACATGCCAGAGACGCGATCGAGAACAGGGCGACGCCGCCGATGAGCGTCGCGCGCCGGCCGACCCGGTCGGCCAGCGGCCCGGCGCCGAGCGCGCCGAGCAGCATGCCGAACGTGGCGATGCTGCCGACGTCGCCAGCGGTGCCAGGATCGAGGCCGAAGCTCTTGTCCGCCAGCATGTCCGGCAGCGCCGCGCCGTAGACGAAGGTGTCCAGGCCGTCGCAGAGGATCGCGAACCAGCACAACCCCAGAACCAACAGCGACAGTTTGTTACGGGCCCCGACGGACCCGGTGGGTGAAGACATGATGCTCCTCGAAATGACGATGTGCGGGAGACGAATGAGGGGTGACGGTGGTCCACCGCCCGCTCAACGTAATCGATGTGCAAGATAAAGGCAACAGTCTTGCTCTAACTTTTTTCACTCAATATTGTTGACAATCCGGCCAGGGTGTGGCGTACTGGTTACGGCGAGGTGAGCTCGCCCACACTCGTCACACGAACATGACGTCAGGAAGGGACCCCGATGATGCTGCCGATCGTCGTCACCGATCCGGAGAAGGCCCCGCTGCACGCGGTCGACACCCTGGCCGGGTTCGGCACCGCGACCATCCACGAGGCGATGGGACGGATCGGTCTCGCGGGGCCGCGTTTCCGCCCGATCCAGTCCGACACCCGGGTCGCCGGCACCGCGGTCACCGCAGTGTGCTGGCCCGGGGACAACCTCATGATCCACGTCGCGGTCGAGCAGTGCGGCCCCGGCGACATCCTCGTCGTCACCACCAATTCCCCCTCCACCGACGGCGTGTTCGGCGAGCTGTTCGCCACCGCGCTGCAGGCCCGGGGCGTGCGCGGCCTCATCATCGACGCGGGCGTGCGCGACACCTCCGAGCTGCGCGCGATGGGCTTCCCTGTGTGGTCCACCGCGGTCTCGGCACAGGGAGCGGTGAAGGCCACCGCCGGATCGGTCAATCGGCCGGTCACCCTCGGCAACGTCGTCGTCGACCCCGGTGACGTGATCGTCGCCGACGACGACGCCGTCGTGTGCGTGCCCCGCCTCGACGTCGAGGCGACCATCGCCGCCTCCCGCGCCCGCGAGGACAAGGAAGAGGCCTCGCGTCAGGCGTTCCGCCGCGGCGAACTCAGCCTCGACCGCTACAACCTGCGTCCCCTGCTCGACGACCTCGGCGTCCGCTACGTCACCCAGAAACAACTGGGCGAGGAAACCAACGGATGACCGGCATCGCCTGTATGTGGATGCGCGGCGGCACCTCCAAGGGCGCCTACTTCCTCGCCTCCGACCTGCCCGCCGACCCCACCGCACGCGACCACGTCCTGCTGCGGATCATGGGGTCACCGGACCCGCGCCAGATCGACGGCATCGGCGGCGCACACCCGCTGACCAGCAAGGTCGCGGTCGTGTCGCCGTCGACCGATCCGGACGCCGACGTCGACTACCTGTTCCTGCAGGTCGGCGTCGATGCGGCCGTCGTGTCCGACAGCCAGAACTGCGGCAACATTCTCGCCGGCGTGGGGCCGTTCGCCGTTGAACGCGGACTCGTACCCGCCACGGGTGAGCGCACCGAGGTCCGCATCCGCATGGTCAACTCCGACGGCTACGCCACCGCGCGCTTCGCCACCCCCGGTGGTGTCGTCGACTACGCCGGCGTCGCGAGGATCGCCGGTGTGCCCGGCACCGCCGCACCGATCAGCCTCGAATTCGCCGACACCGCCGGATCCTCCTGCGGCGCACTGCTACCCACCGGGCAGGTGGTCGACACCATCGACGGGATCGAGGTCACCTGCCTCGACAACGGCATGCCCACCGTCGTCCTCGACGCCGGCGACCTCGGCGTCACCGGCTACGAATCCCCCGCCGACCTCGAGGCCAACACCGACCTGGTGGACCGCCTCGCCCACATCCGGATTCAGGCCGGCAAGCTGATGGGCCTCGGCGACGTCACGGACAAAACCGTGCCGAAAATGACGCTCGTTTCCCCGCCGCAGCACGGCGGCACCGTGTCGACGCGCACCTTCATCCCGGTGCGCTGCCACACCTCCATCGGCGTGCTCGGTGCCGTCACCGTCGCCACCGCCGCCCGCATCCCCGGATCCGTCGCGCACCGCCACAGCGGCGGCGACGGCACCCTCGTCCGCATCGAGCACCCCACCGGCTACTTCGATGTCGACGTCGACCTGCACGCCGAACCCGCCGGCGTCACCGTCACCCACGCCGCCGCCATCCGCACCTCTCGAAAGCTGTTCGACGGCACCGTCTTCCCCCACTCCTGAAAGGACACCACCGATGACCGCCACCGGCTACGACTCCGCCCGCTACGAGATCGCCCACCTCGGCTACGTCGAACTGTTCACCCCCGAGTTCGAGAAGAGCAAGTGGTTCTTCACCGAACTGCTCGGCATGCGCGAGGTCTGCCGCGAGGGTGACAGCGCCTACCTTCGCGCCTGGGACGACTACGAGCACCACACCATCCGCCTCACCGCGCATCACACTTCCGGCATCGGCCGCTTGGGCTACCGCACCTCGAGTGCCGCCGCGCTCGAGCGGCGCGTCGCCGCGATCGAGGCCAGCGGCCGCGGCATCGGCTGGCGCGAGGGCGACCCCGGCGTCGGCAAGACCTACTGCTTCACCGACCCCGACGGCCACGGAATGGAGCTGTACTGGGAGACCGAGAAGCTGGTTCCGCCTGCGGAATTCGCGTCCGCGTTGAAGAACCAGGCCGAGCGCTACCCCGGTGCCGGCGCGACCGTGCGGCGCCTCGACCACATCAACTTCCTCGCCGCCGACGTCGAAACCAACGGCAACTTCGTGCGCGACATCCTCGGCGGCCGGCCCACCGAGCAGATCAGGCTGAACTCGGGCAAGATCGCCGGGCAGTGGCTCACCTTCACCAACAAGAGCTACGACGTCGTGTACACCGAGGACTGGACCGGCAGCAACGGGCGCCTGCACCACATCGCGTTCGCCACCGATACCCGCGAGGACATCCTGCGCGCGTGCGACGTGTTCCTCGAGAACGGCGTGTTCATCGAGACCGGCCCACACAAGCACGCCATCCAGCAAACGTTCTTCCTCTACGTCTACGAACCCGGCGGCAACCGCATCGAATTCTGCAACCCGGGTGCGCGACTGATCCTCGACCCCGACTGGGAGGTCGTCGAGTGGACCGAGGCCGAGCGCGCCAAGGGCCAGGCGTGGGGCATGAAGACCATCGAGACCTTCCACACGCACGGCACGCCGCCCGTCGCCTGACGGCCCGGCTTCGCCGAGAGCGGCTAGCCCTGTTCCCCAAGCAGTTTGAGGACGGAACCGGGTAGCGGCGCGGCCGAGTAGACCCACGGCGCGGGAACCGGATCGCCGGCCATCGTGCGCAACGGGACGATCCGCTCGGCGGGCGGATCCCCGTCGCGCGGCGCGCGCAGTTGCTCGCGTGGGCACACGAGACCGGCGGGCTGATCGTCGAGGACGACTACGACAGCGAGTACCGCTACGAGTGTCCTCGCTGCCGCCGTTGCGCGCCCTGCTTGACACCCGCGATCACGTCGCGCACATCGGCACCGCGTCGAAGACGCTCACCCGCCGCTGCGGCTGGCGTGGCCGGTCTGCCCGCCGGTGTTGCGGCCCGGTGTCGACGTCTGCGGGTACGCGGTCGCCCCAGACGCAGGCGGTCGCCCCAGACGCAGGCGGGCGCCGTTGCCGCGGTGGTCGCGCGTGCGTTTGGTGGTTACGCCTCGGGCGGCTGGTAGTCCACCGCGACCTTCGCGGCGTCGTCGAGCTGCTCCGGGGTCAGGAGGCAGGTCGTCCGGGACACCGCGCCGCCGGACGCGGCGGTCTGCACGCTCAGGGCCGCGGCGGCGACCTCGTTGGGGACCTCGCCGATGACGATCAGGTCCTGCTCGCCGAACGCGAAGTAGCAGGACTCGACCCGGCCGCCGACGCTTTCGACCATCTCGGTGATCGCGGCGCGGCGCGCAGATCCGCCCTGCGCCAGCAGTCCGCGTGCGCCTTCGGGCGTGTACCGCACCTGCCACAGGTACCGAGGCATCGACTTCCTCCGCTCATCGGGTGTTCGACACAGACATCATCCCCGGAAAGCGGAGGGGTCCGTGGCGTTTTGTACGAGAGCGACGCGACGGGTCGTCCGGTGAGGCGCCCTACGGGCCGACCTTCTGGCTTCCGCCGGCGTCGATGGGGAGGTTGATGCCAGTGACGTATCGCGATTCCCGGAGGCGAGGAAGATGATCGCGTTGGTGATGTCGATCGGCTCGACCCAGGCGAATGTTGGGCAGCGAGTGCATGGTGGCGAACGCGTCGCGAGAATCCTCGAGGGTGGGGTGCTCGAGGTCCGGGCGGAAGAAGTCCGCAGAAGGTCTCGTTCTTCAGCAAAGATGGAATTCGCGTTCGTGGGGTGCACAGCGATGACGCGAATACCCTTGGGGCCCAGCTCGTTGGCCAGGGTGTGCATCAGCCCGACGATGCCGTGCTTGGCGGTGACGGAGTCACAATACTCGTACACGAACAACCGTTCGCCTGTATCGGATGCGACTACGCCGGGACATCTGTTCACGCGCTGCGTGCTCGGCCTGCGGTTGATGTCCTGTCCGGTGTGCTATCGCGTGTCGGCATGGGTCCATCACTTGTGCGAGGAACGCCCGTCGACACGTGCCATCACGGCGTCGATCGCAAGATCAACCGAGTAGTCGTACTCGACGGTACGGTCGAATCGAGCCAGATGTTCAGCAGCCTGTTCGATCGTCGACAGCCCGGAATCGGTCAGCGCCGCCTGCCTGGCATCGACAGCGGCCGAGTCCGAGACCCCGAAGGTTGGTGCGGCCGAGATTTCGCGAAGCAGGGTGCCGATGAGCGTGGCGACCAGGAAGCGGAGCAGGTGCACTGCCTGTTCGCCGGTGCAGCCGGCGTCGATGAGGATGCGCATCAGTGACTCGACCGGGGCCAGACCCTCGAACGACGCGAGCTGCCGCGTCAACACGAGCGAGGCCGCTTCCGGGTGCACGAGGGCTCGGGTACGAAACGAATCTGCGATCGCACGCAGATCGCGGCGCGTGTCACCAGAGTGTTCCGGCACCACGAGCCCGCTCAAGAACTGCTCTGCGACCGCGTCGAGCAGCCCGTCGATGCCCTCGACATGGTTGTAGAGACTCTTCGCGTCCACTCGCAACGCCCGACCGACCGACCGCATGCTCACGGCCCTGATGCCCTCGTTGTCGATAACTTTCAACGTTGCGTCGACGATCGCGTCGCGCGTCAGGCTGGGCGCCCCCTTGGGAGGGCGGCCTCGACGAGCGGATGGTGCGCGAAGCGGTTCTGCCGTCATGGCGATCATTTTGCCCCGAACCCCTTGCGCAAGTCCACACCGTGGGTTTAATCTCGTTCGAGAGATAACCCACAACGTGGGTATCGCCAACTTCCGGGAGCTGCCATGGACTTCCCTTGGGGATCACACGACGTGCTCGATCTGCCGACAGTCGGCGACCACGTCGACACACTCGCCCTCGGGCATTCCGCACGGAGTTCCCCGACGACCGGTATGCCGGACAGCGTCGCGACCGCCGATCTGGTCACGCTCCCGTACCCCACCAGGTTCGGCTTGTTCCGCGCGTCCTCGGCGATCGCACCGTTCCTGTCGATCACCAATCGAATGATCGTGGTGCGCTGGACCGAGTCGGGTGGGCGCAAGCGCACCCTGTTGTTCGAGCCGAGTGATCACGAATTCGGCCGCTACACCCCGTACTTCGCCGACCGCAGCCAGGCCGATTCCCGCTTCCTGCAGTTCTTCCCGTCCAGCGAACTCACCGGTTCGTGGACGAACCCCGGCACCAAACCGACGTTCACCCACGGCCACATCACCCAGTAGCTCCGCACACCAGCCGACTCGACCAGCCTCGAAGGAACCCCGCGAATGTCACGTTTCATCCTGCCCAGCGAACACGTGCTCCGTCGCCGCGAGAAGCTCGTTCTCGACCACTTCCGCGACGAAGTGCGCCAGGACTGGGACGCAACACTGTCGAGTTTCCCGCACCCGCACTACGAGCTCGTCGCGCCGATGGTCGTCCACGACGGTGACACCGACGTCCGTACCTACTACGCGGACACGCGCATCGCTTTCCCCGATCAAGACCACGAAATCATCGCTTTTCGGCACTCCCACGACGCCGTGATCGTGGAGTTCTGGCTGCTCGGCACCCACCTCGGTCCGCTCGGCAGGATTCCCGCGACCGGCTCCAAGCACCGCACCCGGATGAACGCGTACTTCGTCTTCGACGAGAACGAAAACCTCGTCGTCGAGCGCATCTATTTCGACCAACTCACGATCCTGAAGCAGCTCATCGGCGGCTTCGACAAGAAGAACCCTCGTGACCTGCTCAAACTCGGCAGGACCGTGGTGGGAATTCTGCAGATGACGGGCGGCGAACCCGACCCGCGCCTACTCGACACCGTCACCGCAGACCTGTCCACCTAACCAACCGTCACATCCAACTCGGCAAGGAAACCAAAGAGAATGACCACCTCCATGCGCACACTCGTCGGCGGGCTCGGCACGGACTGGCAGCTGCAGGAAACGACATCGCGCCGATGCAACTCGGTGCGGTACGGGTCCGGATCGTCGCCGCCGCACTCAACCGCGCGGATCTCTACATGCTCGAAGGCAGCTACAGCCTCGGCGGCCAGCTCGCCGACGTCTTCACCGCCGGCATGGAATTCGCCGGTGTCGTCGAGACATCCAGCCCGATGGCCCCGCACCTGCCGATCGGCACCCGGGTCATGGGCGTCACGAAAGGCGCCTTCGCCGACTACGCACTCTGCCACCCCGGCACCCTGATCCCGATGCCCGAGGGCCTGTCCTTCACCGACGCTGCCGCCCTACCGGTGGGGTGTCGACCGAATTCGACGCACTGTCCCAAGCGGGATTCACCGCAGGCCAGAGCCTGCTGATCACCGGCGGCGCGACAGCGATCGGTCTGATCGGTATCCAGGTCGCGAAGGCGCTCGGCGCGAGCACGGTCATCGCGACCACCACCTCCGAGGACAAGAAGCAGGCGATTCTCGACGCAGGCGCCGACGTCGCGGTCAACGTCTCGACCGAGGACCTCGTCGAGGCTGTGCTGGCAGCGACCGACGGCAACGGTGTCGACGTCACGCTCGATCACGTCGGTGGCGAGCCGTTCGAACAGTTGCCGGGGGCCACCAAGGTTCAGGGTGTCATCGTCAACATCGGCCGCTTGTCCGGCACGCGCAGCGGCATCGACCTCGACCAGGTCTCGTTCCGGCGGCAGAAGCTCATCGGCACAACCTTCAGCGTTCGCACACCGGAAGAACTCGCCGCGGTGTGCGCGGCCGTGCAGCCCGACCTGACCGACGCCCTCGCCGAGGGACGGATCAAGGCCGTGGTCGACGGCATCTACGACTTCGACGACCATCTCGCCGCCGCGACCCGGCTGCGGTCCGGCGAAACGGTCGGCAAACTCGTGCTGCGCGTCACCGATCCCGAGACCGTCGATCTCGAGCCGGCCGAGGTCGCAAACTTCTTCGGCACGATCCGCCAACTCGGCTACGTCGTTGCGCGACCTCGACGCCGCGATCGAGCACTGGGTTTCGCTCGGGGTCGGCCCGTGGTTCCGCATGAACGCCGTCCAACCGGACAACTTCACCTACCACGGTGAACCGTCCGCGATGGCGATCGACGTTGCGGTCGCCAACTCGGGCGACATCCAGATCGAACTGATCGAGCAGGTCAACGACGCGCCGTCGATGTACCTCGACTTCCTCGACGCCGGTCACGAAGGCCTCCAGCACATCGCGTACTGGAGCACCGACTACCAGGCGCTCCACGACAAGGCACTCGCGGCAGGGTTCACGGTCGGGCAGGAAGGTGCGATCGGTGGACCGCAGGGCCGGTTCTGCTACTTCGACACCGGCGCCGTGCCGGGCACGGTCGTCGAGATCTCCGATCTCGGCGGCGCCAAGGCAACGGTGTTCGAGTTCGTCAAAACCGCCGCCGCCGGCTGGGACGGCTCGCCGCCGGTGATCGTGATCGACCCGGCCGTGCTCCAGGGCGCACAGGGGGCCTGACTCGTGCGAGTACACAGCCTCAACTGCGGCACGATGCGTCCATACCGGACTCCCGACGGGCTCGTCTGCCACGTGCTGCTCATCGAGGGGCCCAACGGACTCGCCCTGATCGACGCCGGCCTCGGCCTCAGCGACGCGGCCGCCCCGGGTCGCCGCTTCGGTGGGGCACGCTTCTACGTGCGCCCCAGATTCGACACCGCGGAAGCGGCGATCAACCGGATCAAGAACCTGGGCTTCGACCCGCGCGACGTCCGCGACATCGTGTTGACCCATTTCGATGCCGACCACACCGGCGGGCTCGCGGACTTCCCGTGGGCGAACGTGCACCTGACGGCGGCGGAGAACTTCGCGGCCACCCATCCGAGGGGGACGATCGAAAAAGGCCGCTACCTGCCGTCGCACCGTGCACACCACCCGAACCTGGTCGAGCACACCCCCTCGCAGGGCGAACAGTGGCGCGGCTTCCCCGGCGCCGAGGAACTCACCGACATCGCGCCCGGCATCGTGCTCATCAACCTGCCGGGCCACTCCCGCGGCCACGCAGCAGTCGCCGTCGACGCCGGCGACCACTGGATCCTGCACGTCGGCGACGCCTTCTATCACCACGCTCAGATCGACGGGACCGGCAATGTTCCGCTCGCTCTCACGGCGATGGAACGCCTCATCGCCCACGACTGGAAAAAGGTGCAGGGCAACCACGACCGCCTCACCCAGCTGTGGAAACAGGCCGACCCCGACCTGCTGCTCGTCAACGCGCACTGCCCCACACTTCTCGACCTGGCCCGAGCCAGGAACGACAACTAGCCGGTCAACCTCAAAGATGCACCCGGCAAGCCGAAATGGGGAGTAGTTGCGATCGAAGACGTCCATCGAGTTCCCGGCATGCCCACTCTGCCCTTCGGCAACGTTGCCGCCACACTCGTCGACCTGGCGACCGAGCCGAAGTGGAGCGGCAAGCGGGTTCTCATCACCACCGACGGCTCTTGGAGTTGATCAGTGACCACCGACCAATGAAGGGTGTCGAGTCCTGTGCCGTCGGGTGGCCGGCTCGCGACATCGAGTTCACCGAGAGATGAGTCCCCACGGACTAACCCAGGACTAGTTGAGCACGATTACGTCGAACCGGTTTGGGGGCAGACCGTCGGCGACATGCGCCCGCTGCGCCGCTACCTGGACCCGCTTCGTCCACGGCGCAGCGACGGCGTCGAGATTGTGCCGCAGCTTCGCAACCGCCGCCGCGGACAGATCCGTGGCCCAGTACTCCTCGCATTGCGGCGCCAACTCGGCACCAGCAGTCCGGATCCTGCACCGATCTCGAGCATCCGCCGCGGCCGGTAGCCACGAATCCGTTCGACCGTGCCGCAGCAGTTCGCGTTGCGGGTGACGACCGTCTTCCGGCGGGAGAACGGACAGTGGACGGTCGTGCATCGGCACGGCGACCCGGTGCAGCCGGACAGCAGTACGGCGCTACGCGAGCCCAAGAGCGCATAGTTCTTCCGGCCGGCGGAACCCGTTTGCCGGAAGAACGATGCGCTCGGGGATGTTGGCGGGCTACCCGAGAGCCCGCCATCATCGAGCGAGGAGGTAAGCGAGGCGCACCGCCTCGGCTACAGCATCACGCGCGGGCAGCTCGAACACGGTGCCGTCGGTATCACCGCCGGCGTGCGTCGCCCGCTACCACCGGACGCGGGCGGGTTCGAATGCAGAATCGGAGTCGTCGCCATCGAAGGCCTCGACACGAAGATCGCGGCCGTCGTCGACGTGGCAACCCGCATCAAAGCAGCCCTCGGACTCTGACCGTCGGCGGTCCTCACGTGCGCACGAGATCGATCGCCACATCGGCTGCAGGATCGAGCACCGCGTCGAGAATCGTCTGTTGCGTCCGATTGAGGTGCTCCGTCACCACGGCGGACGCCGCGTCGGAGTCGGCGTCGATGATCGCGCGGCACATCTGCTGGTGCTCGCGCAGCGAGGTCTCGAGCCGGCTCGGACTGGTGTGGGCGATGGAGCGGAGCCGTGCGCTGTGCGGGCGGACGTCGTCGACGGCCTGCGCGAGTTGGCGGTTGCGGGTGTGAGCGATGACGGCGCGGTCGAAGGCCTCCGCGAGTTCGTAGAAGCGGGTGCGGCGCTCCTCGCTGGCGGGCTGGTCGGCGAGCGTGTCGAGTTCGTCGTGGATTGCCTGAAAGTCGCGCGCAATGGCGGGGGTGCGCGCGGCTGATGCGGCGACCATGGCAGCGGCGGTGGATTCGAGCAGGATCCGCAACTCGAACAGGTCGCGGACGGTCTGAATGGAGATCGGCGCGACCCGGGCGCCCTGCCGGTCGATCAACGAGACCAGACCCTCTGCCTCCAGCCGCAGAAATGCCTGCCGCACGGGGGTTCTGGAGGCGTCGAAACGGTCCGCGATCCCCAGCGCACTCAGCGATTCCCCCGGCCGCAGCGCACCGGCGAGGATGTCTGCCTTGAGCTGCTCGTAGATCCGGTCTCCCTTGCTCTCCGACACACATACACCATAGCGACCATATAGGTACTCGACAATGCGCACGTCATAGTATACTATGACGCACACTACTAATCGCGAGAGGCGTGTCATGCCCGCGACCGCAAACGGCGTGCTGAACACCGTGCGGTTGGGGCGGGGTCGACCGTCCGCGCCTCCGCCACAAGAAGGCGATCTGGCGAGCCGGCCTGGTCGGCCTGGTCATGCTCACCGTCGGCGTCCTCACCGCCGCCTATCCCGGATAAGGACCGCTCGATGAATATCGTCGTACTCGTCACCGAAACTCCCGGAAGTCGTGCCGGGTTGGACTGGGCGCTCGCCCAGAGCGTCCACCTCGACGCGCCGTGCCCGGTCGTCGCCGTCAAGAACTGAAACCCACTCTCGAAGGAGCTAATTGTTATGTCCGCCAATACCGTCCACTACGCCTCGCTCGACGGTCGCGCCGCCGCGGTCCTGCGCCCCGCCGAGATCACCCCGCGCGAACGCGGCGGTGGTGCCCGCACCATCCCACTGGTCTCGCGGCGTGTCGGCGCGAAGAACTTCCTCAACGGGATCACGATGTTCGGTCCCGGGGCCGCGATCCCCGAACACGTGCATAACTGCGACGAGAGCGTGCTGATCCTGTCGGGGTCGGCGACCGCCACGATCGACGGTGTCGAACACCCGGTGGGGGTCGGCGACACGTCGTTCATTCCCGCCGGGATCCCGCATTACTTCCGCAACAACTCCGAGGACGAGGAACTGCATATCTTCTGGACCTACGCCAACGTCGACGCCACCCGCACCATCGTCGCGACAGGGGCCGCCACCCGGATCGACGAGGAACACGGGACCGCGGACTGAGATGCACGGGTCGCGTGATCACGGCCGAGTCGAGCGATCTGTGGAGTGAGTGGTCGGGGGTGTGGTCAGGCGATGGGAATGTGGAGACCGCGGATTCGGAGTGGACCTCGACGGCGTCGCGAGCGAGGGCGGACAGAAACCCGGCGAGTCGGGTGTGTTGCCGGCCTCGTGGGACGCGCGGTTCCCGGCCTGGGTGACGAGCTTTCGGCGGTGGAGATCGACGGGATTTCGCTGCCGATCGCCCTCGGCGTGCCCGTCATGCTGTATCCGGTGCTGGCCGAGGTCCGCTACGACCGCCTCGACATCATCACCGCCGGCCGGCCGGCCGGCCGGCCGATCGGTTCGCTGGTGCTGAACTGGCTCGTCGGGCCGGCGGTGATGTTCGCGCTGGCGCGGCTGATGCTGGCCGATCTGCCCGAGTACGGCACCGGACTCATCATCGCGGGCCGTGCCCGGTGCATCGCGATGGTGATCATCTGGACCGACCTCGCCTGCGGTGACCGCGAGAACCGCAGGCGGGATGCTGGTCGCCCTCAACTCGTTCTTTCAGGTGGTCGCCTTCGGCGTCCTCGGGTGGTTCTACCTCTCGGTTCCCCTGGGCTGGCTGGGGATTGCAGCAGACCGTCCACTGGCCATCGAGACCTTCGGCATCACCTCCGGGCCCGGGACCGGTGAGATCTGCATCGGGGCCGAGTCGGGCGATCTCCGCGTGTACCGGACCCGGACTGCCGCCGGTGGTCCGCACCGCACCTGGTGGGTACCGCTCACCGAAATCGGCTCGTGGCGCATCCTATTCGGACACCGGAGCCTGCGCGGCGGGCTCGTTGTCGACCCACCAGGTGCGGGTGTTGACGAACTCGCGGATCCCGGCAGCGGACAGTTCGCGGCCGTAGCCACTGCGCCTGGTGCCGCCGAACGGCATGCGCGGGTCGGAGGCGACGACGGAATTGACGAAGCAGGCGCCGGAGGTGATGCGCTTGCCGACGGCGACGGCGGCCTCGATGTCGCGACTCCAGACGCTGGCGCCGAGACCGAAGCGGGTGTCATTGGCGACGGCGACGGCCTCGCCGGCGTCGGCCACCGTGATCACCGCGGCGACCGGGCCGAAGGTCTCCTCGGTGTACACCGACATGCCCGCGGTGACCTCGGCGAGGACCGTCGGGGCGTAGTAGTTGCCGGGCCGATCGAGGCAGTGCCCGCCACGGAGCACGCGGGCACCGGCGTCGACCGCGGCGCGGACCTGGGCGTCGATGCCGTCGAGCAGGTCGGCGCGGGCCATCGGACCGACGTCGGTGCCGTCGGCCTCCGGGTCGCCGACGACCAACTCGTCGACGGCGGCGGCGAACAGCTCGAGAAACTCGGCGGCGACGGACTGTTCGACGATGAACCGTTTCGCCGAGATGCACGACTGGCCGGCGTTGAGGAAGCGTGCCTTGGCTCCCAGTGCCGCCACGCGGGGCAGGTCGGCGTCGGCGAGAACGACGAACGGGTCGGAGCCGCCGAGTTCGAGCACGGACTTCTTGATCTCGCGGCCCGCGACCGCGCCGACGGCGGCGCCCGCACGTTCGCTGCCGGTGATGGTCACGGCCCCGACCCGGGGATCGGCGATGAGCCGTTCGGTGGTCGCGGGGACGTCGGACTCGGCGACCAGCAGCGCGGCGAACAGCCCCGCCGGCAACCCGGCGGCGCACAGGACCTGCTCGCATGCCAGCGCGGAGCCGGTGGTGTTCGGAGAGTGCTTGAGCAGGGCGGCGTTTCCTGCCATCAGCGCGGGTGCGGCGAAGCGAAACACCTGCCACAGCGGGAAGTTCCACGGCATGATCGCCAGCACGATGCCGACCGGCTCATAGGACACCCAACTGGCGTCGGCGCTGGTGTCGACGGGCTCGTCGGCGAGGAAAGTGTGGGCGTTGTCGGCGTAGAACTCGAGGCCCCACGCGCACTTGTCCACGTCGGCGCGGGATTCCACCAGCGGCTTGCCCATCTCGCGGGTGACCAGCGCGGCGAGATCCTCACGCCGGATTCGTATCTCGGCCGCACCGGCGCGCAGTATCTCGCCGCGCTCCTTGAAATCCAGGCCGGCCCAGCGCTGCTGGGCGGCCGCGGCGGTGTTCAGCAGGGCGTCGATCTGCTCGCGGCTCATCGCGGGGTAGGTGGTCAGCGTCTGTCCCGTGGCGGGGTTGACGGTGGTGATGGTGCTCATGCGGATTCTTCTTTCTCACGCTGTGCTTTTCGGGCGCCGTGCTATTTCAGGCGCTGTAGGTGTGCAACAGGTCGGTGTGGGTGTTGTGCTGGCTGCCGGGAACCAGGGTCGCGACCGCGGCCTCGCGCCAGGTGGCGAAGTGTGGGGCGCGGCGGTGGTCGTCGAACGCGTCGCGGTCGGTGTAGATCTCGTAGAACCAGAACCGGTTCGGCTCGTCCTGCTGCTCGACGACGTCGAAGCGCAGGCATCCCGGTTCGTCCCGCACCGAGGCCTCGGCGTTGGCGGCGATCGCGGACAGGAACCGTTCCCGCTGCTCCGGGCGGACCTGTACCGAGACGATCAGACTGAACATTTTCTCTCCCTGGCCTGTTGCGCACACTAGCGTATGTTGTAAGGTATACCTTAAGGTACGGAACATCAGGAAGGCAACACCCATCATGACGTCACCGCGTATCAAGCCCGAGGAACTCACCGCGTTCGCCGTGGAGGTCCTCGTCGGCGCCGGAATGCCAACACGGGACGCAGATCTGGTCGCGGACAGTCTCGTTCGCGCCGACCTCTGGGGGCATCAGTCCCACGGCATGCTGCGGCTTCCCTGGTATGCCGCGCGCCTGCGCACGGGCGCGATGCGCGCCGAGACGGAACCGGAGGTGCTCGTCGACGGTGGCGCTCTCCTGCTGCTCGACGGCCGGCACGGGGTCGGTCAGCTCCTCGCCGACACCGCCCGGCGCGAGGCCGTCGCCCGAGCGCGGGTGCACGGCGTCGGGGTGGTCGGGGTGCGCAACTCCAACCACTTCGGTACCGCCATGTACTACACACGACAGGCCGCTCAGGACGGCTGCGTCGCGATCCTCACCACCAACGCCAGCCCGGCGATGGCGCCGTGGGGCGGCCGCGAGAAGATCCTCGGCACGAATCCGTGGTCGATCGCGGCGCCCGCGCCCACCGACTCGGGCGTCGTTGCGGTCGATATCGCCAACACGGCGGTCGCGCGCGGCAAGGTCTATCTCGCCCGCAATCGCGGCGAGGCGATTCCGCCCGGATGGGCCATGGACGGTGAGGGCCGCGTCACCACCGACCCCAGCGCCGCCATCGACGGCGTCATCCTGCCGATGGCGGGGCACAAGGGCTACGCGATCACGTTCATGATGGACGTGCTCTCCGGCGCCCTCACCGGATCCGCCACCGGCACCGGGGTGCACGGTCCGTACGAGGCCGACCAACCCAGTGGCGCCGGGCACCTGTTCATCGCGATCGACACCGCCACGATGAACCCCGATCACAACTACCTCGCCGCCGTCGGCGCGCTGATCGACGAGGTCAAGACGACACCCCTGGCGGTCGACGCCGACGAGATCTACTACCCTGGCGAACTCGAGGACCGCGCCGAACGGGCGAACCTCGCGGCGGGCGGCGTCGTCCTCGCCGACCAAACATGCACGCAGCTCGCCGCGCTGGCTACCGAAGCCGGCGTGGTACTGCCGTTCTGAACCGCGTAGGGCCTGGAGCGTGAACACGAGCATGACGTTCACGGTCCGCACCGACACGCGGGCCGACCAGTACGGCCCCGACCACATCGTCCACCTGCGCGGCGACGGCAGCGTCGAGATCCTCACTCGGGACGAACGACAGAGGTTACGGTGCGTCGGCGAGCAGGAATGGCGGTACCAGTGCCGGTAGGGGCGCCACGGGTAATGTCTGGAGGACGTCGGTGCGCGAGTCGGTGTGGCGCGGCGAGGCCGGCCGCGGCGCCGGGGTGTCGTTCTTGTCGGAGTGATGTGTTGGCGCCGGGGTGATCAGCGGACAACTCCCTGAGTGCACACGAGCGACGTGCGGATGGATCATCTCACCGATCGGTCCTGCACGCAGCGGCTCGCGGACGAGGGCGGCGCCGCCGCCGCGCTATCCACTATCCCGGTCCAATGCGCGGTCCTCACGGCGCGTCGTCGCCCAGAGTAGAGCAGGACATGCCTGGCTGACGCAGCCGGTCGAGTTGCCTGTCGAGGTTGCGGACGTGCGTCGAGTCGGCACCGTAGGCGTCAGCCAGAAGAGGCCGGATGGATTCCAGCTCCATCAGTGCTTCGTCGGGATGGTGAGCGGCGAGCATCTGGGCAATGACAAACCGCGTTTCGATCACCTTGTCCGTCTTGTCCTCGCTCTCACCGGTATCGGCGTTCTGGACGTAGAACCGCAGCTGCGGCAGGGCCTTGTCCCGCTTGCCGACCTCGGCGTAGGCGAGCCCCGCGTAGTGCGACTGCAGGTGGCGAGCCCGCAGCGGCATCTGCGGCCGCGCGGCCTATACAGTCTGGAGCAGCACGTGCCTCGATCGGATGCGGGGCAAACAAAAACGACCCTCCGGAGGGAGGGCCGTTGAGCCAATCGCCCGGAGGCGATGGCGGGCTGTCCGCGGACAGTGATCTTGCGCCGGCCGTCCGCATGGCGCGTCGAGTGAATCCGCACTTGTTCATCGCCGCCGCGTTTCCGCCGAAACGGTTCTCGGCTGAGTTGCAGAACCTGATGCCGCGCTCGTTTCACCTCGGCATGAGCAAGATTGTCGGCGGACGTGAAAAAATACCCATAGGCGGTCACGAAGACGCCCGTTGATGGCCATGGATGTGCCCATAGGCGGTCACGAAAGTGCCCACCCACGTGGGTGGGTTCGGATCGCGACACGTTGTTCGGATTGCTGTTTGCCTCCCCGGTTCGGGGCCTCTCCTCGGGTTCGCTCGACGGTGCTACCACGCCGAGTTGCGAGTCCTCGAGGAGAGGCCACTGTGAAGTCTGCCAAGGAAGTCATGGAAATTCTTGAAGCCTACGATCTGACCAAGTCGCTGCGGGCGGCCGCGGAGTTGGCGGGCTGTTCGCATCACACGGTGGCCCGGGTGGTCGCCGAGCGTGATGCGGCATGTGGGGCGCCGCCGCGGGAGTTGCGGCCGATGCTGATCGACCCGTTTCTACCGAAACTCGAAGAGTGGGTAGAGAACTCGCGAGGCCGGATCCGCGCCGACGTGCATGCGAAGCTGGTGGCGCTCGGGTTCGCCGGCACCGAGCGGACCACGCGCCGCGCGGTCGCGACGATCAAGCGCCGGTACCGGCTCGGGCACACTCGAGTGCATCGGCCCTGGATCACCGAACCTGGGCTGTGGTTGCAGTACGACTTCGGCGAGGGCCCGCTCGTGGACGGGACCAGGACGGTGTTGTTGTGCGCGTGGCTGGCCTGGTCGCGGTATCGGGTGGTGATCGCGTTGCGTGATCGCACCGCCCCCAGCGTGTTCGCCGGTCTGGACCGGGTGTTTCACGAGATCGATGGTGTGCCAACGTATTTGCTGACCGACAACGAGAAGATGGTCACCACCGAGCACATTGCGGGGATCGCGGTGCGCAACCGCCGCGCGGTGTCGTTCGCCGCGCACTACGGGCTGGTGGTGAAGACCTGTTACCCGGCGGATCCGGCGACCAAGGGCGGGGTGGAGAACACCGTCAAACTCGCGAAGGCCGACCTGGTGCCCACCGAGGCCAACCTCGGCGAACAGTACGCCGACTTCGACCATCTCGACGCCGCGTGCGCGCAGTTCTGCGCGGCGGCCAACAGCCGGCTGCACCGCACCACCCGCCGGATCCCGGCCGAGATGCTCACGATCGAGCGCACCCACCTGCATCCGGTCCCGGCCGTGGCGCACACCGTGGCCTGGGGGGTGACCCGGATCGTGCCCGACAAGACGCCGATGATCAGCTTCGAGGGCGCCCAGTACTCGGTGCCGCACACCCTGCTCGGGGCCACCGTGTGGGTCCGCACCCATGGCGTCGGTGCCGGTGAGCAGGTGATCGTGGTGCACGACAGCGAGCGCGGCCCGGTCGAGGTCGCCCGCCACCACCGCGCCCGGCCCGGCTCGCCGGCGATCTGCGACGAGCACTTCCCCCCGGCACCGGCCGGGATCCTCGGCCATACCCCGACCCCGCGCACGGCGACCGAACACGCCTTCTGCGGCATCGGCGACGGCGCACGGCTGTGGCTGTGCGAGGCCGCCGAGGCTGGCACCGCCCGGATCCGGGTGAAGATGGAACACGCCGTGTCGCTGGCCAAACTGCTGGGCACCGAACGGGTGGACTGGGCACTCGGACACGCCGCGGCCTACGGCCGCTTCGCCGAGGGCGACCTGCTCGCGATCCTCGACGCCCACCCCGCCGGCGGTACCACCACGAACGCGCCGCGACGCGCCGACGAGTCCCGCTCGCTGGCCCAGGGCACCGCCGGCTGGGCCGGCCTCGGCACCACCGACCCCGACACCAGCACCGCACGATGACCACCACCGGAGCATTCGGCGAATGCAACTGTAGCTCAACACTATCCACACCACAACCGCACAACGACCCGCACGACGTCGGGTCGCGACGACGAAGGAGACCGCACCAGCGATGTCGACCGCCCCACCGGCAGCCCCGGCGCTGCCCACCGACCTGGAAACGCTGCTGCGCGGACTGCGGCTGCCCCACATCCGCCGCGCCGCCCCCGAGGTGTTGGCCACCGCGCGGGCCCAACGCTGGGAACCCGGCGAGGTCCTCAAAGCCCTGCTCGCCGAGGAAGCCGCCGGACGCGCCCGCTCCGCCCTGGCCACCCGCCGCGCCGCGGCCGCGTTCCCGACCGGCAAGACCTTCCACGCCTGGAAACCCGAGTTGTCCTCGATCCCCGCCCCGACCCAGCAGGCGCTGCGCACGCTGGAATGGATCGACCGGCGCGAGAACCTCGTGGTGTGCGGGCCCTCGGGCACCGGCAAGACGTTCTTCCTCGAAGCGCTCGGCCAGCACGCCGTCGAACAAGGCCGAAAAGTGTTGTGGTTCACCCTCGAAGACCTCGGGGCGCTGATCCGCCGCCATCGCGCCGACGACTCGGTGTCCAAAGCACTCGCCCGGCTGCTGCGCGCCGACCTCGTCGTGATCGACGACATCGGCCTGCTCGCGGTGAACACCGACGCCGCCGAAGGGCTCTACCGGCTCGTCGATGCCGCCTACGAGAAACGCGCCATCGCGCTCTCCTCGAACCTGCACCCCGCCGGATTCGACGAACTCATGCCCAAAACACTGGCCACCGCCACAGTCGATCGGCTCATGCACCATGCGCATCTATGCCAGACCACCGGCGAGTCCATCCGCATGAGCCAAGCCCTCGCCGGCACCGGAACCACACCCCTCACCTGACATGCACCCGGGCAGTTTCGTGACCGCCGACGGGCACAACCATGTCCGCCCACGGGCAGCTCTCCTGACCGCCCACGGGCAGATCAAGATGTCCCTTGACACAAGATCAGATCTTCGCAGTTGCCGGAGACGGTCACAGATGTAACTCAAGGCGTGTCTTGGTCACGACCGGCGAAGCGGACCTGACCTCCGATGCCCGGCATCGCGGAGGCGTGCCATGCCAGTAGCTTCGACAGCTCGGCTTATTGCTGCGGGCGGAGACTGTAGGTTCTCGCCGCCGACGAGCCGTCGAAGATCCGCACGAGATCGCGGATGCCGCCTGGGCGAGGTAGCGAGGGATCGGGATCGCACCTGCCTGTGGCGTGCCGATCGCGGCGAGTCCGATGTTGCGCAACACCAGCATGTGTTCGGGGGTGATGCCGACGGAGGGGTTGTCGACGCGGGCGGCGAGGTCGTCGAGGGAGTCGGAGGCGATCGCGGGTCCGCGGTGGCGCAGCGGGTGCGGCGAGGCGGCCGCGGCCTTGATGATGGCCCCGTCGGGAACAGGGATCCGTGCAGCGCGACGAGCGCACCGGCCGGCTTGACAGGTTTGTCGAGGGTGCGGATGACGTCCAGGTAGTCCTGTGGCCGGTCCAGCCGTCGAGGAGTTCGCCCATGGTCTGGCCACCGAGGTGCGGGCGCTCGGAACGAGGTGTGATTCCTGGGCTTTCAGCAGTGCGGGCATTCCGCCGCCGACGTGCATGTCGGGCAGGTAGCGGGTGCCGGCGGGTTTGCAGTCGACGAGCACGGGCACCTTCTAGGCGGCGCCGCACGTGCCTGCCGTCGTGCACGGGCGTGCGGACGAGCTATTCAGTGTTACTATGTACCAGTAGTCAATAACGCTGAGTAGTGGAGGGTACTCATGGGCAAGCAGGCAACGGAGATGCTCAAGGGAACGCTGGAGGGCATCGTGCTCGCGATCCTGTCCCGCCGGCCCGCGTATGGATACGAGATCACGGCGTGGCTGCGCGAGCAGGGGTTCGCCGACATCGCCGAGGGCACGGTCTACGCACTGCTCGTCAGGATCGAGCAGCGCGACCTCGTCGACGTGGAGAAGGTCGCGTCCGAGAAGGGGCCGCCGCGCAAGGTGTTCTCCCTCAACGCTCGCGGGCGGGACCACCTCGAAGAGTTCTGGAGGACATGGAGCTTCCTCGCGGAACGACTGGAACAGCTCCGTGAAGGAGGCAAGTAGACATGGCCGCAGGGTGGATCGAACAGGTCACGGGATCGTTCGCCGACAAGAGGCGCTACCGACAGTACAAGGCGCGCACGAAGCTACTCCCCGAGAGCTATCGCACCGCGATCGAGGCGTTGGACCGGTACCTGATGTACCGCGGGGCGATCACGAAGGGGGACGCGCTGCTGTCGATGCTGGAGGATCTCGCCGATCTGTTCGAGCAGAGCGTGGCGAACGCGACCCCGGTCCGCGCGATCGTCGGGGAGGACCCGGTGGAGTTCGCCGAGGAGTTCCTGGCGAACTACTCGGAGAGTCAATGGATCAACAAGGAGCGGGAACGGCTGACCCAGGCCATCGCCCGCGCCGCCGGCGAGGACACCGGAAACGGAGAGGAGGACCTCCGATGACAGCACAGCCAGCACGGCCAGCACAGCTCGCCCAGGCAATCCAAGTTGAAGGCCTGGAGAAGTCGTACAAGGACCTGCAGGTATTGCGCGGCGTCGACTTCGACGCGGCGCGGGGCAGTATCTTCGCGCTGCTCGGCTCGAACGGGGCGGGCAAGACCACGGTCGTGAAAATCCTGTCCACGCTGCTTGCGAGCGACGCGGGCGCAGCGATGGTGAACGGCTTCGACGTTGCCACGCAGGCGGCGAACGTGCGGGAATCCATCAGCCTCACCGGACAGTTCGCGGCCGTCGACGAAATCCTCAGCGGGCGGGAGAACCTCGTGCTGATCGCAAAGCTGCGGCATCTCGACGAGGATCCGGGCGCGATCGCGGATGCCCTGCTCGAGCGCTTCTTGCTGACCGATGCCGGCGCGCGGAAGGTGTCGACGTATTCGGGCGGCATGCGCCGCCGCCTCGACATCGCGATTAGTCTCATCGGGAACCCGCCGGTGATCTTCCTCGACGAGCCTACGACGGGGCTCGACCCCCAGGCCCGCATGGAGGTCTGGCGGGCCGTCGAGGAACTCGCCGACCACGGCACCACGGTGCTGTTGACGACGCAGTATCTGGACGAGGCCGAACACCTCGCCGACCGGATCGCGATCCTCCACCAGGGTCGGATCATCGTGAACGGCACCTTGGCCGAACTCAAGCGACTGCTCCCGCCCGCCAAGGTCGAATACGTCGAGAAGCAACCGACGCTCGAGGACGTCTTCCTCGCATTCGTCGGTGACGACGGCACAGACGCCGAATCAACGGTGGAGGCAGCACAGACCAGCGAGGAACAACGATGACAACGCACTTTTTCGGCGACACCGCCGCCCTGTTGGGACGGTCCCTGCGCCACATCACGCGCAGCGCCGACACCATCATCACGACCACGATCATGCCGATTGCCTTCCTGCTGCTGTTCGTCTACGTGTTCGGCGGCGCGATCGACACCGGGTCGGAGTCGTATGTGAACTACCTGCTGCCCGGCATTCTGCTCATCACAATCGCTTCGGGCATCTCCTACACCGCATTCCGGCTCTTCCTGGACATGAAGAGCGGCATCTTCGAGCGATTTCAGTCCATGCCCATCGCACGGTCGTCGGTCCTGTGGGCGCACGTGCTGACCTCGCTGGTCGCCAATCTGATCTCGCTCGTGGTCGTCGTGGGCGTCGCGCTGCTCATGGGCTTCCGCTCGGGGGCGGGAGTGCTGGCGTGGCTCGCAATCATCGGCATGCTGATCCTGTTTACCCTGGCGTTGACGTGGATCGCCGTCATCCCCGGTCTCACCGCGAAATCCGCCGACGGCGCGAGCGCGTTCGCCTACCCACTCATCTTCCTGCCGTTCATCAGCTCGGCTTTCGTGCCCACCGACACCATGCCCGCGCCCGTGCGCGCCTTCGCCGAGCATCAACCCGTGACGTCCATCGTCGACGCCATCCGCGACCTGTTCACGCAGCAGCCGGTCGGCACCGACATCTGGATCGCCCTCGGCTGGTGTGTCGGCATCCTCGTCGTCGCGTACGGCTTCGCCACCGCCACATATCGCCGCAGGATCTCCTAGGCGCGCGGTCATGTCCCTTCGGAGCCGAGCCCACCATCCGACGCGAGGCATTCGGCGTCGCGGTGAACCGGACGATCCAGCTGAGCGGACAGCGACACCCGGATCCGCGCGATCCGACGGCCGTCGATCGCGCTGACGACGAACCGGTGCCCGTCGTAGGTGACGCGGTCGCCGAGTCGGGGCACGTGCTGGAGGCGCTCCCCCTCCGCCAGGCGGCGTGTCCGGCGATGAGGTCGCGTAGTTCGTCGTGGCTGATCGCCTCCTTGCGCGCCCTCGGGTCGCCGCCGAGGAGGCGCACGACCAGATCCGTCGACGCCGACAGCAGCCAGATGACCGTCCGCAGAGACTCCCGACGCGCCGATTTGCGCTGCTCGAATCGGCTCGAGAGGTCAGCCCGCGGCCGCGCCGGTGACCAACGGGAGCTCCGGGTCGGCGGCCCACGCGGTGAGCGAACCGTCGTAGACGGCGACGTCGTCACGGCCCGCGCGGGCGAGCGCATGGGCCACGCCGGTGGCGGCGATCCCGCCGCCGCAGTAGGTCACGACCGTGCGGGCCTCGTCGAGCAGGCCGGCCTCGGCGAACAGGGCGCGCAGTTCGACGGGCGTGCGGAACGCACCTGTCGCCGGGTCGAGGACGTCGGACACGGGCAGGTTGATGCTGCCCGGGATGTGCCCGTTGCGGGCGTAGGTGGATGTCTCACCGCGGTAGGTCGCGGGGTCGAGCACGTTGACGAGGACGGTCGAGGGGTCGTCGAGCGCGGCCGCCACCTCCCGCGTCGAGCGCAGCAACTCCGGCCGGCGCACGCCCTTGAAGATCCGAGGGGTGGCGCTTTCGACGGTGTCGGTGACCGGCTGGCCGGCGGCCTTCCATGCGGCGAGTCCGCCGTCGAGAACCGTGACGTCGTCGAAGCCCTCGAGCCGCAGGTGCCACCAGAACCGGGTCGCCCAAAAGCCCTGGAGCTGGTCGTAGACGACCACGCGTGCACCGTCGCCGATCCCGAGCGCGCCGGCCGCGGCGGCGAACTGATGCGAGGACGGCACCGTCCACGCGTCGGGTTCGAGGTGTCCGCGAAGTCGCTCAGCAGGTCGGCGAACACCGCACCCGGGATGTGCTCGGCCCGATACGTCTCCGTTCCGGATACCGGGGTGTACGGACCGTCGTCGGGGACGGCGAGGTGCGTGGTCGAGTCGACGATCACCAGTCCTGGGTCGTTGCGGTGGGCACCGAGCCACTCCACGTCGACGAGGTCGGGAAAGGTCTGGCCGTTGGTCGTCATCGATTTCCTCGCATTCGTATGGATGTGCAGTTGTGTGGATGGTGCAGAGGTGGTTGTCGGGGTGAGCCTATGGGTTTCGCGGTGCCGGAGGCAGTCTCGCGATCAGCACTAGCCGGAGTCTTGACAGCAACGCCGAGCGGGCGACAGCGTCGGACGGGGGCGCGGCGGATCGAGCTCGAAATGGTCGCGCAGCGTCGCACCGTCGTAGTCCTCCCGGAACAGCCCGCGTCGTTGCAGGATCGGGATCACCTGCTCGACGAAGTCCTCGGTGCCGCGGGGATGCAGCGGCACGAGGACGTTGAATCCGTCGGCGGCCCCGGAGCGGAACCAAAGTTCGAGTTCGTCGGCGATCTGTTCGCCGGTGCCCGCGGTCGTCCAGGTCACGTTCTTCACGGCCAGGTATTCGAGTTCGGCCTCGGTCTCCTGCGCTGCCAGGCGGAGGTGGTCGGCCGCGATTCGTGGGAACGCGAAAGCCCCCACCCGGGATCCCGGGCGGGGGCTGCTAGTAGCGGGGACAGGATTTGAACCTGCGACCTCTGGGTTATGAGCCCAGCGAGCTACCGAGCTGCTCCACCCCGCGTTGGTGAACACCACGTTACAGGCGGGTCCGAGGCGAAGGCAAATCGCTTTCGGTGTGACTCCCATCGCACCGCCCCACCGCGACCCGGTTGAAGGGCACCCTGCATGGATCGGGATGGCCCCAACGGTTCGCGGCGGCGCGAGTGGGGCTGGCGTCTAGGGGCCCGCGAGTGGTTGCCCGTGCGACGCGCATCACTTTTGCAGCGTGTGCCCGGTCACATCGCGACATCGTCGAATCGGCCGCGAATCGGCGCGGAATAATGCGTGTGAACTGCAGTTTTGCATAGTTTCGGCAGACTATCTCGATGCAGTGATCCTGCTGTTATCGATTCGTGATCTGGTTGGCGAGTTGGTTACTGTCGAATCACGTGCCCGGATCAAACCGTGATGGGCCAATCCGGATTCGCCGCTGCCTGCTCCTGCCCCGCGGATCGCGATCCCCGACTTTCGCGGGGGCAGGAGTGCGCCACGAGCGCGACGGCGGCGCACGGAGGAACTAATGCGTATTCGTCAGCACAGCCGCACCCTGGGCCTGACCGCGATCGCCGGTGCCCTCGTCGCCGCTCCCCTGGCCCTGGCGACCGGCACCGCGTCCGCAGCCCCGGCCCACAACTGGGAAGGCGTCGCACAATGCGAGAGCGGCGGCAACTGGGGCATCAACACCGGCAACGGCTACTACGGCGGCCTGCAGTTCAGCCAGAGCACCTGGAGCTCGCACGGCGGCAGCGGTAACGCCTCGCACGCCAGCAAGGAAGAGCAGATTCGCGTGGCGGAGAACGTACTCGCGAACCAGGGCCCCGGCGCGTGGCCGGTGTGCAGCAGGTACCTGACCGTTGCCGAGCCGGCACCGGCACCGGTCCCGGCGCCCGAACCTGCCGCGCCGGCGACCGCCCCCGGGTTCGTCGAACTGGTCAAGGCCACCGCTGGCGACGCCGCGCGTGCGCACGGCGTCGAGGGTCAGTTCGACCAGTTCCTCGACGACAACCGCGCCACCATCGAGGCCGTCGACACCGCCGTCGCGGGGCGATAAAGGGTCGCTGCCGCCGGCAGTGATCGTCCGCGCGAATGGGCGCCGCACCGGAGAGGGGCGGCGCCCC
>DATDBL010000098.1:0-20837 GCA_036524855.1 Aldersonia sp. | reverse complement strand
GCGCAAGAAGCTGGCCGAGACCGACCCCGCGTTGGCGAATGAGTTGACGGCGCTGGTGGATCCGGAGACGCGCGGGGATCCGATGTCGCCGCTGGTGTGGACGACCAAGTCGACGCGCAAGCTGGCCGCCGCGTTGACCGCCGCCGGGCATCCGGTCTCCGACCGGACCGTGGCGCGGATGCTGCGGGCGATGGGGTTCAGCCTGCAGGGCAACGCCAAGGTCGTCGAGGGCCGCCAGCACGAGGATCGTGACGCCCAGTTCGGTTACCTGAACCGTTGTGTCGGTGAACATCTCGATACCGGACAGCCCGTGGTCTCGGTCGATGCGAAGAAGAAGGAACTCGTCGGCGAGCTCGAGAACGGCGGCCGGGAATACCAGCCGGCCGGACGGCCCGAGCAGCGTCAACGTGCACGACTTCCCCGACAAGGAACTCGGCAAGGCCATCCCGTACGGCATCTACGACGTCTCGGCCAACACCGACTGGGTGTCGGTGGGCACCGACCACGACACCTCCGCGTTCGCCGTGGCGACCCTGCGCCGCTGGTGGGACAGCGTCGGACGGCAGCGCTACCCGGGAGCCGGGCGGCTGCTGATCTGCGCCGACGGCGGTGGCTCCGACGGCTACCGGGTCCGTGCCTGGAAGATCGAACTGGCCAAGCTCGCCGCCGAAACCGGGCTGGACATCACCGTCTGCCACCTGCCGCCGGGCACCAGCAAATGGAACCGGATAGAACACCGACTGTTCTCCCAGATCACCATGAACTGGCGCGGCCGACCGCTGCGGACCCACCAGATCATCGTCGACCTGATCGGCAACACCACCACGACCACCGGACTCACCGTGCACTGCGTCCTGGACACCGACGAGTACCCCGCGGGGATCAAGTACACGGCGAAAGACGTTGATGCCCTGCCGATCACTCGCCACGGGTTCCACGGAGAGTGGAATTACACCGTGCACCCCGCGACACGCCCGAAATGAACGAGATTATTTCTTCGCGCGCCCTAACCACGAGCAATCTGCTCCCACCGCTGCAGCGATGTTGTAGCGATAGGCTAGGCCGGTCGATTCGTCTGGCGACCTCGACCGCATGTGCGGCCGCGAAGTCCTCCGAGTGGTCTCGTCATTGATCTGACCGAGTATCCGGGCCAGGGCAGTGACCTCGGTGGTCGATACGAAAGGTTCGAGCTGGAAGGTCTCCAAGTGGTCGATCATGCTGTTGACCTCGTCGCACTGATCATCCGACAACGATGCCTGGGCATACGCGAGCGTGACCGCTGGCACGCTGACCCGAATATTGCGCTGAGTCAGTTCGAAAAGCGTCGCAACGACGGTGCGATCGGAGAAGGCGAACGCGTCGATGACAGTGTCGTCGAGTACATACCCGGTCAACGGTTTTCGCCGGACCGTTGTCCAGATAGTCGGCGAGTTGCGCAGCGATTCTGCCGCCTCGTGCGAAGGCTTCGGTGTCCGCGCGAGCCGTGGCCACACGAGCATCCCACGCGGCTTGGCCGCGGGCGCGGCTTGGATCCTGACCCGGGATCAACGCCGCAAGCCTGCCCCGGGTCGTCTGCGCAGCGTGGCCGATTCCGTCGGCAGCGGCGCGCAACATCGTTTTGAGCGGGTTCGTGTCCTGGCTCGACATGAGGCGACCGTAGCAGTGGGCACCGACACGATCGATCAACACGTCGACCCTGCTTTCAGCAAGCATGCGAACAGCGTGTGCACAAGTGATGAATCAATCCGAGCCCGCTACCCCGCATCGATCGTCGCCGGACTGAGGATGTGATCCAGAATCAACGTCGCGCACCCGATCACGCCCGACAGCTCCCCGTGCACCGTCGGCATGATCCGCAACTCACGCGTCGCCAGCGCGGTCGCGCTGCCGTAGACGGTCTCGCGCATCCCGGCGACGAGGATGTCGTAGGCGGCGGCCATGTCGCCGCCGACGACGATGGCCTCGGGGTTGAGCAGGTTCACCGCCGCCGCCAGGACCTCGCCGAGCTGCCGACCGGCCTCCCGCAGCAACCGGCGCGCGTCCGGGTCCCCGTCGACCGCCAACTCGACGACGTCGCGGATGTGGCCGACCTCGTGCCCCGCCTCGCGCAGCGCCCGCACGACCGCCCATCCCCCCGCGACCGCCTCGACGCATCCGGTGTCGCCGCAGCGACACGCGATCCCCGCCGCGGTCGGGGTCTTGGTGTGTCCGAACTCGCCCGCCGCACCGAGCGCCCCGCGCTGCAGGGTGCCCCCGGCGACGATCCCCGCACCCAGACCGGTCGACGCCTTCACCAGCAGGATGTCGCGCGCGTCGGGGCGCTCACGGCGCTCGGCGAGCACCATCACGTTGGCGTCGTTGTCGAGCAGCACGGGCGCGCCGGTCAATTCGCGTAGGTAGGGCGCGAGCGGTACCCCGTCCCAGCCGTGCATGACGGGGGAACTGCGGCTGCAGCCCCGCACCGTGTCGGCGGTCCCCGGAATCGACAACCCCACGCCCAGCACCGACGACGCCGCACGACCCGATTCGCCCAGCAGCGCCTCGAGCCGCTTGGCCAGGTCGGGTAGCAACTCGTCGGGCCCGATGCCGATCTCCTGATCGACGTTGGCCGACGCCACGATCTCCCCGGCCAGGTCGCACACCGCAAGTTGGGTCCGGCTGCGACCGATCGCCGCCGCGAGCACCACCCCGGCGGCGGCGTCGAACACGAGCCGCGACGGCGGTCGCCCGCCGGTCGAGCGGTCGTCGGCGCGCTCGATCACCAGTCCCCGCGATTGCAGGTCGGCGACCCGCGCCGCCACAGCCGTCCGCGACAGTCCGGTGATCCGGCCGATCTCGGCCCGCGTGTCGGCGACATCGTCCCTGATCAGGGCGAAAACCTCCCCGATCGTCGCAATGCTGTGCGCCACCATGTCGTCATTCAAACAAACCGATCTAGCGATCGGCAAGCCCGAAGTCAAGAAACTTTTACCTTTAGAAAGCCTAAGTATGCTTGCTTGGTTGTCGAAACCCCGTTACGGTGAGTGGGACACCAAGTCGACCCGAGGAGATTAATGCCCCCCGCCACGCAGCCCGTGGATCCGTGTGACTTCGTCGTATTCGGCGGGACCGGAGATCTCGCCGTTCGCAAACTGCTCCCCGCCTTGTTCCTTCGCGATCGTGCCGGTCGTCTGCCGGAACAGGCCCGCATCATCGGTGTCGCCCGCGCTGGTCTCGACGCCGCCGGCTACCGCGACAAGGTCGCGGGTGAACTCGCCCGCTACGTCACCGCGTCCGAGCTGGACGAACCGACGCTGCAGAAGTTCCTGGCCCGACTCGAGTACGTCACCGTGGACGCCGCCGACCCGGCGACCTATCAGCCGCTGAGCGATCTGCTCGCCGCGACCCCCGGACACATCCGCGTCTTCTATCTCTCCTGCGCACCAAGGCTTTTCGGGCCGGTGTGTGAGAACCTCGCGAGCAACGGCCTGGTGGACGAGCAGTCGCGGGTCGTGCTCGAGAAGCCCATCGGCACCGATCTCGAATCCGCCCGCGCCATCAACGACGCCGTCGGTGCGGTCTTCGCGGAGTCGCAGATCTTCCGCATCGACCACTACCTGGGCAAGGAGAGCGTGCAGAACCTGCTGGTGATGCGCTTCGCCAACACCGTGCTCGAGCCGCTGTGGAACAACGGCGCGATCGATCACGTGCAGATCACCGTCGCCGAAACCCTGGGTGTCGGCACCCGCGGTGGCTACTACGACACCTCCGGCGCCGTGCGTGACATGGTGCAGAACCACCTGCTGCAGGTGCTCTGCCTCGTCGCGATGGAACCGCCCACCTACGCCGACCGCGAGAACGTGCGCGACGAAAAGCTCAAGGTGCTCCAGGCACTCGCGCCGATGGACGCCCACGCCGTCGAAAAAAACACGGTCGCAGGCCAGTACGCAGAGGGACTCGCCGAAGGCGGGGTCGCGCCGGCCTACACCGAGGAGGCCGAGAACCCGACCTCGCGCACCGAGACCTTCGCCGCGATCAAGACCGAGATCCGCAACTGGCGCTGGACCGGTGTGCCGTTCTACCTGCGCACCGGCAAGCGGATGAGCCGGCGCAGTTCGGAGATCGTGGTGCAGTTCAAACCCGTTCCGCACCCGATGTTCCGCGATGCGACCGGCACCAGCGAGCCGAACAAGCTGGTCATCAGCCTGCAACCCGACGCCGGCATGCGCCTGCACATGACCGCGAAAGAGCCTGGCCCCGGCGGGGTTCGGCTGCGCCCGGTCTCGCTCGACATGACCTACCACGACGCGTTCGCGGCGCCGACCCCCGACGCCTACGAGCGCCTGCTGATGGACGTGGTGCGGGGCGACCCGACACTGTTCATGCGCCGAGACGAGGTCGAGGCCGCCTGGTCGTGGATCGAGCCGATTCTGGTGGGCTGGCGCGAATCCGAGCGCCGCCCGCGTCGGTACCAGGCAGGTTCCGACGGCCCCACCGCCGCGCTCACGCTGATCGAGCGCGACGGCCGCACCTGGCACGAAGGAGATGTGGCATGACCACGCTCAACCCCGTTCTCGCCGCGACCACCGACCGCCTGATCGCCCGCAGCCGCGACACTAGGTCACGCTATCTCGAGCGGATCCGCGAGGCCGGCGACCGAGGCCCCGCCCGCGGTCGCCTCGCGTGCGCCAACATCGCGCACGGCTTCGCCGCCGCCGACCCGCAGGCCAAGCGGACGCTGCGCGCGAACGTCAAGCCGAACGTCGCGATCGTGTCGGCCTACAACGACATGCTCTCCGCGCACAAGCCGTTCGAGTCCTACCCCGCGCTGCTGAAGAAATCCGTCATCGAGGCCGGCGGCATTGCGCAGTTCGCAGGCGGCGTGCCCGCCATGTGCGACGGCATCACCCAGGGCCGCGACGGCATGCAACTGTCGCTGTTCAGCCGTGACGTCATCGCGATGTCGACGGCGATCGCGTTGTCGCACGACATGTTCGACGCCGCGCTCATGCTCGGCGTGTGCGACAAGATCGTGCCCGGCATGCTCATCGGCGCGCTCAGCTTCGGCCACCTGCCGACGATCTTCGTACCCGCCGGACCGATGACGTCCGGGCTGCCGAACACCGAGAAGGCGAAGGTCCGCCAGCTCTACGCCGAGGGCAAGATCGGCCGCGAGGAACTGCTCGACGCGGAGGCGCAGTCCTACCACGGCGAGGGCACCTGCACGTTCTTCGGCACAGCGAACTCGAACCAGCTGCTGATGGAGGCGATGGGCCTGCACCTGCCCGGCTCCAGCTTCGTCAACCCGGGCACCCCGATGCGCGACGCGCTCACCGGCGAGTCCGCCCGCCGCGTCACGGCGCTCACTGCGATGGGCGAGAACTACACGCCCATCGGCGAACTCGTCGACGAGAAGGCGATCGTCAACGGTTGCGTCGCGCTGCTGGCGACCGGAGGGTCCACCAACCACACCATGCACTTGGTCGCGATCGCGCGGGCCGCGGGCATCGCGCTCACCTGGGACGACATCTCGGACCTGTCCGCGATCGTGCCCCTGCTGGCGCGGATCTACCCGAACGGCAAGGCGGACGTCAACCACTTCCACGCCGCGGGTGGGCTCGGCTACGTCGTCTCCGAACTGCTCGACGCGGGCCTGATGCACGACGACGTCATGACCGTCGCCGGCCCGGGCCTGCGCCGCTACACCGAGGAGCCCAAGCTCGACGGCGACCGCGTGATGTGGCAGCAGGGGAGCGGTGCCAGCCTCGACGAGTCCGTGTTGCGTGGCGTCGCCCAGCCGTTCGACGCCGAGGGCGGGCTGAAGGTGCTTGCCGGCAACGTCGGTTCATCGGTGATCAAGACGTCCGCGGTCGCACCCGAACACCGCGTCGTCACGGCACCGGCGCGGGTGTTCGACGATCAGGCCGACTTCCTGGCCGCGTTCGGCGACGGCGAACTCGACACCGACCTGATCGCGGTGTTGCGCTACCAGGGTCCCCGCGCCAATGGCATGCCCGAGTTGCACAAGCTCACTCCCGCGCTCGGGGTGCTGCAGGACCGTGGACACAAGGTCGCGCTGGTCACCGACGGACGCATGTCCGGCGCGTCCGGCAAGGTTCCCGCCGCGATCCACCTCACCCCCGAGGCGGCCGCGGGCGGTCCGATCGCCCAGGTACGCGACGGTGACCTCGTCACCCTCGACGCGGTCGCAGGCATGCTTACCGTGCACGTGCCCGACGCCGACTTCGCGGCGCGCCCGGTCACCGGTCGCGCCCCGGACGCCGACGAGTGGGTCGGCACCGGCCGTGAGTTGTTCGCGAACCTGCGCGCGGTCGTCGGCCCCGCCGACGAGGGCGCCAGCGTCTTCCCCTTCTCCGCCTGAACCCTGTCCGCGTGAATCCCCCGACTTCCAGGAGAGCCCCGTGAAATCCCTGCTCGACATCGCCCCCGTCATCCCCGTCGTCGTCATCGACGACTTCCGCCACGCCGTACCGGTTGCTTCGGCGCTCGTGGCGGGCGGTGTGCCCGTCATCGAACTGACCCTGCGCACCCCGGCCGCCCTCGACGCCATCGAGCGGATCGCCGCCGAGGTCCCCGACATCCTCGTCGGCGCCGGCACGATCGTGCGCCCGGAACAGGCCAAGCAGGCCGTCGATGCCGGCGCGCAGTTCCTCGTCTCGCCCGGCCACACCCCGTCGCTGCTGTCCGCCATGACCGACACGGGGCTGCCGCACCTGCCCGGTGTGGCCACCGTGTCGGAGGTCCTCACCCTGCTCGAGGCGGGCTACACGGAGATGAAGTTCTTCCCGGCCGAGGCGGCGGGCGGCGCGAAGTTCCTCGCGTCCATCCACTCCCCGGTGCCGGCCGCGCGCTTCTGCCCGACCGGCGGCATCACTCCCGAGACCGCCCCCGATTACCTGAAGCTGCGCAACGTCGGCTGCGTCGGCGGCTCCTGGCTCACCCCACCCGCCGTCCTCGGCGCGGGCCGCTGGGGCGCCGTCGTCGAGAAGGCCCGCGCCACTGCGGCCCTGCGTAACTCGTAAGGCGCCCGCGCCCGGCCTGTCCGCGAGCCGTCTGCAACGTCCGCGATTCCTGTTGGGATCGCCGACGTGACAGACGGCTCGCGGGTTGTGGGCGCGGTGACGTCGCGCAGGTTTTGGTCGCGTCGCGCGTGCAGCATCCGCGCGGCGTGTACAAAGGGCGCGCGCCGTGGGGGGCGGTCCGCAAGCGTTCTGTTCCCACCGCGGGTCCCTCGACGGCGTCCCGTTCATGTCGACCACGCAACTCGAAACCGCGCTCGCCGACCAGGGCATCACCGGCGACGCTGCGCAGGCGATCGTCGACGTCCGCGGGCAGCCTCCCCCGCCGCGCGGTCGGCGACCCGGCGTTGACACGAGAAGTGTGACGAACATCACCCTTGCGCGCAACTATTTGCTGTCTCGACTGTGGTGGTCGAAAGCAAACATCAACGCAAACGCTTGCGCAGGAGGTTCGAAATGACGGAGATCGCCGTGCACTCTGGGTGCGTGACGGACACAGCTCAGCCGTGGTGGCGCACGGCGGTCGTGTACCAGGTGTACATCCGCAGCTTTGCCGACGGTAACGGCGACGGCATCGGTGACCTCGCCGGCCTGCGCAGCAAGCTGGGCTACCTCGCCGACCTCGGCGTCGACGCGATCTGGATCAACCCGTGGTACCCGTCGCCGATGGTCGATGCCGGATACGACGTCGCCGACTTCCGCGACATCGAACCTGACTACGGCACTCTCGCCGAGGCCGAGGCGCTCATCGAGGGGGCCCACGCGGTCGGCATCCGCGTCATCATCGACATCGTCCCGAACCACACGTCGCACCTGCACGCGTGGTTCCAGGCGGCGCTGCGCGACGAAGCCGGCGCCCGCGACCGCTACATCTTCCGCGAGGGCCGCGGCGAGCACGGCGAACTGCCGCCCAACGACTGGACCAGCAACTTCGGCGGGCCAGCGTGGACGCGCCTAGCGGATAGCTCCTGGTACCTGCACCTGTTCGCGCCCGAGCAACCTGACCTCAACTGGGAGAATGCCGACGTCCGCGAAGACTTCGAGGACGTGCTGCGCTTCTGGTTCGACCGCGGCGTGGACGGGTTCCGCATCGACGTCGCGCACGGACTGGCGAAGGATCCGGCGATGCCGGACGCCGGCGACCGCGACGGCGCCCACCATCTCGGCGCGCACCCCGCCTACGACCAGGATGCCGTGCACGAGGTGTACCGCGGCTGGCGCGCGGTCGCGAACTCCTACGCCGACAAGGTGTTCGTCGCCGAGGCGTGGGTGCCCGACAACGAGCGGCTCTCGCGCTACCTGCGCCCCGACGAGTTGCACACCGCTTTCCAGTTCGACTTCCTGCGCGCGCCGTGGCGGGCCGATGTGATCCGCGCGGTGATCGACGACGCCCTCGCCCAGGCCGAGCACGTCGGCGCCCCCGCGACCTGGGTGCTGTCCAACCACGACGTGCCCCGCGTGGCGACCCGATACGCCCGCTCGCAGCCCGAGCACCCGATCGAGTCGGAGTGGGACCGCGCCCGCTGGGCCAGCGAGGAACCCGACCTGGAACTGGGTCGGCGCCGGGCCCGCGCCGCCGCGTTGCTGCAGCTGGCGCTGCCCGGCACCGCGTACGTCTACCAGGGCGAGGAGCTGGGGCTCGAGGAATTCGAGGACCTGCCGCACGACGCGCGCCAAGACCCGACCTGGGTGCAGTCGCAGTACACCGATGTCGGCCGCGACGGCTGCCGGATCCCGCTTCCGTTCTCGGGAGACGTTCCGCCCTATGGCTTTTCGGTGAACCCGGCCGCCCAGCCGTGGCTGCCGCAGCCTGCGGGGTGGGGTGCGCTGAGCGTTGCCGCGCAGGAGGCGGACCCGTCGTCGACCCTGGCTCTGTACCGGGAGGCGCTGCGGTTGCGGCGCGGCCGCTTCGACGGCGACGAGCCGGTCACGTGGCTCGACGACCGCGACGGTGTGCTCGCGTTCCGTCGCGGCGAACTCGAATGCTGGGTCAACACCGGTGCCGACGAGGTCGTGCTCCCGGTCGGCGAGGTGCTGATGGCGTCGGACCCGACGGTCCCAGGCGGGATCCTGCCGCCGGACGCATCGGTCTGGTTGCGGCGCGGCTGATCCGGCCGGTCCGCAGCGTTCGGGGTTGCCCCGCGGGGTGCCGGCGGTCGGTCCGCCACGACGATTTGTGGTCGGTCAGGAACGCGGCGCGGCCGGGCACTGGCGTAGCAGATCTCGGCGGATCAGTGCGGTGAGCCATTTTCTGTGTTGCGCCGGCGTCCAGCCCAGCTCGACGGTGAGCACGTAGTACAGATCGGGGCTGGCCAAGGCGCAGTAACGCTGCCCGGCCTCGGTGATCGACACGCCCGGGGCCAACTCGCCGCCGAGAAATCGCCGGATCCGGGCTGTCTGGTTCGCGAGCCGCTCCTCCAGCAATCGCTGGCCGAGTTCGGCGGCGAAGGCCTCCTTGTCCGCGGCCCCGCGAACGATGGCGTGGATCGGGCGGGTGCGCGCCAGGATCCGGCAGCTGTATTCCACCATCTTGTCGAGTCGCTGCGCCGGATCGGGCAGCTGCGACACCGTCTGCCACCACTCGTCGTCCTGCGTCGTGGAACTGTGCGGTCCGGTGATGTCCATGACCCCTTCGAGCAGACCGCGCTTGCCGCCCAGGGAGAGGTAGATCGTGTCCGCCGAGACACCGGCGTGGTCGGCGACGGCGGCGACCGTGGTTGCGGCATAGCCCTTCTCGACGAACAGCTCGCGCGCGGACTCGAGAATCCGTCGACGGGTCTGTTGGGCCTGATCGGCCCGCAGCGGCGAGTTGTAGGAGCGTCGCCGTCGGGTCTTGACTTCGTCCGCCATTTCACTACAGTAGCAACTAATTGACTAAAGTGGATGTGGAACGATTTAGAGGAGAGAGTCCGAGAGGTAGGTGCGTCATGCAACGGTGGGAATTCGATGACATCGCCCTGACCTACGAGCTGCACGAGCGAGGCGGTCCACCCGTCCTGCTGGTGCACGCACGCCCGTTCGTCGCCTGGTACGGACCGTTGATCGAGCAGCTGACGGACTTCTCGACGCTGTCGTTCCGGCGCGATCTCCGCAAGCTCGCGGGCCGACCGTACCGTCACCTGACCGTCGCCGAGGACGCGGCGATCGCCGCCCGGCTGATGGAGCACGTCGGGTGGCCACAGGCCCACGTCGTCGGCCACTCCTACGGCGCGCTGGTGGCGCTGCAGATGGCGGTGGACACCCCCGAGCGGGTCGGCTCGGTGGCACTGCTCGAGCCCGCCGCGCGCGGTGTCTCCAGCGCTCCCGCCGTCGTCGCCGCGTTGCAGGCGATCATCGGTGCGTACCGATCGGGCGACACGGAGGGCGCCCTGGACGGGTTCCTGTGCCACGTTTGTGGCGCCGGCTATCGCAGTGTGCTCGACACGGCGCTCCCGGGCGCGTTCGGCGAGGCGTTGGCCGCGGCGGATTTGTTCTTCCAAGCCGAGCTGCCTGCCGTCGGGCAGTTCAGCTTCGGACCAGACGCCGCGGCACGGGTGCCCCAGCCCGTGCTCAACGTGCTCGGAGCCCGCAGCGCGCAAAGATTCGTGGAAGGCAGCGAGCTGGTACAGAGCTGGTTCCCCGGGGCGGAACGCCTTTCGGTCCCGGCGGCGGGCCACTTCCTGATGGTGCAGAACCCGACCGCCGTAGCCGACGGATTGCGCGACTACTTCACGCGCCATCCGGTGAGCGGCGTCGTAATCCAGACAGCCGGGTCGTGACGATCCCGCGTGCGGGCAGGCCTAGCGGTGGCGGCGGGTGGCCTGGCGGGCGAGTCCGGCCACCCATACCACGGTGCCCGCGGCGGCGCCGCCGAGGACGGCGACCTGTAGCGACGAGACGATCAGCAGCGTCAGCAGGAAGACGACGGCGGCCACGGCGATGGCCTCGAGCTTGAACAGAGGCCAGACGGTGCCGGCCACGTCGACGCCTCTGGTTCCGGCAACGCTGCTGCCGGTGCGCAACTGCTCCACGGTCCTCATGAAGTCAGGGTATACCAACAGTCGAGTTCGGTCCACCGAACTTTGCGATGTGATGAAGAAAACTCCCCGATCGGGTAGTGATGAGGCATGCCACTGACCGGTGAATACGCACCCAGCCCGCGGGACATGTCCCGGAACCAGGCCGACACCTTCGAACGCACCGACGGCCGCGAGGCCAACACGCTGCAGGGCGTGCCGATCATCCTGCTCACCACGAAGGGCGCCAAGAGCGGCAAACTCCGCAAGACCCCGCTCATGCGGATCGAACACGACGGCGAGTACGCCGTGGTCGCGTCGATGGGCGGGGCGCCGAAGCACCCGCTCTGGTACCACAACCTCGTCGCGAACCCGCACGTCGAGCTGCAGGACGGCGCCGAACGCAAGGACTACGACGCCCACCTCGCGGAAGGCGCCGAGCGCGAGCAGTGGTGGGAACGCTGCGTCGCGGTGTGGCCCGACTACGCCGTCTACCAGACGAAGACCTCCCGGGTCATCCCCGTCTTCGTACTGGCGCCCCGCGCCGAATAGCATGACCGGGTGATCGAGACGCACGTGCTGGTGACTGCCGACGACATCGACGCCGCTGCTGCGCGAATTTCGTCGGTGATCGCCGCGACCCCGCTGCAACTGTGCGAGCGGCTGTCGGCGGCGACCGGCGCGAACGTCTACCTCAAGCGCGAGGACCAGCAGGTCGTGCGGTCCTACAAGCTGCGCGGCGCTTACAACCTGATGTTGCAACTCGACGACACCGAACGAGCGGCGGGCGTCGTCGCGGCGAGCGCCGGCAACCACGCCCAGGGTGTCGCGTTCGCGTGCAAGGCCATGGCGGTGCCGGGCCGCATCTACGTCCCGCGCAGCACCCCGAAGCAGAAGCGCGACCGAATCCGCGTTCACGGCGGCGACTTCGTCGAGCTGATCCCGATCGGCGACACCTTCGATGACGCAGCAGCCGCGGCCGCGGACGACGTGGCCCGCACCGGCGCGACCATGGTGCCGCCGTTCGACGACCCGCGCACCGTCGCCGGCCAGGGCACCATCGGCGCGGAGATTCTTTCTCAGCTGTCCGTGCCTCCCGACTCCGTCGTGGTCCCGGTCGGGGGTGGCGGCTGCGTCGCGGGCATCGCGACCTACCTGCGGGCGCGGTCGCCGCAGACGGGGCTGGTAGGGGTCGAGCCGGCCGGCGCCGCGTCGATGACGGCCGCCCTCGTGGCGGGGATGCCGGTGACGCTGCCCGAGATCGATCCGTTCGTCGACGGCGCCGCCGTACGCCGCGCGGGTGACGTGCCGTACGCGACCGTCGCCGGGCTCGGCGCCCTGGTGGCCTCGCACGTCGCGCCGGGCGGGTTCACCCTCACCCACGTCGACGAGGGCGCGGTCTGCACGGCGATGCTCGAGCTGTATCAGAACGAGGGCATCATCGCCGAACCGGCCGGTGCGTTGTCGGTGGCCGCGCTCGACAACCTCGACATCGCGCCCGGGTCGACGGTGGTGTGCCTGATCTCGGGTGGCAACAACGACGTCTCGCGCTACGGTGAGATCCTCGAGCGCTCGCTGGTGCATCTCGGTCTCAAGCACTACTTCCTCGTCGACTTCCCGCAGGAGCCCGGGGCGTTGCGGCGCTTCCTCGATCAGGTGCTCGGCCCCGACGACGACATCACCCTGTTCGAGTACGTCAAGCGCAACAACCGCGAGTTCGGTCCCGCGCTGGTGGGCATCGAACTCGGGTCCCAGGACGGGCTGACGCCGCTGCTCGAGCGGATGGACCGCTCGAAGATTCAGTGCGAGCGGCTCGAACCGGGATCGCCGACGTACAGCTACCTCACCTGACCTGAAGCACGACGAACGAGTGCCCCGGCACGAGCGTGGCGCTCTCGGTGGTGTCCGGGGTGACCGGCTCCCACCAAACCAGGGGAGTGCCGCCGACCGGGACGGTCACCGGGTCGGCGGCGAGGTTGCACACGACGGAGAGGTCCCCGCGGTGCAGCACGATCCAGCGCAGGTCCTCGTCGTAGTCGACGCGGAGGTCCGCCAGCCAGGGGTCCGTGATCTCGCGTCGTGCCGCCCGTAGCTCGATGAGGTCGCGGTAGCAGGCCAGGATCCGGGCCTGCGGTTGCGAATCGAGTTCGGTCCAGTCGAGCTTGGACCGCTGGAAGGTCTGCGTGGCCTGTGGATCCGGCACGTCTTCGGAATCCCATCCGTGCTCGGAGAATTCGCGCTTGCGACCCGCTGCGGTCGCTTCGGCGAGTTCCGGTTCGGGGTGCGAGGTGAAGAACTGGAAGGGTGTGGTCGCGCCCCATTCCTCGCCCATGAACAGCATGATCGAGTAGGGGGAGAGCAGCACCAGTGCGGCCTTGACCGCGAGTTGCCCGGGGGTCAGGTAGGCGCTGGGGCGGTCGCCGACGGCCCGGTTGCCGACCTGGTCGTGGGTGTAGGTGTAGGCGAACAGCGACGTCGCGGGTACGTGCGTGATGTCGAGTGGGCGGCCGTGTCGGCGATGCCGGAAGCTGGAATAGGTGGCGTCGTGGAAATAGCCGTGGCCCAACGTGTATGCCAGGCAGGACATCGAGCCGAAGTCACCGTAGTAGCCCTGTCGCTCGCCGGAGACGGCGGAGTGGATCGCGTGGTGGATGTCGTCGTCCCACTGGGCCGTCAGTCCGTATCCGCCGGCCGCGCGCGGGGTGATGAGCCGGGGGTCGTTGAGGTCGCTCTCCGCGATCAGCGTCAGCGGTCGGCGCACGTGTGCCGAGAGGGCCTCGGTGTGGACAGCAAGTTCCTCGAGCAGGTGTACGGCGGTGGTGTCGACGAGGGCATGGACGGCGTCGAGGCGCAGGCCGTCGATGTGGAAGTCGTGCAGCCAGCGCAGCGCGTTGTCGAGGATGTAGTCGCGGACCTGGTCCGACCCGGGACCGGCTAGGTTGATCGACTGCCCCCAGGTGTTCTGGCCCTCGGCGACGTAGGGGCCGAAGCGTGGGAGGTAGTTGCCGGACGGACCGAGGTGGTTGTAGACGACGTCGAGCAGGACCGCGAGACCGCGGCGGTGACATGCGTCGACGAAGCGTTGCAGACCGTCGGGCCCGCCGTAGGGTTCGTGGACGGTGTACCAGAGCACGCCGTCGTAGCCCCAGTTGTGGGTGCCGTTGAAGCCGTTGATCGGCATGAGTTGTACGAAGGTGACACCGAGGTCGACGAGATGATCCAGGCGCTCGATCGCCGCATCGAATGTGCCTGCGGGGGTGAACGTTCCGATGTGCAGTTCGTAGACGATGCCGCCGGCCAGCGGCCGCCCGGTCCACGCGTCGTCGGTCCAGACGGATTCGTCGAGCGTGTGCAGCTGTGACGGGGCGTGCACGCCGTCGGGTTGCCGGGGGGAGCGGGGGTCGGGCAGAACCGTGTCGTCGTCGTCGAGCACGAAGCCGTAGCGGGAATCCTCGGCGGCCGGGACGGAGGCCCGCCACCAGCCGTCGTCAGCGCGGGTCATGTCGTGGCGGGCGCCGTCGACGTCGAGTCGAACCACCGTCGGCGTGGGCGCCCACACCTCGAATAGCGTCACTCCGTCAGCATGCACGATGCCGCGGGCCCTGTCAGAAGGGTGGTGGCAGGCTGTCGCGGTAGCGCCGTTCGCGCGGTGCGCTGGCGTCGTCGAGCACCGCGCAGATGGCGCGGGCCTTGGGGTAGTCGATCTCGCCGCGGGTGAACGCGGCATCGGTCTCGGGCAGCCGCGTCAGCCCGTGCACGGTGGTCACGATCTGGCGGGCGCTGGTGCGCGCGACCCCGAACAGGACCGCGATGTCGGCGATCACGGCGCGTTCGGTGATGCGGTCCCCGTCCGCGGCGAAAACCTTGTCGTCCCAATAGTCCCCGGCGCGGTGCATCATCGCGGCGGTGGCGACGTAGGCGGTTTCACGCAGGTCGTCGAGTTCACGCAGCGGCGCGGGCGGCAGCTCGCCGATCGCCTCGGCGGCGGCCTTCGCCCTCTGCATGAACCCGAACATGTGTTCCAGAATAGGTTGAAACACAGACAATAGCAAGGTAATTCGGAAATCAGTTCTGTTCGAGATTGGACAATCGTGTACCGGCAGATTGCCCCGCCTCGGTGCGCAAGCGGAGACCGTTCGGCGCCGACGCGCGGCCATGTCGCTCGGGCTTTGTGCGCGTGGCGCGGCTGCTTCCAGTGCGACGTGTCGAAAAGGCGCGCGACGGGCGCCACTTGACCACTCGCTGCGCAAAGTCCTGGGCCCCGAACCGTCCACAACCGCGAATCGGGCTCGCGCAGACCACAAACGGACCGCCGACCCGCTCGGCTGCAGCGCATGCACAACCCCTACGGCCGCCCCAGCAACTGCTCGACCAGAATGTCCCCGACCCACTTCTCGAACGCCTCCGTGGTCCAACCTGTTTCGACCACGAGTTCCCGATATACCCCCGGCGCCGCGACGGCACGGTAGATCGCCCGGGCGTCGGCCAACGGCACACGTAGGTCGTCGTCGACGGATTCGATGAACGAGTCCATCACGTGGTTGCGCCCGCGCAGTTTCGCACGCAGCATCTCGCGCGTGGGTTCGTCCTCGCCCATGGCACCGTCGAGGATCGTGACGACGTCGAACCCGCACCCGTACAGGTTGGCCAGCCAGTGCGCCGCGGCGCGGAGGCGGTCGCGCGTGCCCGGGACCGCCATCGTCTCGGTGGCGCGTTCGCGCGCCCGTGCCTGCTCGAGCCACCTTTCGCAGATCGCGGAGAGGATCTCGCGCTTGGCACCGAACGTCGTGTACACGGTCCGCACCGCGACCCCGGCCTCAGACGCGATCGCGTCGATGCTCGTGGCCGAATAGCCGTTGCGGGCGAAGAGTAGTCGGGCCGCGTCGGCGATGCGCTCACGGGTCTGCATCGCCTGCTGCTGGCGGTACGTCGAACCCTTGACACCGGGGGCCATGGCGACGACACTAGCAGTGTCATGAGTGCATCAACACTGCATTCAAAGCAGTATAACTGCAGCGAGAGGTGATTGCGATGACCCATCGCGACCGATTCATCGAGTTCATGCAACGCGGCTTCGAGCAGGGCGACGACACCGTCGTCGACGACCTCTGCGCCCCCGACCTCGTCGAGCACCAGTTCGGCCTGGCCGGGACGGGAGCGCCCGCGCTCGATCATGTCAAGCAGGCAATTCGGGACGTGCACGGCATGATTCCCGACATCCGCTACAGCTATGACGCGATGGTCTCCGACGGTGACACGCTCTGGGTGCGGATGACCGGCCGCGGCACGCACCGCAGTGGCAAGCCCGTCGAGATCGCGGTGATCGACATCTGCCGCTACGACGAGCAGGGCCGGATCGCGGAGCACTGGGGCGTGCCGGACCGTTTCGCGCTGTTGGCGCAGACCGGCGCACTCGCTGAACTCGCGCCCCGATGAACATCGCCATCCTCGACGACTACTTCGACACGCTGCGCGGTCTGCCGTCGTTCGGCAAACTCGCCGGCCACGACGTCACCGTGTACACCGACCACGTCCAGGAGACCGACGCACTCGCGGCACGCCTCGCGAAAACGGAGGTGCTCGTTCTCTTCCGTGAACGCACCACGATCACCGGTGACCTCGTGGCCAGGCTGCCGAGGCTCCGGTTGATCAGCCTGCGCAGCCAGTACCCGCACGTCGACATCGACGCCTGTACCCGCCACGCTGTGCTCGTGTGCTCGAACCTGCACGCGGGCACCCCGTCCTACGCGGCGGCCGAACTGACCTGGGCGCTCGTGCTCGCCTCGGCGCGCCAGATCCCGCAGCAGAGCGCGTCGCTGCGCGCGGGGACCTGGCAGCGCGGCGTCGGAACGACCCTGCGCGGCAAGACGCTCGGCATATTCGGGTATGGCCGCATCGGTCGGACCGTCGCCGGTTACGGTGCGGCATTCGGCATGGACCTGCTGATCTGGGGGAGTGAAACCTCACGCGCTGCAGCCCGGTCCGACGGCTGGCCGACCGGGGCGAGCCAGCCGGAGTTCTTCGCCGGGGCCGACGTCGTCTCCCTGCACCTGCGTCTGGTTGCGGCCACCCGGGGCATCGTCACGCGCGAGGACCTGCGGCGAATGCGGCCGGATTCGCTGCTTGTCAACACCTCGCGGTCGGGCCTGATCGAAGCCGGTGCACTCGTGGCGGCACTCGACGACGGCCGGCCCGGTCGTGCGGCGGTCGATGTCTTCGACACCGAACCGCTTCGCGACGTCGACGATCCACTGCTGCGGCACCCGCGGGTCCTCGCCACGCCCCACATCGGGTACGTGACCCGCGAGGAGTACGACCTGCAGTTCGGCGACATCTACGATCAGATCGTCGCCTACGCCGACGGCCATCCGATCAACGTCGTGAACCCGGAAGTATCGAGTGGATGAGCCATCCCGACGACGACCTCGACGCCCATCTCGCAGCCGTCCTGGTACACGGTCTGCAACCCACTCGCGTGAACATCGTCGCCTACGACCCCGACTGGCCCGACCGCTTTCGCCGACCGCGCCGCCGAACTGCGACGCGTTCTCGGTGACCGGGCGCGTCGCATCGAGCACATCGGTTCGACGGCGGTGCCGGGGCTCGGGGCGAAGCCGGTCATCGACATCCTCGTCTCCGTCGACGACCCCGACGACGAGCCTGCCTACCTGCCGGATCTGGAAGCGGCGGGTTACGACCTGCGGGTGCGTGAACCCGGTCATCGCTGTCTGCGGGCCGGCGGCCCGCGCGAAGCGGCGAACATGCACATCTACGCCGACACTGATCCGGAGATCGAGCGGCTTGTGCATTTCCGGGAGCGGCTGCGCCGCAACGCCGCCGACCGCGCCCGGTACGAGGCCGTCAAGCGGGAACTCGCGCGCCGCGAATGGCCGGACATGAACTACTACGCCGCCGCCAAGACCGCCGTCGTCGACGCCATCCTGCGGGAGGGCAGCGACGGTGAATGTGCCCGATAATCCACGACCATGACGAATATCCGACCGACCGAGACGACCGTGCCGCTGCTGCACTGCGTGGCACCCGACGAGACGGTCGAGTTCTGGACCGCGCTCGGCTTCGAGACGACCTATGATCAGCGCAAGCCCTACCTGTATCTCGCCTTCCAGTGGAGCGCGATCGCGCTGAACTACGTCAACGCGCCGGCGTCGACCGATCCCGCCGCCGAGAACACGGGCGGATGCCTGGTCATGGTGGATTCCGTCGCGCCCTATCACGAGACCTTCGTGTCCGCGATGCGACGCCACTACGGCAAGGTCCTCTCGAAGGGACGACCGCGCATCACCCGGTATCGCCCGGGGGCAACGCGGTTCAGCATCGTCGATCCCTCGGGGAACATGATCACCGTCATCCAGCGCGGCGAACCGGATATCGACTACGGCGGATCGCGCGAGCTGAGCGGACTCGCGCGCGTTCTCGACAACGCCCGGATCCTGCGGGAATTCAAGAACGACGATCGTGCGGCGTTTCGCGCGTTGAGATCGGGACTACGACGCCACGGCGACGGGGCCGCCGCCGTCGACCGAGGAAAGGCGCTTGCGGCGGCGATCGAGCTGGCGGTGGCACTCGACGACGAGCCGGCGCTGCGCGAGTACGGCCAACAACTGCGCGAGCTCACGCTGTCGCCGGACGAACGCGGCGAGATCCGCGCGACGTTGGCCGACCCGCATCTGGTAGCGGGCTGGCTGGAGTGAGCCACGTCCCCGACAGCAGTCAGGGGACCACTCACTGGCGTCGCCGTCGGACTGGGGGGTCCCCAGGGGGCGAGTGTCAATCGCGCGCAAGCAGCGCCACCGGCAACGCGGCGAACAGGTCGGCCAAGGCGACCTGCCCCTCGTACCCGGCGCCGGTAAGTCGGTCGACGTATCGGCCCGGCGGCAACGCGAGCGTGGTCTCGCCCCAGCCCGACTCGGCGAGTCGGACGGTGTGCCGCGCCACCGCGACCACCGCCTCGGCGTCCCCGCCCCGCGCGTACGCCACCAGGTGATCCGCGCCGTCACCCGAGCCGAACAGCGGACGATACGCACCCGCGAACCAATCGGGGTGATCGCGGCGCAGCCACAGCGCGTGCGCGAGCAGCCACAGCTTGGCCGCCCCCGAGTCGTCCACGGGCGGACACGTCGACAACGATTCCAGCAGTGCCGCATTCGCGCCGGTGTCGACCGGCCGCCGGTTGTCCGGGTCGACGAGGCTGTCCTCCCAGCGTTCGGTGCCCTGATACGTGTCCGGAATCCCCGGCGCACAGACGGCCAGCAGCTTCTGCGCCAGGCTGTCCGACCAGAAGTGTTGCGCGAGTTCGGCCACCAACTCCGACATTTCCACGCCCACGGGACCGTCGATCACCGCATCGATCCACGCGTGCACCGCCGACTCGAACTCCGCGTCCGGGTCGTTCCACGTCGTCTTGCGTCCCGCCTCGCGGATCGCCTTCTCTGCGTAGGCGTGCAGCCGCGCCCGCAACTCTGCGCTGACCGAACCGTCGACCGGCCACACACCGAACATGTTCTGCAACAGGAACAACGCCGTCGCACCGTCCGGTGCCGGCGTCCCGTTGACCCAGCGTGTCACCGTGTCGGCCCAGCGCGACGCGATCTGCGAGAGCACCCCGATCCGCGCCCGCACGTCCTCGCCGCGCTTGGTGTCGTGCGTGGACAGCGATGTCATCGCCCGTGGCCAGTACCGAACACGTTCGGCGTTGGCGAGATGAAACTCGGTGGGGGACCAGCCGAACCGCCCTGGTGCCCCGCCGACCTCCTGGAGCGACACCAGCCGTGCCGTGCGGTAGAACAGGCAGTCCTCCACGGACTTCGCGGTCACCGCCCCGCACAACTGCTCGAACCGGGTGCGTGCCTCCCCGCCCGAGCCCAGCGCGGCGCTCAGCACGCCCAACGGCTCCCGCAACGTGGGCTCGGCCTTCTCGACCTGCCCGACCACCGTCCCGAGTAAACCCGACAGCGACGCATAGTCGCTGCGGTACACCGGCATCGCGGACGCGACCTCCACCGCTGCAGCGAATACCCCGTCGGAGCCCGGCGAAACCGCTCCCACCATCCGCCGCACATCCGGCGCCAGAGCAGATGCGGCCACCGCCCGCTTGATCGCCACCTCCGCCGCGTGCAGCCAAGCCGCATCCCCCGCGGCACCGGCGACCGACGACGACAGCGCCGTCAACGCCTCCTCGCCGCCCTGATCGAGCAGCACCCCGCCGACCGCGGCCATCGCGTCGTAGCCGGTGGTGCCGTCGACGGGCAGCGTCGGGTCCAGAGCCTCCCGGTCGGCGAGGATCTTCTCGATCACCAGCAACCGGTCCGGGCCGATCAACTCACGTAGCCGCGCCAGATATCCTGCGGGATCGGCTAGTCCGTCGGGATGGTCGACGCGCACGCCGTCGATCAGGTCCTCGGCGCACCAGCGCGCCACCTCGACGTGGCTGGCCTCGAACACCCGCGGATCCTCCTGGCGTAGCGCCGCCAGCTCGTTGATCGTGAAAAACCTTCGGTAGGTGGATATCCCGTCGCGCCAGCCGACCAGCCGGTAGGCCTGCCGATCGTGCACCGCGACCGGGTCGGCGCCGTCGGTGCCGGGTGCCACGGGAAAGCGGCGGTCGTGGTAGGCGAGCAGGGGCGCGGGACCGGAACGGTCGATGGTCAACTCGGCGAGGTCGTCTGCGCTGCCGAGCACCGGCAGCGCCAACTTGCCGTCCGCGCCGTTGTCGGCGCGCCAGTCGATGTCGAACCAGTCGGCGTAGTTCGACCCGCGCCCCAGCGTCAGCACGTCCCACCACCAGGCGTTCTGGCGCGGGTCG
>DATDBL010000097.1:0-9553 GCA_036524855.1 Aldersonia sp. | reverse complement strand
CGAGGGTGACGGTGACCTCGCTGGACGGTCCCGTCGTGCCGGGCTCGCGGTGGGTGTCCGGCGGCGGGGGTGCGTCCTCGACGAAGAACAGTTCGAAGTGGACACGGTCCGCCGCGATTCCGAGGTCGGCCAGGACGTCGCGGGCGTCGGTGACCATCCCGAACGGCCCGCACAGCCACGCGTGGTCGATAGCGTCGATCTCGACGAGGTCGGTGAGGATCGCGCGCAGGCGGTCGGCGTCGAGGCGCCCGGTGAACAGTTCGACGTCACGCGGTTCCCGCGACAGCACGTGCATCACCTCGAACCGGGTGCCGTAGCGGTCCTTGAGGTCGGCGATCTCCTCGGCGAACATGACCGAGCGGGTGCGCCGGTTACCATAGAGCAGAACGACTTCCGCGTCCGGGTTGGCGAGCATCGACGCCGCGATCGACAGCATCGGGGTGATGCCCGATCCCGCGGCGATGAGGAGGTGACGTCCGCCGGCGGCGGGGTCGGCGACGAAGGTGCCGCTCGGCGCGGCGACGTCGAGCGTGTCGCCGGCCGCGACCTCGTTGACCAGCCATGTCGACACCACGCCTTCGCGGACCTGGCGCACCCCGACCCGGGGCGCGGTGCCGACCGCGGCGCAGATCGAGTACGACCGGCGGTGCTCGACGCCGTCCACGACGCGACGCAGCGTCAGCGACTGCCCGGCACCGAAATCGAAGTCGGCGCGGAGGGATTCGGGGACGTCGAAGGTGACCGCGACCGCGTCGTCGCAGAGGTGCTCGACGTGGTCAACCCGCAGCGCGTGGAACTGGTTACGTGACACAACAGGCGCAGGATGCTCGGTGGTGAGAGTCACGTCAGATCTCCTTTACGTGATCGAACGGTTCGGCGCACGCGGTGCAGCGGTAGAGGGCCTTGCACGGGGTGGCGGCGAACTCGGAGAGCTTTTCGGTTGCGGCGGAACCGCATTGCGGGCAGGTGACGGCGCGGGGTCGCATCGTCAGGGTGAGCGGGACCGGGCCGGACGGGCGGCGCGGCGCGGGACCTGGGGTGGAGTACCCGGCCGTCGCGAGCTTGCGTCGGCCCTCGGCGCTGATCCAATCGGTGCTCCATGCGGGGGTGAGGGTGGTGTCGACGCGGACGTCGCCGAATCCCCCCTCGGTCAGCGCGTGTTCGAGGTCGGCGCGCATCGTCGCCATCGCGGGGCACCCCGAGTAGGTGGGAGTGATGGTGACGACAACCGTGCCGTCGTCGACGCAGACGTCGCGCAGCACACCGAGATCGGCGAGCGTGAGCATCGGCATCTCGGGGTCGAGCACCGACGCCGCGAGCGCGCGGGCGCTCTCCAGGGTGGCGGTCATGCTCACCACACCCCTTCCGGATGGGCCCGTGCGACGCTCTGCAGCTCGGCGAGCAGGTGGCTCAGTGCCTCAGTGTGCAAACCGTCGCGACCCGCCCGGCCGCCGACGGTGCCGATGCTGCGGTTCGGCGGGGTGACCTCGGCGGCGTGGAACACCTGCGCGAGCACACCGTCGAACTCGTCGCGGACAGTCCTGGGGTCGACGGCGACACCGACCGCGGCGAGGCCGATCTCCTCGGCGGTGGGCACGAACAACTCGTCGACGTAGGGCCACACGAACGCGATCGCCTCCTCGAGACGTCGCTTGGACTCGGCGGTTCCGCAGCCCAGGGTGACGACCCAGCGGGCGGCGTAGTCGCGGTGGTAGGTCAGTTCCTTGACGCCCTTGCGGGCGACGGCGGCCAGCACCGGGTCGCGGGAGGTCCGCAGTCGGTCGAACACCGCGAGCCGGAACGTCGAGAACACCAACAACCGGACCATGGAGCGGGCGAAATCGCCGTTGTCGAGTTCGCACAGCCGCACGCACCGGAACGCGGCGTCGTCGCGGAAGAACGCGAGCGCGTCCTCGGCGGGGATCGGGCTGGTGTCGGAGATGAACGGCACCACAGCGGAATCCGCGGCCGCAGCGCGGGCTAGCAGCAGCCGCGCCTGACCGAGCAGGTCGAGGCCGATGTTGGCGAGCGCGACCTCCTCCTCGAGTTCCGGTGCGCGGGTGTTCCACTCGGCGAGGCGCTGCGCGGAGACGAGGGCGTCGTCGCCGAGTGTCAGGCAGTAGCGGGCGAGCGCGGGCAGGGCGACGTCGTCGGGCACCGTGGTGTCGACGCCGGCGAGTGGGTCGTCGAAGCTGGTGCCGAAGGCCCACTGGCTGTGGCTGTCCTCGTCCACCAGGCCGTCGTAGGCATTGTCATGGTCGATCATGCTGGGCGCCTTCACATGTGGGGGACGGTGTCGGGGATCTCGTAGAACGTCGGGTGGCGGTAGACCTTGTCGCCGCTGGGGGCGAAGAACGGATCCTTCTCGCTGGGGCTCGACGCGATCACCGCGGCCGAGGGGACGACCCAGATGCTGACGCCCTCGTTGCGGCGGGTGTAGACGTCGCGGGCGTGCCGCAGCGCCATCTCGTCGTCGGCGGCGTGCAGGGACCCGACGTGGACGTGGTTGAGGCCGCGCTTGCCGCGCACGAACACCTCGTAGAGCGGCCAGTCGGACTTCACGGTGTGGGAGTTGTCGGTCATCGGGTGGCCTCTCGGTCTCTGTTGGCATGCTCTCTGGTGGCGAACGCGGTGGCGGCGTCGCGGACCCAGGCGCCGTCCTCGTGGGCGGCGCGTCGGGTGGCGATCCGCTCGATGTTGCACGCGCCGTTGCCCTTGATCACCGCGATGAACTCGCTCCAGTCGGGCTCGCCGAAGTCGTAGTGCCCGCGTTCGGGGTTCCACGCCAGGTCGGGGTCGGGGAAGGTGACCCCGAGCGCCTCGGCCTGCGGGACGCTCATGTCGACGAAGCGTTGCCGCAGTTCGTCGTTGGTGTGGCGCTTGATCCGCCAGGCCATGGACTGCGCGGTGTTGGGCGAGTCGTCGTCGGGTGGGCCGAACATCATCAGCGCCGGCCACCACCACCGGTTCACCGATTCCTGCACCATCGCGCGCTGTTGGTCGGTGCCGCGCATCATCGTGGCGAGCAGTTCGTAGCCTTGCCGCTGATGGAACGACTCCTCCTTGCAGACCCGGATCATCGCGCGGGCGTAGGGCCCGTACGAGCTGCGGCACAAGGGAACCTGGTTGCAGATCGCGGCGCCATCGACCAACCAGCCGATCGTGCCGACGTCGGCGTAGCTGAGCGTGGGGTAGTTGAAGATCGAGGAGTACTTCTGCCGGCCGGTGATCAGCTTGTCGGTGAGGTCGGCGCGGTCCGCACCGAGGGTCTCCGCGGCGGAGTACAGGTACAGCCCGTGGCCGGCCTCGTCCTGCACCTTCGCCATGAGAATTGCCTTGCGCCGCAACGACGGTGCCCGCGTGAGCCAGTTGCCCTCGGGCTGCATGCCGATGATCTCGGAGTGGGCGTGCTGGGCGATCTGGCGGACCAGGGTGGCGCGGTAGCCGTCGGGCATCCAGTCCCGTGGCTCGATCCGGTGGTCGCTGGCGATGGTCTCGTCGAACTCCGACGCATACTCGGAAACATCTATTGACGTGGTCATTCATCCTGCTTTCAATACCGAATGATCGGTTGGTAATGGTATGCCGGAAGAAGGCCGGCGGCGCAAGGTCTGCCGGCGTCGAGGTCAGTGTCCGACGAAGGTGGGCCGGGACTTGGCGAGGAACGCGTCGACGGCGGAGCGGTGGTCGGCGGTGGTGCCGAGCGCCTCCTGGGCGACGGTCTCGCGGTCCAGGGCGGCGTCGAGGCCTGCCCTGCCGATCAGGGCCTTGACCTGGCGGTATGCGGCGGTCGGCCCGGCCGCGAGACGGACGGCGAGCGTGCGGGCGGCCTCGTCGAGGTGGGCGGCGTCGACCACGCGGTGGGCCAGGCCCCACTCCGCGGCCTGGGCGGCGGTGAACCGGTCGCCGAGTAGCATGAGGCCCGCGGCCCTGCTCGGGCCGAGTGCGGCGACGAGGGTGTGGCTGAGGCCGGAGTCGGCTGCGAGGGCGATGCCGGTGAAGGCCGTGGCGAAGGTGGCGTTGTCGGCGACGATGCGGATGTCACCCGCGAGGGCGATGCCGAGGCCGGCGCCGACGCACGCCCCGTTGATCGCGACGACGACGGGGACGTCGAGTGCGGCCAGGGCGCGGATCAGCGGGTTGTAGTCCTTGGCGACGGTGGCCATCGCGGTGGTTGGGTCGGCGTCGAGGCCCACAATGTGTTCGGCGAGATCCTGGCCGACGCAGAAGTTCTTGCCATCGGCGCGCAGCAGGACCGCGCGCACGGAATCGTCGTTTCCGGCACGGACGACGGCGTCGTGCAGGGTGGCCTTGAGGTCGGCGTCGAGGGCGTTCGACGCGTCCGGGCGGGCGAGGGTGATGGTGGCGAGGCCGTTGTCGACGCTCAGGGTTGCGGTCATCGGGTATCTCCGGGGTTCGAGGAACTCTGTTTGGTCAGGAATGCCGACATGCGCTCGTGCTTCTCCGCTGTCTCGAACAGGACGGCCTGGGCGATGTCGTCGACGAAGCGGTGGTCGCCGGGCGCGTCGAGGATCGTCTTCGTCAGCCGCAGCGCCAGCGGCGCGGAGCGGGCGATCCGGTCCAGCCACGCGTGTGCCGCGGCCACGTGGTCGTCGGTGACCTGGGCGACCAGGCCGTGCCGCAGGGCGGCGTCGGCGTCGAGGGTCGCCCCGCCGAGCAGCACCTGCTTGGCCACCGAGACCCCGACGAGCGTCGGGAGCCGGTAGGTCGCGCCGGCCGCGGCGAGGATCCCGAGCCCGGGTTCGGGGTTGCCGAACCGCGCGGTGGGGGTGGCGATGCGGATGTCGCAGGCGTAGGACAGTTCGGCGCCGCCGCCGAGCGCGTAGCCACTGACGGCAGCCACCGTCGGCAGCGGCAGCGCCGCGACCCGGTCGAACAGGGTGCGGTTGATCCCGGCCAGCGCGTCGTCGCGGGTGCGGGCGCGCAGTTGGGCGATGTCGGCGCCGCCGGCGAAGTGCTCACCGGCTCCGCTGAGCAGCATCAGCTTCGGGTCCCGCTCGAGCACGGCGCATACGTCGTGCAGTTCGGCGATCATCTCCGCGGTGATGGCGTTGCGCTGCGCGGGGCGGTTGAGCGTGACGACGACGCGGTCGGCGTGGTGCTCGACGGTGAGGGTGTCGTAGCCGGTCACGCCGCCTCGATCAGCATCGCGACGCCCTGGCCGACGCCCACGCGTTGCTGGTTGCGCAGCGCGAACGCGTCGCTCTCCGCGCGGGTGATGCCCTCGTGGCGCGCGACCTCCTCGGCGGTCTCGCCCATCGACAGCGTCACCTTGCGCACCTCTGGACCTGCGTCAGGGTCCAGCGCGGTGAAGCGCGGGTTGGTGAACCGCCAGCCCAGCGACGTGTCCGCCACCTCGCCGGGCTTCGCCCGCGGCGTCCCCGGCTTCGCGATCACCCACGGGGCCCGCGTCATCGACTCCACGCCGCCGGCGACGACGATCTCCGCCTCGCCGCTGCGGATGCTCGCCGCGCCCGCCGAGACCGCCGTGAGGCCGCTCGCGCACAGCCGGTTCACCGTGTAGCCGGGCACCGTGTCGGGCAGTCCCGCGAGCAGCACCGCCATGCGGGCGACGTCGCGGTTGTCCTCACCGGCCTGGTTGGCCGCGCCCAGGATCACCTCGTCGACCCGGTCCGCCGGCACACCGGCGCGTCGCACCGCCTCGGCCACGACGAGACCGGCCAGGTCGTCCGGGCGCACCTGCGCCAGCGCGCCGCCGTACCGGCCCTGCGGCGTGCGTGCGCCGTCGACCAGAAATACTTCGCCCACGTGTCTGCTCCCTCTGTTGTTCGGTTCTCTATTAATAACCGAACCTTCGGTTGGTAATCAAGTGCTGTGCGTGAGTTGGTGCACCCGATCGGTCGGTCGGGCTGTCATGATGGACCCATGACGGCTGCGCGCGCCCCACGTCGGACCGGCCAACCCGGCCGGCCGGGCTACGACCTCGACTCGCTGCTCGCGGTCGCGGTGAAGGTGTTCAACGACAAGGGCTACGACGGCACCAGCATGGAGGTGCTCGCGAAGCGGCTCGGCATCACCAAGTCCTCGATCTATCACCACGTGTCCGGCAAGACCGAACTGCTCGACCTCGCCCTGGCCCGTGCGCTGAACGCGCTGTTCGCGGTCACGACCGAGGAGGGTGTCACGAGCGGCCGCTACATCGACCGGCTCGAGTACCTGGTTCGCCGCAGCGTCGACATCCTCGTCGCCGACCTGCCGTACGTGACGCTGCTGCTGCGGGTGCGGGGCAACACGGCGGTGGAGCGCAAGGCGCTAGCGCGGCGCCGCGAGTTCGACGAGATCGTCTCCGGCCTGGTGAAGGAGGCCGCCGCCGAGGGGGATCTGACCCCGGGCATCGACCCGATGCTGGCGAGCCGGCTGGTCTTCGGCACCGTCAACTCGCTCATCGAGTGGTACCGCCCGCAGCGCGACGGATCGGCGAAACAGCTGGCCGACGCTGTCGTGCTGCTGACCTTCGACGGGTTGCGCCGCAGCGCCTGAACTTCTGCCGCCTTGACAATCGCGCGGGTTGCCTGCATCGTATTACCAACCGAATGGACGGTTGGATGGAGAATCTTGTGACACGACTTCTGCAGAGCTATGCCCGAGGCCAGTGGTATACGGCGCCCGATGCCGGCACCGCGCTGGCCAGCGCCCTCGACGGCCACGAGGTGGCCCGTACCTCGTCGACCGAGCTCGACTTCGCCGGCATGGTCGGCTATGCCCGCACCGTCGGCGCGCCCGCGCTGGCCGCGCTGACGTTCCACGAGCGCGCCGCGATGCTCAAGACGCTCGCGATGACGCTGCTCGCCGGCAAGGAGGAGTTCTACGCGCTCTCCGCGGCGACCGGTGCCACGCAGCGGGATTCCGCGATCGACGTCGACGGCGGGTTCGGCACCCTGCTCAGCTACGCGAGCAAGGCGCGCCGCGAACTGCCCAACGACACCGTCGTCCTCGACGGCGCGGTGGAGCACCTCGGCAAGCGCGGCACGTTCCTGGGCCAGCACATCTACACCACCCGCCGCGGCGTCGCGGTGCAGATCAACGCGTTCAACTTTCCGGTGTGGGGTTTCCTGGAGAAGCTCGCCCCGGCGTTCATCGCGGGCGTACCGAGCATCGTCAAGCCGGCCAGCCAGACCGCGTACCTCACCGAACTGGTGTTCCGCCGCATCATCGAATCCGGTGTGCTGCCCGAGGGATCGGTGCAGCTGATCTGCGGCAGCGCGGGCGACCTGCTCGACCATCTCGACGGCCAGGACTCCGTCGCGTTCACCGGATCCGCCGACACAGCCGCGCGGCTCAAGGCGCACCCGACGGTCATCGCCGAGAATGTGCGGTTCACCGCGGAGGCCGACTCGCTGAACGCCTCGATCCTCGGCACCGACGTCGCGCCCGGCAGCGCCGAATTCGATCTGTACGTCAAGCAACTCGTCACCGAGATGACCGTCAAGGCGGGCCAGAAGTGCACGGCGATCCGCCGCGGGCTGGTGCCTTCGGCGCTCGTCGACGACGTCGTCGCGGCGGTCGGTGCACGCCTCGACGGCGTCGTGGTCGGTGACCCCGCCGTCGACGGGGTGACCATGGGTGCGCTCGCCAGCGTCGAGCAGCGCGACGAAGTGCTGAAGTCCGTTCGGGCACTGTCGAAGTCGGCCCAGGTGGTGTACGGAGACCCCGACTCGACCGGCGGTGCGTTCCTCTCGCCGATCCTGCTGCGCTGCGACGACGTCGAGGCGAGCGAGCCGCACGAGATCGAGGCGTTCGGGCCCGTCGCCACCGTGATCGGCTACCGCGACACCGCCGACGCGGTCACGCTCGCCGCCCGCGGTAAGGGCAGCCTGGTGGCATCGGTCGTCACCGCCGACACCGCGATCGCGCGGGAGATCGTCCTGGGCCTCGCGCCGTATCACGGGCGGGTGCTGGTGCTCAACAGCGAGGACGCCAAGGAGTCCACCGGGCACGGGTCCCCGCTGCCGGTGCTCGTCCACGGCGGCCCGGGTCGTGCCGGCGGCGGTGAGGAACTCGGCGGCATTCGCGGCGTCCTGCACCACATGCAGCGCACCGCCGTGCAGGGCACGCCCAATGTGCTGACCGCCGTGGGGAACCGGTGGGTCACCGGTGCCGACCGGGTGAGCGGCGACGTGCATCCGTTCCGCAAGGACCTCGGCGAACTGGTGCTCGGCGACACCATCGTCGGCGGGCCGCGCCAGGTGACCCGCGCGGACATCGCGCACTTCGCGGAGTTCACCGGCGACACGTTCTACGCGCACACCGATCCCGAAGCGGCAGCGGCGAACCCGCTGTTCGGCGGCATCGTCGCGCACGGCTACCTCGTCGTATCGCTGGCCGCCGGCCTGTTCGTCGACCCCGCGCCGGGCCCGGTGCTCGCGAACTTCGGCGTCGACAACCTGCGCTTCCTCACCCCGGTCAAGGCCGACGACAGCCTCACCGTGACGCTCACCGCCAAGCAGATCACCCCGCGGTCGAGCGCGAACTACGGCGAGGTCCGTTGGGACGCCGTCGTGGTGAACCAGAATGAGGATCCGGTCGCGACCTACGACGTGCTGACCCTCGTCGCCAAGCCCGACGGAGACCGGCAGTGAGCTACCGTGTCGCCGTCCTGTACGGCACCCCCACCGATCCCGCCGCGTTCGACGAGCACTACGCCAACACGCACGTCCCGCTCGCGGCCGCGGTCCCCGGACTGGCCGGCTTCGAATGGGGCAAGTGCGCGGGCATGGGCAAGGCGGACCCGCCGTACTACCTCGCGGCGAGCCTGATCTTCCCGACGGAGGAGGCGATGAAGTCGGGTCTGCGCTCCCCGGAGATGCAGGCCGCCGGCGCCGACGTCGCGAACTTCGCGACCGGCGGGGTGACGATGTTCGTTGTGGGCGAGCAGTCGGGGTTGTCGGACTGATCGGTCCGAGGCGCGGCGGCCGCTTGTGCCGCCGCGCCGTGGACCGGGACGGAGAATCGAATCATGAGCAGACAGACAGCCAGGCCTTTCGAGGTCGCCGAGCGCATGTTCGCCGCGGACCACGCCTCGAAGGCGCTCGGCATGCAGATCGCCGCGCTGTCCCGCGGGTCGGCCGTCGTCACCATGACGGTCACCGAGACCATGGTGAACGGCTACGGAATCACCCACGGCGGCTTCGTCTTCGCGGTCGCCGACACGGCGTTCGCGCTGGCCTGCAACAGCGGCGAGTCCTCCGCGGTCGCGGCCCGCGCCGACATCCGCTTCCTGCGCCCGTCGCGGCGCGGTGACACGCTCACGGCCACCGCGCAGGAGCGCCAGGCGTTCGGCCGTAACGGCATCTACGACGTCACCGTTGCAGTTGGCGACACCGTCATCGCCGAGTTCCGAGGTGACAGCCGCACTATTCCGACGCCCGGCTGAGGCGCTCCGCGACCCCCGTGCAGGTCCGCTCGGGCCACGTTGCGCGGGTTTTGTGCGCGCCGCGCTGGTGCTACCCGCGCCGCGCGCACTAACCCTGCGCGGCGTGGCGGTGCCCCGAGCCGTGAGTGGTTGATGAGT
>DATDBL010000096.1:0-10246 GCA_036524855.1 Aldersonia sp. | reverse complement strand
GGTGACCAACGCGCAGTACGCCGAGTTCATCGAGGACGGTGGCTACCACCGCCGCGACCTGTGGAGCGACCGCGGTTGGGCGCACCGCACCGAGGCCGGCCTCGAGGCCCCGCTGTTCTGGCAACGCGAGCCCACCGGACGCTGGTGGCGGCGGCGGTTCGGCACGATTGTGCCCCTCGAGCCGCACCAGCCGGTGGTGCACGTGTGCTGGTTCGAGGCGCAGGCGTACGCGACCTGGGCCGGCAAGCGGCTGCCGACCGAGGCAGAGTGGGAGAAGGCCGCCCGTCACGACCCGCAGACCGGGCGGTCGCGGCGCTACCCGTGGGGCGACGACGAACCGGCGCGCGAGCACGCGAACCTCGCCCAGCGCCACCTCGAACCCGCCGCGGTGGGGGCGTATCCGCGGGGCGCGTCGCCGGCCGGCGTGCACCAGTTGATCGGCGACGTGTGGGAGTGGACGGCGTCGGGATTCGAGCCGTACCCCGGCTTCGCGGCGTTCCCGTACCGGGAGTACTCGGAGGTGTTCTTCGGCGGCGACTACAAGGTGCTGCGGGGTGGCTCGTTCGGGACCGACCCGGTCGCGTGCCGCGGCACGTTCCGAAACTGGGATCACCCGATCCGACGGCAGATCTTCGCCGGGATCCGGCTCGCCCGCGACCTCCCGGACGGACGGCGCTGACGGTGTGCCGCCATCTCGGCTATCTCGGCCCGCCGGTCCCGGTGTCCGAGCCGGTTCTCCATGGCCCGCACTCGCTGCGCACCCAGGCATGGGCCCCGCGGGAGATGCGCGGCGGCGGCACGATCAACGCCGACGGTTTCGGCATCGCGTGGTGGCGCAGCAGTATCGCGACCGGCTACCGCAATCCGATGCCGATCTGGACCGACCCCGCCGTCGATGACGTCCTCGGCCAACTCTGCACGACCGCGGTGCTGGCCGCGGTGCGCTCGGCGACCCTCGGCATGCCGATCGACCGTGCGTCCTGTGCGCCGTTCATCCGTGGGCCGTGGGCGTTCAGCCACAACGGTGTCGTGCCCGACTGGCGCAAGACGATCGGCAGTGTTCTCAAGGGCGTGGACGGTCTCGGCGGGGTGGATGCGGCGACCCTGTTGGAACTCGAGACCGCGACCGACTCCGCCGCGCTGTGGCTCGCGCTCGCCGCGCGCCTCGAGGCGGCCGACCCCGCGTCCGCGCTGCGTGGGCTCGTCACCGACGTGCTCCGCGCCGCGCCCGACGCCCGCCTCAACCTGCTCCTCGGCGACGGGCAGCGGCTGTGGGCCACGACCTGTTATCACTCGCTGTATGTACTGGCCTCCGAAAACGACACCGCAGCCGCCGTGGTGATCGCCTCCGAGCCCTACGACGACGACCCGCGCTGGCAACCGGTGCCGGACCGGCGCCTCGTCGTTGCGCGGCCGGGTGAGCTGACCATCGAACCGATCTGAGTGGGAGACATGACCGCACCGACCCTGGAAATCCACCTCACCGCCGCCGACCTCGACGCGGCACTGCGCGACGACGCCCGCACCGGGCTCACCGCGACCCCGAAATGGCTGCCGCCCAAGTGGTTCTACGACGCCCGCGGGAGCGAACTGTTCGGCCGGATCACCGAACTGCCGGAGTACTACCCGACCCGCGCCGAGCGCGCCCTGCTCGCCGCCGTCGCCGAGGACATCGCCGCCGTCGCGCGCCCGGACATAATCGTCGAACTGGGCTCGGGTTCCTCGGAGAAGACCGTGCTGCTGCTGCGGGCGATGCTGGCACAGGGCGGCTTGCGCACCTACGTCCCGCAGGACGTGTCGCCGTCGGCGCTGATCGCGGCGAGCGAGCAACTCGGATCGCTTTTTCCCGATCTCGTCGTGCGCGGCATCGTGAGCGACTTCACGGACACGCTGCACAACCTGCCGCGCGGCGAGCATCGGATGGTCGTGTTCCTCGGCGGCACCCTCGGCAACTTCGTCCCCGCCGAGCGTGCGGAGTTTCTCACGAGCGTCCGGGAGGTTCTGCACCCCGGCGAACGCCTGCTGCTCGGCATCGGACTCGTGATCGACCCGGCGGTGCTCGTGCCCGCCTACGACGACGCCGCCGGCGTCACCGCCGAGTTCAACCGCAACGTCCTGAACGTGCTCAACCACCGCCTCGGCGCCGACTTCGAACCCGACCGGTTCCGCCATGTCGCCCTGTGGGACGTCGAGAACGAGTGGATCGAGATGCGGCTCGAGGCCACCGCCGACATGACCGTGCACGTTCGCGACCTCGACCTCACCGTGCAGTTCGAGCGGGGCGAACAACTCCGCACCGAGATCTCGGCGAAGTTCCGCCCCGCCGGCATCGAGCGCGAACTCGCGGACGCCGGCTTCGCCGTCGAACGCGCCTGGACCGACCCCGACGCCCGTTTCTCCCTGCTGCTCGCCCGTGCCCGCTGAGCCGTACGCTGGCAGCGTGTTCAGCGGAATCCCCGTGGCCGCGCTCGACTTCTACGAGGACCTCGAGGCCGACAACAGCAAGGCCTTCTGGACCGCGCACAAGCAGGTGTACGACGAGGCGGTGCGGGCTCCGATCATCGCGCTCGCCGGTGAACTCGAGGAGGAGTTCGGCTCCGCGAAGGTGTTCCGGCCCTATCGCGACGTCCGATTCTCGAAGGACAAGACCCCGTACAAGACGGCGCAGGGCGCGTTTGTCGAAGCGGCGCCGGGGGTGGGCTGGTACCTCCATGTCGCCGCGTCCGGGCTGTTCCTGGCGGGCGGCTTCTACCACGGCTCGAGCGAACAGGTCGCCCGCTACCGCACGGCGCTCGACACCCGCGCGGACCGCGCGCGAGAGCTTCGCAAGACCCTCGACCGGCTGGTGAAGAAGGGCTACGAGGTGGGTGGCGAACAACTCAAGACCACGCCGCGCGGCTTCACCGCCGACCACCCGCACATCGACCTGCTGCGGCACAAGTCGCTCACGGTCGGCCGCACGCTCGGCTGCCCCGACTGGCTCGAGACCTCCCGCACCCTCCACGAGGTGCGCGGTTCGTGGCAGGAGATGCGCCCGCTCGTGGACTGGCTCGCCACCGCGCTCGGCTGACCCCGACCTCGACGAGACCGCCCGTGTGGCCTCGTCTCTCGGCGTGTCGCGGGCCACCCGGTCGTGATCACCAACGGGGCGATCGGGCCCCGGCTGGGTTACCACAGTCAGGGGCACCCTCAGTTGCGGCACCGACCGACTGAGGGGACCCCACATGAGCGAAAACGACGGTGAGGGGTCCCCCCCGTAGCGCAACCGGCGGCGGCGCGACGGGGGGCCCCTAATGGGCGCAACCCGCGCCCTGTGGGCAGCGCAGAGCCGCTACGCGCTGCCGTTGAACAGGCTCGTCACCGACCCGTTCTCGAACACCTCGCGGATCGTGCGGGCGAGCAGGGGCGCGATGGACAGCACGGTGAGCTGGGGGAACTTCTTGGACTCGTCGATCGGCAGGGTGTTCGTGACGACGACCTCGACGGCGCCGCAGTTCGCCAACCGCTCCGCGGCGGGTTCGCTGAGCACGCCGTGCGTTGCGCAGATGACGACCTCGCCGGCGCCGGCGTCCTTCAACACCCGCACCGCGCCGGCGATGGTGCCGCCGGTGTCGATCATGTCGTCGATCATGATGCAGGTGCGGCCCTCCACCTCGCCGACCACCCGGTTGGACTTCACCTGGTTCGGCACCAGCGGGTCCCGCGTCTTGTGGATGAACGCCAGCGGCGCCCCGTCCAAGGCGTCGGCCCACTTCTCCGCCACCCGCACGCGACCCGAATCGGGCGACACGACGGTGATGTGTTCGAGGCTGTAGTTGGCGCGGACGTGGTCGGCCAGCTGCGACTGCGCGTGCATGTGGTCGACCGGGCCGTCGAAGAAACCCTGGATCTGGTCGGTGTGCAGGTCGACGGCGACAATCCGGTCCGCGCCGGCGGTCTTGAGCAGGTCCGCGACCAGGCGCGCGGAGATCGGTTCGCGGCCGCGGTGCTTCTTGTCCTGGCGGGCGTAGGGGTAGAACGGCAGGATCGCGGTGATCCGCTTGGCCGACCCGCGCTTGAGCGCGTCGATCATGATCAGCTGTTCCATCAGCCACTGGTTCAACGGCCAGGGGTGGCTCTGCAGCACGAACGCGTCGCAGCCGCGCACCGACTCCTCGAAGCGGACGAAGATCTCCCCGTTGGCGAAGTCACGCGCGGTCTGCGGGGTGACCACCACGTCGAGTTCCTTCGCGACCTGCTCCGCGAGTTCGGGGTGCGCGCGCCCGGAGAACAGCATCAGGTTCTTGGAGTTGTCGACTGAGAACACGCTCACTGGTTTCCGCCATCCTTGTCCCCGGCATCGCCGAGATCGTCGTCGCTTGCCGCTGTCGATTGTTTCAGCGCCTCGGCCGCGGCTGTCGCCGAGGGGGTACCCGGCCGGTTACGTTCCACCCAGCCCTCGATGTTGCGCTGCGCCCCGCCGGAGATCGCGAGCGCCCCCGGCGGGACGTCGCGGCGCAGCACCGTGCCGGCACCGGTGTAGGCGCCGTCGCCGACGTTCAACGGCGCGACGAACATGGTGTCGCTGCCGGTGCGCACGTGCGACCCCACGACGGTGTGCATCTTCTGCACGCCGTCGTAGTTGACGAACACGCTCGACGCGCCGATGTTGCTGTACTCGCCGATCGTCGCGTCGCCCACGTAGGTCAGGTGCGGCACCTTGCTGTGGGCGCCGATCTCGGCGTTCTTCGTCTCCACGAAGGTGCCGATCTTGCCCGCCTCGCCGACCACAGTGCCCGGCCGCAGATAGCTGAACGGCCCGACGGTCGCGCCCGGGCCGATCCGGGAGCGTTCGCCGTGTGTGCGGATCACGCTCGCCCCGTCCTCGACGACGACGTCGCGCAGCGTGGTGTCGGGCCCGATCTCGGCGTCCTCACCGATCACGGTGTCGCCGAGCAGGTGCACCCCGGGCCGCAGCACGGCGTCGCGGCCGATCTGCACGGTCGAGTCGACCCACGTCGAGGTCGGGTCGACGACGGTGACGCCGGCGCGCATGTGGTGTTCGAGCAGGTAGCGGTTGAGCGCGGCCCCCGCGGCGGCCAGTTGCACGCGGTCGTTGACGCCGGTCACCTTGATCGGGTCGTCGAGCACCGCGCCGTAGACCGACAGGCCGAGTTCGTGGGCGATCCTCAGCACGTCGGTCAGATACAGCTCCTGCTGCGCGTTCTCCGGGCGCAGCCGCACGATCGCCGCCCGCAGCGCCTCCGCGTCGAAGACGTAAACGCCGGAGTTGACCTCGGTGATCGCCGCCTGCTCGGGTGTCGCATCGGCGTGCTCGACGATCTCGGCGACCTGCCCGTCCGGCGTGCGGACGATGCGCCCGTAACCGTTCGGGTCGGCCGGGACGAACGTGAGCACGGTGACGGCCGGCTGCCCCGGGTAACTCCGGTGCTCGTGCAGCAGGGCCTCGAGCGTGTGCCCGTCCAGCAGGGGCACGTCGGCGTTGGTGACGAGGATGTCGCCCGTGTAGTCGCCGGGCAGCGCCTCGAGCGCGCACTGCACCGCGTGCCCGGTCCCGAGTTGCTTCTCCTGCACCGCGACGTCGATCTTGCGGCCCAGCTCGTCGGCCAGCGACGACACCGCGGCACCGACCCGGTCGCGGTCGTGACCGACGACGGTGATGAGGTCATCGGGATCCACCGCGTCGGCGGCGTGCAGGGCGTGGCCGAGCAGCGAACGGCCGGCCAACTCGTGCAGCACCTTCGGGGTCTTGGAGCGCATCCGGGTCCCGGCGCCCGCGGCGAGCACCACGACAGCGGTGCGGTTCGGCATTGATACTCTCCCAATCGCGGCGTCGTTCCGGTTGACCAACTTTCGCTCCGCCGCCAGGACTCGAACCTGAACTATCTGAACCAAAATCAGAGGTGCTGCCATTACACTACGGCGGATCGTGCGTGCGTCCCGATCCTCGCATGCCGATGCCGGGCGCGTCGAACGGCTCGCCCGGTTCGTGCCTCGATAGGGTAGACGCAGGTCACACCATCGTGGTCGTCGGGGAAGGGGCGAGCCATGTCCTCGGGGCAGAGTGTCGGCGATGCGCCCCCCACGCGGGCTCGCGTTCGGATGACCGGCACCCAGCGCCGCCAGCAACTCATCGAGATCGCCCGATCCCTGTTCGCCGAACGCGGTTACGACGCCACCTCCATCGAGGAGATCGCGCAGCGTGCGAACGTCTCCAAACCCGTCGTCTACGAGCACTTCGGCGGCAAAGAGGGCCTGTACGCCGTGGTGGTGGACCGGGAGATGTCCACGGTCACCCAGATGATCACCTCGTCGCTGACGGAGAACCGCTCCCGGATCCGGGTCGAGCGGGTCGCGCTGGCGCTGCTCACCTACGTCGAGGAACAGACCGACGGATTTCGCATCCTGGTGCGTGACCAGCGCGTCACCGCGGCCGAGGGCACCTACTCCAGCCTGCTCAACGAAGCGATCGGCCAGGTCGGCCACATCCTCGCCGGCGACTTCGCGCGGCGCGGGCTGGACCCGGCCCTCGCCCCGCTGTACGCGCAGGCGCTGGTCGGGATGGTGTCGACGACGGCGACCTGGTGGCTCGACGAGCGCCACCCACCGAAAGAGGTCGTCGCCGCCCATCTGGTGAACCTCTGCTGGAACGGGCTGACCAACCTCGAGGCCGATCCGGTGCTGGGGGACGAGTGACGACTTACTCTGTCGACACTGCGAACAGCAGACCGAGTGGTATCTTTCCACGACCCGAGCGCAACGTCTCGGAATGGTACACGCGAGGCGGACGACATGGCTAGGCAAGCGCGCGCGGAAATCACGCGTGATGCCGTGCTCGCCGGTGCGGCCGAGGTGTTTCTCCGGCTCGGCTACGCGAACGCGAGCCTGAACGAGATCATGGCGCATTCCAATGTCACCAAGGGCGCGTTGTACTTCCATTTCGGGTCCAAGGAGGAACTGGCCCGCACGGTCGTCGACCTCGGCGACCGGCGTTTACGCGACGCGATGCAGACCTACTTCGACCAGCGCGTGCCCGCCCTCGAATCCTGCATCGGGATCAGTTACGTGGTCGCCGACCTCGCCGTGAGCGACCCGATGGTCGGGGCGATGCTCAAGCTCAATCAGCAGATCGGCGATTTCTACGGCACGACGGGGCAGAACCTGCTCGCCGACTGGACACAACGGCACGCCGACCTCGTTGCCCGCGCGCGGGACGAGGGCGACCTACGCAGTGACATCGACCCCGACTCGTTGTCGCTGATGCTGCAGGAGATGATCCTCGGCGCTCACCTGGTCGCGTCGGGTCTCGACCGACTCGACAAGATGGCCTACCAACTCGAGCGGCTCTGGTTCTATCTGCTGCCGGCGATCGTGCCGGACGACAAGGCGGGCTACTTCCAGCAGTTCGCCGCGCGCCGGCTGCGCTCGGTCGACCACTAGCTAGTATCGAGCGCGAAAGCTCGCTTGCTCGAGAGTCGGTGTTCAGGAGTCCGCTGTTGCCTTCCACTAGTCCGCCGATGGCGGGACTGGCCGCCGCGGCGTGCGCCGATCGCGCCCTCGCCGCGGTGTCCGATCTCGTCGGTCGCGCCGACGCGAGCCTGGTCGGGCCCGCATCCGTACGGGCCTTCGTCGCGGCCACGATCGCCCGATCCGCACCCCTGCTGGTCGTCACCGCGACCGGCCACGACGCCGACGACCTCACCGGCGAGCTGACCGAGATCCTCGGCGCCGCCGCCGCGGAGTTTCCGTCGTGCGAAACGCTGCCGCACGAGCGGCTCTCGCCGAGCGCCGACACCGTCGGTCGCCGGCTCGAAGTCCTGCGCCGCCTCGCCCGCCCCGACGATCCCGACTACGGTCCGCCGCTGCGGGTGGTGGTCACCACCGTGCGCTCGCTCATGCAGCCGATGGCCCCGCGGCTCGGCGAGCTGGAACCGATCGGGCTGCGGGTCGGCTCCGAGTACGACTTCGACGCACTGATCGAGCGGCTCGTCGAGTTCGCCTACACCCGGGTCGACATGGTCGGCAAGCGCGGCGAGTTCGCCGTGCGCGACGGCATCCTCGACGTGTTCTCGCCGACCGCGGACCATCCCGCGCGCGTCGAGTTCTGGGGTGACGAGGTCACCGAACTGCGTCCGTTCTCGGTGGCCGACCAGCGCTCGGTGCCCGACGTCGAGGTGGACACGCTGATCGCGCCGCCGTGCCGAGAGCTGCTGCTCACCGACGCGGTGCGCGACCGCGCCGCCGCGCTCGCCGCCGACAACCCCGCGGATGCCGCCCTGGTCGAACTGCTCGACAAGCTCGCGGCAGGTATCCCGGTGGAGGGCATGGAGGCGCTGCTGCCTGTGCTGGTCCCTGGTGAGCTGCAGCTGCTCACCGAGGTGCTGCCCGTCGGCACGCACGTGCTGGTGTGCGACCCCGAGAAGATCCGCACCCGCGCCGTCGACCTGGTGCGGACGGGACAGGAGTTCCTCGAGGCGTCGTGGACCGCGGCGTCGGTGGGGGGCGCCGCGCCGCTGGACGTGTCGACGCTCAACACTCCAATCGACCTCGCGGCGTCGGCCTACCGCGACCTCGCCGACGTCGAGGCGAGCGCCCGTCGGCTCGACCACCCGTGGTGGACGCTGAGCCCGCTCGCGAGCGGCGACTCCGACGAGATCGAGCTCGGCGTCACCGGAGCCCCGGCCGCCCGCGGTGCCGCCGACGAGGTGGCGAACACCTTCGCGATGCTGCGTGCGCATGCCACCACCGGCGGGCGCGCCGCGATCGTCGTCGCCGGCCACGGCACCGCCGCACGCGTGCTCGAACGGCTGCGCGAGGCCGAGGTACCGGCCACCGCACTCGCCTCCGGAGCCGAGCCCGAACCGGGCTCCGTCGCAGTGCTGTGCGGGGCGCTGCACGCCGGGTTCGTGCTGTCCGGTGGGCTCGTGGTGATCGCCGAATCGGACCTGACCGGCACCCGCGCGGCTGCGGTCGGCGATGGTAAACGCCTGCCCGCCAAGCGGCGCAACCAGGTGGACCCGCTGGCGCTGTCGGCCGGCGACATGGTGGTGCACGACCAGCACGGCATCGGGCGGTTCGTGGAGATGGTGGAACGCACCGTCGGCGGCGCGCGGCGGGAGTACCTGGTCATCGAGTACGCGGCGAGCAAAAGGGGCCAGCCCGGCGACCGGTTGTTCGTACCGATGGATGCCCTCGACCAGTTGTCGCGCTACGTCGGCGGGGAGATGCCGAGCCTGTCGAAGCTCGGCGGATCCGACTGGGCGAACACGAAGCGCAAGGCGCGCAGGGCGGTTCGCGAGATCGCGGGCGAACTGGTCCAGTTGTACGCCGCGCGCCAGGCGGCGCCCGGGCATGCCTTCGCCCCGGACACGCCGTGGCAGCGGGAGATGGAGGACGCCTTCGCGTTCACCGAGACGGTCGATCAGATGACGGCGATCGGCGAGGTGAAGGCGGACATGGAACGTCCGGTGCCGATGGACCGGGTGGTGTGCGGCGACGTCGGCTACGGCAAGACCGAGATCGCGGTGCGCGCGGCGTTCAAGGCGGTGCAGGACGGCAAGCAGGTCGCGGTGCTCGTGCCCACGACCCTGCTCGCGCAGCAGCACCTGCAGACGTTCTCCGAGCGGATGGCGTCCTTCCCGGTGACGGTGAGGGGCCTGTCCCGCTTCACCGACACCGCCCATTCCCGCGCCATCCTCGACGGCATGGCCGACGGCACCGTCGACATCGTGGTCGGCACGCACCGGTTGCTGCAGACCGGCGTGCGCTGGCGCGACCTCGGCCTCGTAGTCGTGGACGAGGAGCAACGCTTCGGTGTCGAGCACAAGGAGCACATCAAGTCGCTGCGTACCCACGTCGACGTGCTGACCATGTCGGCGACGCCGATTCCGCGCACCCTGGAGATGAGCCTGGCCGGCATCCGGGAGATGTCGACCATCCTCACCCCGCCCGAGGAACGCCACCCCGTGCTCACCTACGTCGGCGGCTACCAGGACCGTCAGGTCGGCGCCGCCATCCGTCGCGAGCTGCTGCGTGACGGACAGGTCTTCTACGTGCACAACCGGGTCAGCTCGATAGACAAGGCGGCCAAGCGGATTCAGGGCCTGGTGCCCGAGGCCCGGGTCGTGGTCGCGCACGGCCAGCTGAACGAGGACAGGCTCGAGCGCACGGTGCAGGGCTTCTGGGAGCGCGAATACGACGTGCTCGTGTGCACCACCATCATCGAGACCGGCCTCGACATCTCCAA
>DATDBL010000095.1:0-9632 GCA_036524855.1 Aldersonia sp. | reverse complement strand
CTCGCGCGGCTTCGCCGGCGCGAGGTGATTGCCTACCAACGCAACCCGTCCAATTCTGTCCGCCGCCGAGTCCAGATCGACGTTGCGCAGCAGGTCCTGCAACTCCTGTGGGTAGTCGGCGACCCGGCGCCCGGAGGCGAGATGCCACAGCGCCACCATCGGGTGCGTCTTTCCGCCGCCGAAGTTGGTCTGCAGGTTGACGACCGGCGAAGCATTGCGGTCACCGGTCACCCGGCGGGCCATGCGCAGGGCCCGCCGGTCATCCGGCGGGCCATGCGCAGGATCAGGTCGCGCAGTCCGCCCGTGAGGAAGGTGCGGGCGAAGAACTGGACCGGGTCGGTGTACTCCGAGTCGCCCTCGTTGCTCGCGACCATAGCGAGGTCGGCGGCGAACTCGGCGGCGTGGAAGTTTCCGCTGGCAACGTCGGGATGCGGGGCGAGGACCTCGCGCCACGGCAGCAGGTTGTCGGCGCCGACCTCGGCGGCCGCCGACGTGTTGGTGACGCGGGAGTCGACCTGCTCGGACGAGATGCGCCCGCAGTTCGACGCGGGTCTTCTTGACCTCGTCGGCCTCCTCGGGCGTGCCGATCGCGCGCAGGAACCGCTCGGCGGTGTCGAGGGCGCGGTAGGCGTCGTCGCCGCTGAAGCTGGTGCGGTGCGCATGGCGGTCGCGTAGTTCGCTCGCCCAGCTCTCTTCGACCGGCGAGACCGAAGGGCCTCCACCCTTCTTGTACCACCCGGGCACGCGCTCACTCGCGGCCGGGTGCGTCGCCTTATCGGCCTCTGGACGGGTCCCTGGGTTTGCCGATCGATCTCATCGGTGTCGGCTGCCGGGATCTCGGGCACGCCGATCGATTCTCGCCGGACTCCGGGCCCAGGTCAGGGAGACGCCGGTCGAACCCCATCGGACTCGGGGCCCAGGTCCGGAAGACGCCGATCGACTCCCATCGGACGCGGGATCCACATCCGGGCCATTCCTCTCGATTCCCACCGGATTCGGGCCTCGGGTTCCGGACGCGTGGTGGACCGCAGCCTTCGGCCTCCTGTGGTTCCGGGCGTCGTGGCTGCCCGCCCGCACGCACGGCGAGGCAGTGCAAGAGGTCGCGACACCACTCGCGCGCGTGCTCGATGCTGTCGAACCGTCCGGGCGGATTCCCCAGCGTGCAGATTTCGGCCAGCCGGCGCCGTCGCACCGCGGGTTGACGGCGGCACGAGGGCATCGCGCTGGGCACGGTTGCGTGACCCCGGCTGCCGGTTGGCGACGGCGGGGTCGGCGCTGCTGCCGGTCCTGTGGCGGACGCGGCGGCGGTGGCCGGGGGTCTCGGCCGGGTGGGTGGATTTGGTGGTGGTTCTCCTTGTCCGGGTGATCGCCTCCCGGGTGTCCGGTGCGGGCGTCGGTGGGCACTGGGGTTGCCCGGCGGGGTTGGGCCGCCGGGCGGCGGGCTACGGGGGGTCACCGTCCTGGGTGGTGTCATCGTCGTCGAGGAGGTGGTCTTCGGGGTGGAAGTAGGTGTTGATCCGTGGCTGCTGAGCCGGGTCGATCTGGGCCGGGGCGACCCATTCGATCCGTCCACCCCGCTCGCCGCGGCGGGCACGCCAGTCTTCGGGCCCGGTGCCGGCCAACGGATGATGCCCATGACAGGCCAGACCGAAATTCTCGATGTCGGTCTCACCACCCTCGGCCCACTCCACCAGGTGATGCGCCTCGGCATGATATGCGGGGGCAGTGCAGCCGGGATGCGTACAGCCGCGATCTCGCGCGTACAACACGATCCGCTGATCGGCACTCGCACACCGCTTGCTGCGCCCCAGATGCAACGCGCGCCCGTCGTCGTCGAACACCGCCAGATAATGATGCGCTTGCGAGGCCATCCGGATCAGATCGCGCATTGGCACCACCGACCCACCCGCGCTCACCACATGCCCCGCCGCCGCCGACAGCTCCCGCACCGTCGTGGTCGCGATCACCGTCACCGGCAGCCCCCGATGCACACCCAACTCGCCGCTGGCCAGCATCGCCCGACACGTCGCCTTCCACGCATCATGACGCCGCTGCGCCAGGCTACGGGTATCACGTTCCGCGACCGCCTCGTCCGGGTCACCGTCCACCACGGGGCACTCGTCCTCCGGGTTGCACATCCCGGGGCGCGCCAGCTTCGCCTCGATCGCCTCCAGATACGCGCGTAGTTCCGGGTCGACCCACCCCGACAGTTTGCTCATCGCATCCGGGCCCTGATCCCCCAGGGTGATCCCCCGCCGCCGCGCCCGTTCGCGCTCCTCGCAGTCCCCGTCCGGGTTGATGTAGGCCGCGAGCCGGTCTGCGACCTTGCGCAAGGCGTCCGGACCCAGCGTGGCGGCCGCCTCGGCCAGTTGCGCCTCGGCGCGCTCGCGGGTCTCCGGATCCACCCCCGCCGGCAGGTCGCGCATGAACCGGCGGATGATCTGCACGTGCGCGTCCCCGATCGCCCCCGACGCGCACGCCTGCGCGGTCGCGGGCAGCTCCGGGGCCAGCGGTTCCCCGGTGAAGCTGGTGCGGGGCGCAAGCTCGATCGCGGTGCGGAAGCGTTTGCCGGCCTCGGCGCGGCTCAGATGCAGTGCCGCGGCGAGGACGTCGAAACTGTGCTGGCCGCCGAACTCGGACACCTCACGCTGTTCCCACCACGCCCCCAACACTCGGTGCCCGATCGCCTCACCCCGGCGCGCACAGTACTCGAGGCGGCGCACCACGTCGAGCCGATCGGGGTTCGACAACCCACCCACATCCAGATCCGCCAGCGTGGACACCGCAGCCTCGAGCGCGTCCAACGCCCCGGCCACCTCATCCCTGCTCGCGAACATACCCGGATCGTATCCGCCACCACCGACAAGTTTTTCGCGCCGGCGGGGCCGCGATCACGTTGCGGCACAAACGGTCGCAGTGGTGAGTGGTTGCGGAGTCAACAGACTCCACAACTATTCACCGGCCCCCAGTGCGCCTCAGCTGAAATCGAGGGTCGGACTGGCGACGGTGGTCGGGGCCGTGCGGGCGATGTCGTTCAGGCCGCGCCGAGTGCGTTGAAGTCGACCGCGATCTTGGGGCGTTTGGCGCCCCTCGGCGATGTGGAACAGCAGGTTCGCCAGTTCCTTGCAATGCTCGCGGTCGATCGTCGCCGACACCTGGCCGAGAAATGCCGCCGCGAGCGGAATCCCGCCGTCGGCCATGCGTTCGCACCCGTGCCGTCGACGATCTCGCCCGTCAGCGCGACGAGCAGCGCCACCTCGTCGCCGGGATCGCGGTGCGACGAGCAGCGTGCCCCGCCCGAGCGCCGGGCGGTGCCGTTCGATGGTGACGTCGAGCAGCGCGTCCATCAGCGGATGCCCCCGGCGCACAGCAACTCCGCGCGCGTCAGCGCCTCGGGTTGGATCGCCGCCGGTTCGAACGTGACACGCGAGTACCGGGTGGTGACCGGCACGATCGACGCGCCCGGTCGCCGGACCCGCAGCGCCGCAGGCACGTTCGAGATCTCGTACCGGTCCGGTTCCCGCCTTGCGATCCGGCCGCCGACCGCCCGGAACGCGGTGAGGAAGAAGAAGTTCGCGATGAAGTGCGGTTGCAGCCCTCGGGCGCGGGCGTTGTCCATCCGGCGGCGGAGGGTCTCCAGCTCGAGCGGCGTCAGGGTCTCCCGCGCCAGCGCGCGCTCGGCCACGAGTCGCGCCGTGCCGGTGCCGACCTCCGCGTCGATCACCTGCTCGAACTCCACGACCCGCCCCGGGTCGTCGCCGTAGCGGATCGCGTGGACCAGCAGGTCCCGCAGCGACCGGTGCGTGAACTACTCGCCGAGCACGTCGAACAACCGCCCGCCGTAGGCGCGTCGCTGCGTCTCCATATTCTCCAGCAGCCGGATGAACACCGCACCCTCGCGGGTGTCCTCGGCGACCAGATTCCACAGCCGGCACACCCGCTTCTGCCCGATCCGGTGAATCCGGCCGAACCGCTGCTCGATTCGGTTCGGGTTCCACGGCAGGTCGTAGTTGATCATGAGGTTCGCGGCCTGCAGGTTCAGGCCCTCCCCTGCGGCGTCCGTGGCGACGAGGACCTGGCAGGTCGGGTCGTGGGTGAAACTCTCCCGGATTCGGCGCCGCTCGACGCGCGGGGTGCCGCCGTGGATGGTGACCACCGGGTCGTCGCGGCCGAACACGTTACGCACCTGCGCCGCCACGTAATCCAACGTGTCGCGGTGCTCGGTGAACACGATGAGCTTGCGCGGCTCGCCGTGCTCGTCGTGCTCGTCGTGCAGCAGGCCATGGTCGAGGATCGGGCTGCGCAACTCGGCCCACTTGCGGTCCTGCCCAAGGTCACGCACCCGCGTGGCCAGCGCTACCAGGGAATCTAGCACGAGGATCTCGGTCGCGAGTTCCTCGGCGGTACGGGCGGCGGTCGCCGCGTCGACGACGTCCTCCTCGAGTTGCTCTGCCTCCCCCGCGTCGAGTTCGTCGTCGTAGTCGTCGAGACGCGCGGGCGGCGCCAACGGCGGCAGGATTCGACCTTCGACCAGCGCCACACGGGCGACCTCGAGCCGGTCACGCCGACGCTGCAGCGCCCGCAGTATCGCGTGCGTGCTCGACGCCAGTCGGCGCTGCAGCACCGTCAACGCGAACCCGACCGTCCGCCGCCGTTGGTGAATCCTGCGCCTCGTCGACGACCGTCAGGTCCCACGAACTGTCCGACAGGTGCGCGAGCATATCCTAGTCGCGGGCAAGCTGATCCATCCGCACGATCAGCGTCGGGTGTGCGGTGAACGGGTTGCCGTCGAGCGTCGAGGCGACCAGATCGCGGGTGAGCAACTCGGCGCGGATGCCGAACTTGAGCGCGAGTTCGTCCTGCCACTGCTCGACGAGGCCGCCCGGCGCGACGATCAGCATGCGCGAGACGTCGCCACATTGCATCAGTTCCTTCGCGTACGGCCCGGCCATGATGGTCTTGCCGGCGCCGGGATCGTCGGCGAGCAGGAATCGCAGCGGCGCGCGCGGCAGCAGTTCGCCGTAGACGGCCTGGATCTGGTGCGGCAGCGGCTCGATGTCGCTCGATGACACCGCCAGCATCGGATCGTGCAGCCCGGCAAGGCGAATCCGCATCGCCTCCGCGGGGAGCTGAAACTCGCGCGGGTCGGCGTCGAAGCTCCACCGCGAGCCGGGCTCGGTGAGCGAGAGACCGGCGATGTCGGCGCGGAACAGCAGTTGCTCGGCGAGAGTGCCGTTCGCGTCCCGGAACACGAGCAGCTTCGCGTCGGGTCCCTGCTGCTCCGCATCGATGATCTCGACCGGGTCGGCCCGCAGGCCGACCACGACCACCCCCCGTTCGATCGCGTCGAGATCCACGCCACCTCCATCACCCAACGTGTTGTGCAGACTTTACCCAGCCTCTCCGACACGTTTGAACGGTGGCGAGAAAGGAGGACCGCGACCTCGAGTGCCGTACCTACGGTCTCGCGCTCGGCTCGACTCCGCTGGCTACGCACCCATCGCGACCTCACGCAGGAGCAACTCGCCGAACTCAGCGGCGTGCACCGCAACCAGATCTCCAACATCGAACGCAACGTCAGCCGTGACGACGGCAGCGCCGACCCGCACCTGTCGATGATCTTCAAGCTCGCGCGGGCACTGGACGTCTCCCCGAACCTATTGATCCCCAACGTCGACAATCCGGTCGCGCCGAAGTCGGGTGAGTCCGTGTCCGACGTCGCGTGGGTGGCGGTGCAGACCGAACTCGACGAGCGCATGCAGAGCTGAAACGCAAAACGGCCCCGCCCCCAACTGGGAGCGGGGCCGATGAGCCGGGTTCGGCGGAGGCGCCTAACTCGCGCCGACCTCGAAACGCGCGATGCGCGTCACGGTCACGCCGGCGTCGTCGAGCAGGGCCTTGACGGTCTTCTTCGAGTCGGTGACCGAGGCCTGCTCGAGCAGCACGACGTCCTTGAAGAAGCCGTTGACGCGGCCCTCGACGATCTTCGGCAACGCCTGCTCGGGCTTGCCTTCCTCGCGGGCGGTCTGCTCGGCGATGCGACGCTCGTTCTCGACGATGTCGCTCGGAACCTCGTCGCGGGTCACGTACTTCGCCTTCAGCGCCGCGACCTGCATGGCGGCTCCGCGTGCCGCTTCCGCAGCGGCGTCGCCGTCACCGGTGTACTCGACGAGCACGCCGACGGCCGGCGGCAGATCCGAGGCCCGCTTGTGCAGGTAGGTCGCGACCGGGGCGTCGAACGAGACGACCCGACGCAGTTCCAGCTTCTCGCCGATCTTGGCCGACAGCGCCTGCACGGCCTCGTCGACGGTCTGCCCGTCATCGAGCTTCACCGCCTTGAGCGCCTCCAGGTCGGCCGGCTTGGCGTTCGCGGCCGCGGTGACGATCTTGTCGGTCAGGCCCTGGAACTCGTCGTTCTTCGCGACGAAGTCGGTCTCGGAGTTGACCTCGATCAGGACCCCGCCCTTGGCGGTGACCAGACCCTCGGCGGTGGTGCGCTCGGCGCGTTTGCCGACATCCTTGGCGCCCTTGATGCGCAGGATCTCGACGGCCTTATCGAAGTTGCCGTCGGTCTCGGCGAGGGCGTTCTTGCAGTCGAGCATGCCCGCACCGGTCAGTTCGCGGAGCCGCTTGACGTCAGCCGCAGTGTAGTTCGCCATCTTTGGCGAGCCTCCTTTGAGGTGAAGACGGTGTGTGAAGGAAGGAATCAGGCCTCGGGGGACTGCGCGGTCTCGACGCCGGTCTCGGCGGGAGCCGCATCCGCGGCGACCTCCTGGGCAGCCTCGTTGACGGCCTCGGCCGGAGCCGCACCCGCCGCGACCTCCTCGGCCGCCTCATTGACGGCCTCGGCCGCCGGCGACGCCTGCGCAAGCTGCTCGAGCTCCCACTCGGCGAGCGGCTCGCCGGCCGCGACCTCGGGCTTGTCGTCGGAGCGGCTCTGGCCGGCCCGGGCCTGCACACCCTCGGCTACGGCGGAGGCCACGACCTTGGTCAGCAGCGCCGCGGAACGGATCGCGTCGTCGTTGCCCGGGATCGGGTAGTCAACAAGGTCGGGATCGCAGTTGGTGTCCAGGATCGCGATGACCGGGATGTTCAGCTTGCGCGCCTCGCCGACGGCGATGTGCTCCTTGTTGGTGTCGACGACCCAGATCGCCGAGGGCACCTTGGCCATGTCCCTGATTCCACCCAGGGTCCGCTCCAATTTGGTCATCTCACGGGTGAGCATGAGGATTTCCTTCTTGGTGCGACCCTCGAATCCACCGGTCTGCTCCATCGCCTCGAGCTCCTTGAGCCGCTGCAGGCGCTTGTGCACGGTGGAGAAGTTGGTGAGCATGCCGCCGAGCCAGCGCTGGTTCACGTACGGCATCCCGACGCGGGTCGCCTCGGCCGCGATCGACTCCTGCGCCTGCTTCTTGGTGCCGACGAAGAGCACGGTGCCGCCGTGGGCAACGGTCTCCTTGACGAACTCGTAGGCCTTGTCGATGTAGGTCAGCGTCTGCTGCAGATCGATGATGTAGATGCCGTTGCGGTCGGTGAAGATGAACCGCTTCATCTTCGGGTTCCAACGGCGGGTCTGGTGTCCGAAATGCGCGCCGCTGTCGAGCAGCTGCTTCATGGTCACAACAGCCATGGCTGCCTGTTCTCTTTCCTGTTGCCGGTTGTCGCAGGGAGTCGGTGGCCCCCTGCCCTGGCACCCACCGTCCGTCGGACCCGGACGGATCCGGGACCAGCCGACGACTCCCTTGTAACCCTTGCGGGCTACCGTGGGCGCGCGAAGTCGACCCGTGCACGCACAGGCCGCAGCGCCCAGTCTACGGCGTCCCGGCACCAGCTCCTAACTGCCCTTCAACCAACGCCTTCGGCGGCGGCCAACTCCTTCTTCCAGACCCGGAAACCCTCCTCGGTGCGGCCCTGGCGCCAATACCCCGAGATCGACGCCCACTCGGCGGGCACCTCGCGCTCGCGGCGAACGTAGCGACGCAGGTCGTGCATCACCGTCTGCGCCTCACCGTGGATGAACACGTGCGCCCGCCCCGGCAGCCACTCCGTCCCGCGCACAGCACCCGGCAGAGGCGATTCGGCGCCGCCGTTGCGGTGCAGCCACACCAGTTCCACTCCGGCGGGACGACGCACGTCCAGCTCCCCACCCGGCCCGTGCACCTCGACGAACACCTTGCCGACCGCGTGGTCGGGCAGCGCCTCGAGCGCGGCCGAGATCGCGGGCAGCGCCGCCTCGTCACCGGCGAGCAGATGCCAGTCCGCGTCCGTGCGCGGCGCGTAGGCACCGCCCGGCCCGAGAACGTCGATGGTCGCGCCCGGCTGCACCGACGCAGCCCATGGTCCGGCGATGCCCTCGTCGCCGTGCACGACGAAGTCGATCGCGATTTCCTTTCCGACCGGGTCGACCGAGCGCACGGTGTAGGTGCGCACCGTCTCGTCGCCGTCGCGGACGAACACCATCTTCACATACGAGTCGGTGAACTCGCTGGGCACGAACTCGTCGAAGCCGGGCCCGCCGAGACGAACCCGGACCATGTTGGGGTTGAGCCGCTCGCTGCCGAGCACGGTGAGCGTGGTCCTGGGCTTTGCCATCCATCCTCCGAACTTAGGGTTACCTCACTAGTGTACCCGGCAACCCGTGAGTGGTTGACGACGCTGTGCCTGATTTCCCGTCGCTGCGCTCGCCCTGGGCGGACTCTTCAACCACTCACGGGTGCTGACCAGCGCAAACGGTGTGGCGTACAGTCCATCGCGTGAGCGAGCGCTGGCCGAAGTGGGTCTACGGCGCCGGCGAGGACCCGGACTACCGGTTCAGCTTCGCCAACGAGCGCACGTTCCTCGCCTGGCTGCGCACCTCGCTCGCGCTGGTCGCGGCCGGGGTCGCGCTCGACGCGGTACATCTGGAGTGGCCGCGCGGGGTTCAGGTCAGCCTCGCGGTGGCCCTGATCGCGCTCGGGCTGTTGTGCGCGTTCGTATCCTGGGCGCGCTGGGCGCGCAGCGAGCGGGCGATGCGGACCGGCGCGCCGCTGCCGGGCTTCCTGGTCGGTGCGATACTCGTCGGTGCGGTGCTGCTGATCGGTCTCGCCATCCTGCTCGCCTGGACGTGACCGTGGCATCGACAGGAGCGACATCGTCCGGCGGGAGAACACCCGAGGGCCTGCAGAACGAACGGACCGCGCTCGCCTGGCAGCGCCTGGCGATCTCGGTCATGGCGGGATCGGCAGCGCTGGCGCGCCTGACGTTCGACCGCCTCGGCCCGTTCGCGCTGATCAGCCTGCTCGCGTTGCCGATCGGGATCTGGGTGCTGATCGAGAGCAATCGCCGCTACCACCACACCGCCGGGCCCGAGGGCCGGGCGGCGGAGCGCGGCGGCCGGGCGCACGCGACGCTCGCCGGGGTGATCGCGCTGCTCGGCCTGATCCAGCTGGCCGCGATCGCGGTGGCGGGTTAGGACACGCGAGTAAATTACCGCTACATTCAGGATTTGGGCCTTACTGTATGTGATGTGGTGAGGGCCGCCGATCGCGAGAACGAGGTGTCGCGCAAGTTTGCGCTGCTCGCGCCGGTGCTCGACGAGCGGCAGCGCAGGTTGTGGTTGGCGGTGGAGGCGCGAGAGGCCGGCCGGGGCGGGG
>DATDBL010000094.1:0-23500 GCA_036524855.1 Aldersonia sp. | reverse complement strand
TGCGCGGCGACATCGCGGCCGAGGCCGGTCAGCGAGTACTCCACCTTCGGCGGGATAGCCTCGAGCACCTCGCGGTGCACCAGTCCGTCGCGCTCGAGGGTCTGCAGCGTCTGGGCGAGCATACGTTCGCTGACCCCATCCACGCGGCGGCGCAATGCGGAGAACCGGTAGGAACCCTCCGTCAACGCGGCGAGCGCGAGCACCCCCCAACGCCCGGTCACGTTCTGCAGCGTTTCCCGCGAGGTGCAGGCGCGCGCAAACACGTCCGCGACGAGCGAGTCGGGTGGGTTCGAGGTGGTCTCCATGGCGACCTCCAGTCTACCCGCATCCATGTAGGTACGTCACCTTGCAAAAGTACTTATTATTCGTTAGTGTAGGGATATCGGTAAGCGTCAACCAAGGGAGAAACATGACCATCGCAGTGACCGGAGTCAGCGGACATCTCGGCCGCTTCGTCGTCGAGCGTCTGCTCGAGCGCGGCGTGCCCGCGGGTGACATCGTCGCCGTCGTGCGCACGCCGGAGAAGATCGCCGATCTGGCCGCGCGCGGCGTGGTCGTCCGTGCGGCCGACTTCGGCGACCGGGCGGCAGTGACCGCCGCCCTCGCCGGTGTCGACCGGCTGCTGCTCGTCTCGGGCAGCGAGATCGGGCAGCGGATCCCGCAGCACACCAACGTGATCGAGGCCGCGAAGGCCGCCGGTGTCGGCTTCGTCGCCTACACCAGCGCGCCGTATGCGGCGACGAGCCCGCTCGCGCTCGCGGCCGATCACAAGGCCACCGAGGAGGTGCTCACGGCGTCCGGGATCCCGCACGCCGTGTTGCGCAACGGCTGGTACTGGGAGAACTACACAAACGACCTCGCCGGCACGATCGCGCGCGGCACGCTCTACGGCGCCGCCGGGACGGGCAAGGTCGCCGGGGCGGCGCGCACCGACTACGCGGAGGCAGCCGCGGTGGTGCTGACCAGCGACGGCCACGACGGCAAGGTCTACGAACTCGGCGGCGACGAGCGGCTCACCTACGCCGACCTCGCCGCAAAGATCTCCGAGGTCGCGGGCTCGACGGTCACCTACGAAAACCTGCCGCAGGCGAAGTACGCCCAGCTGCTCGTCGGCGCCGGCGTGCCCGAACAGTTTGCCGAGATCCTCGCCGACAACGACGCCGGCATCGCGGTCGGTGCGCTCGACATCGACAGCGGCGACCTGCAGAAGCTGATCGGCCGCGCGTCCACCCCGGTCGCCGACGTCCTGCGCGCCGCGCTCGCCTGATCCGCCACCCGTGAGTGGTTGAAGAGTGCAGGGACTCTTCAACCACTCACGGGTGCGGACCTGCGGGTTTGGGGCGCGCCCACGTGCCCCCCGGATACGTGAACGCCCCGGACCGGTCGGTCCGGGGCTGAGTTCTCCGGGGCGCAGCCGGCTACGGCTCAGCTGTGATACGGCTCCGCGGTGACCAGCGTCACCTTCATGGTGCCGCCATTGGGCAGCGGGTACTCACGCGTCTCGCCGACCTTGGCGTCGATGAGCGCGCCGCCGAGCGGCGAGTTCGGCGAGTACACCTCGAGCTTCGACTCGCGCAGGCCCTCCTCGCGCGTGGCGATCAGGAACGTCTCGGTGTCGGTCTCGTCGCCGTCGTAGTACACCTTGACCACCGAGCCGGGCAGTGCGACGCCCGACTGGGTCGGGGCCTCGCCGACCTTCGCGTTGTTCAGCAGTTCCTGCAGTTGGCGGATACGCGCCTCCTGCTGACCCTGCTCCTCGCGGGCGGCGTGGTAGCCGCCGTTCTCCTTCAGGTCGCCCTCTTCGCGTCGTTCGTTGATCTCCGCCGCGATGACCGGCCGATTGGCGATGTGCTGGTCGAGTTCGTTCTTGAGCCGATCGTACGACTCCGGGGTCAGCCAGGTCACCTGCGTCTCGGTCATCTCGATCACTCCCTCGTTCGTCTGGATGCCGCACTCGCGGCCTCCCCCTACCGCCTATCGGCCGCCAGAAGTAGCCGACAATGCAGCAAACACGGCTCCGAAACCCCTCGGAACCGTGTATCGGACCAGTTTACCATGTGTGCAGGTCAGCTGGTCCGAAGGTAGGACGGCACGTCGAAGCTGCAGCCGTACACCTCACCGACGGCGGGACGGGCGGTGGTCTTGACGATGGTGTCGATCTGCACGGTTCCGCTGGTCGAGGGCGCGACGTAGACCTCACGGCGTCCCGTCTCCGTGCCGTCGGCCGAGCGCGCCCGCAGGATACACACGGCCGCGCGGCTGGGATCCTTGCGGGTGACCGCCATCGTGATCTCGAGCGTCGACTCGTCGACGAGGTTGTAGGTGACCTGCTCGCCCTCGAGTTCCTGCGGTCCGAACTGCCGGTAGCCGACGTAGGCGATGGCGAGGCCGAGAACCACGGCGGCGAGGGTGACCGCGATCACCGCCGACCGCGGACGCCGCATCCGCCGCGCGTCGGGGTAACGGTCGGTGGGACGGGACACGGTCACAACGGCTCCGGGCAGGGTGCGAGGAATGGTCGGCGCGAACGAGTGGAACTATAGGTACGGGAACCGACGCGCCGCCACGCGGCCCGTCGGCGTTCCAGACCATCTGCGGCGAGAAGGGAGTCGAGGTGACGAACACGTGAGCGGACTGCGGCTCATGGCGGTGCACGCGCACCCCGACGACGAGTCGAGCAAGGGGGCCGCGACGACGGCCCGCTACGCCGACGAGGGGAACGAGGTGCTGGTCGTCACACTGACCGGCGGCGAACGCGGCAGCGTGCTCAACCCCGCGATGGACCTGCCCGGGGTCGCCGATCGGATGGACGAGGTCCGCCGGGAGGAGATGGCCGAGGCGGCCCGCGTCCTCGGCGTGCAGCAGTGCTGGCTCGGCTTCGTCGACTCCGGCCTGCCCGAGGGCGACCCGCCGCCGCCGCTGCCGGAGGGATCGTTCGCGCTGGTCCCGCTCGACCTCGCGACCGAGGCACTGGTGCGGGTGGTGCGCGAGTTCCGCCCGCACGTGATGATCACCTACGACGAGAACGGTGGCTATCCGCACCCCGACCACATCCGCTGCCATGAGGTGTCGATGGCCGCGTGGGAGGCGAGTGGCAGCCCGGCGCTGTTTTCCGACGCCGGCGAGCCGTGGACGCCGCTGAAGCTCTACTACACGCACGGGTTCATCCGGCGCCGGATGGAGTTGTTCAAGGAGGAGTACGACCGGATGGGGGAGCCGTTCCCGATGCAGGAGTGGCTCGACCGCTGGCGACCCGACGGCGGCGACATCATGGCGCGGGTCACCACGCAGATCCAGTGTGGCAAGTACTTCACCAACCGCGACGACGCGCTGCGTGCCCACGCCACCCAGATCGACCCGAACGGCGCGTTCTTCGCCGTCCCGCTCACCCTCCAGCAGCGGGTCTGGCCGACCGAGGAATTCGAACTCGCCAAGACCCGGGTGCACACGGCGATCCCCGAGACCGATCTGTTCGCCGGCATCGACCCCGCTAGGCCGTGACCGACATGAACGATCTGAGCACAGCGTCTATGAACACAGCGCTGATCCTCGCCCAGACCCCGCCCGGCCCGGAGTTCGGTAAGGCGTCGCCGATCGGCCTCGTGATCATCGTCCTGCTGTTGATCGGCACGGTGCTGTTGATCCGCAACATGAACAAACAGATCCGCAAGCTGCCCGAGACGTTCGAACCCGACCGGCCCGAGCCCGACCAGGCCGCCGACGAGGGCACCGATCCGGGTGCCGCCCGCCCGGCGCAGCACAAGACGCGCAAGACGCCCAACGGGGGTTCTGCTGCCTCTTCCTGACCCGGGCCCTTCCCGCGACCGCAACGCGCTCGCGCAGACCACCAGCCCCTACCTGCGTCAGCACGCCGACAACCCGGTGCACTGGCAGCAGTGGGAAGCCGCCGCGCTGGCCTGGGCGCGGGAACGGGACGTGCCGATCCTGTTGTCGGTCGGGTACGCAGCGTGCCACTGGTGCCACGTCATGGCGCACGAATCGTTCGAGGATCCGGCGACGGCCGCGCTCATGAACGAGCACTTCGTGTGCATCAAGGTCGACCGCGAGGAGCGCCCGGACCTCGACGCGGTGTACATGGCGGCGACGGTCGCGATGACCGGGCAGGGCGGCTGGCCGATGACCTGCTTCCTCACCCCCGACGGGCAGCCGTTCTATTGCGGCACCTACTACCCGCGCGCCCCGCGCGGCGGGATGCCGTCGTTCCAGCAGTTGCTGCTCGCGATCGCCGAGACCTGGCGCTCCCGCCGCGGCGAGGTGGAGCAGGCCGCGGCCGGCGCCGTGGACGCGTTGCGCCGCAACGCGGGCGGGCTGCCGGAGGCAGACCTCGACGTGAATGCGGACCTGCTCGACCACGCTGTCGCCGCCGCGTTGCGCGACGAGGACACCGTGCACGGCGGCTTCGGCGGCGCCCCGAAGTTCCCGCCGTCCGCGCTGCTCGAGGGCCTGCTGCGGGGCGACGAACGCAGCGGCGACCCGACCGTGCGCAACGTGGTTGAGCGGACCGCGGTGGCCATGGCCCGCGGCGGCATCTACGACCAGTTGTGCGGCGGCTTCGCCCGTTACACCGTCGACGCCGCGTGGGTGGTGCCGCACTTCGAGAAGATGCTCTACGACAACGCGCTGCTGCTGCGCTGCTACGCACACCTCGCGCGGCGCACCTCGTCGCCGCTCGCCCGCCGGGTCGCCGAGGAGACCGCGGCTTTCCTGCTCGTCGATCTCGGCACCGACGCCGGCGGTTTCGCCTCCGCGCTCGACGCCGACACAAACGGCCACGAGGGTCTCACCTACGTGTGGACCCCCGCCCAACTCGTCGAGGCGCTCGGCCCCGACGACGGGGCCTGGGCCGGCGAGACGTTCGAGGTAACCGAGGCGGGCACGTTCGAGCACGGCTCCTCGGTGCTGCAGCTACCGGCCGATCCCGACGATCCCGAACGGTTCGTACGGGTCCGCACGAGCCTGCGTGAGATCCGCGCTGCTCGGGCGCAGCCCGCCCGCGACGACAAGGTCGTCACCGCCTGGAACGGCATGGCGCTCGTCGCGCTCGCGGAGGCCGGAGCTGCGCTGCAGCGGCCCGACTGGGTCGCCGCCGCCGGACGGTGTGCCCGCTATCTCCTGCACGCGCACGTCGTCGACGGTCGCCTGCGCCGCGCGTCGCTCGGATCGGAGGTCGGCGCGGCGCCGGCGGTGCTCGAGGACCACGCGTGGCTCGCGTCGGGCCTGCTGGCGCTGCATCAGGCGACCGGCGAGACCGAGTGGCTCGCCCAGGCGCAGACGCTGCTCGACACCGCGATCGCGCACTTCGCCGAGCCGGGCGCCGAGGGCAGTTGGTACGACACCGCCGACGACTCGGAGTTGTTGGTCAGTCGACCCCGTGACCCGTTCGACGGTGCGACACCGTCCGGCGCGTCGGCGATCACCGAGGCGTTGCAGACGGCCGCGGGATTGAGCGAACCCGCCGTCGCGGCCCGCTACGGCGACCTCGCGGCGGCCGGACTGCGCCGGGCGGCGGTCGTGCTGGCGAAGGCGCCGCGCTCGGCCGGGCACTGGCTCGCGGTCGCGGAGGCGGCCGTGCGCGGGCCGATTCAGGTGGCGGTCAGCACGGTGCCAGATTCGGAACTGCCTGATTCGGAACCAGGCGACTCGGAACTCGTGCACGCGGCACGGATCGCCGCGCCCGGGGGTGCGGTGGTGGTGGCGGGCCCGGCGGACTCGACCCCGCTGCTTGCGGACCGTCCGCTCGTCGACGGCCAAGCCGCGGCCTACGTGTGCCGCGGTTTCGTCTGCGACCGGCCGGTCACGACGGTGGAGGACCTGCGCGCGTTGCTGGCCTGACGGTCAGCCCGCCGAGCCCAGCACCACCATCCAGATCGCGACGTAGTGACACAGCGCTGCGAGCACCGTTGCGGCGTGGAAGAACTCGTGGTGACCGAAGGTGTGCGGCCACGGGTTGGGCCAGCGGGTGGCGAACAGGACCGCGCCGCCGCTGTAGAGCAGGCCGCCGACCAACAGCAGCAGCATCGGCACCAACCCGACCTGTTCGGTGAGTTGCCCGGCGACCGGCACCACCGCCCAGCCGAGCAACAGGTACAGCGGTACACCGACCCAGCGCGGCGCGGCGGGCCACCACAGCTTCAGAGCGCACCCCGCGACGGCGCCCGACCACACGACCGTGAGCAGGCGCGCCCCCGTGCTCTCCGGCAGGCCGAGCATCGCGAACGGGGTGTAGCTACCGGCGATGAACAGGAAGATCATCGCGTGGTCGGCCCGCTGCATCCAGGTCTCCGACCGGATGCCGGGCCAGCGCACCCGGTGGTACAGCGCGCTGACCCCGAAGACTCCGCACACGGTCAGCCCGTAGATCGCGGTCGCGACGGTCGCGCGGCCCGAGACGGTGAGCGAGGTGAGCACCAGGGCGAGGCTCGCCATGAGGGCGCCCACGAACGCCCACACGTGGATCCAGCCGCGCATGCGCGGCTTCACCGGGAGTTCGTCGAGCCCGAATGCGGTCACCTGAACACCTCCTAACTGGCCAGTAACCTACGGTAGCGTAACTTAGCCCGTGGGCCTATGTGTCCCGCGCTACGTCCCGTCGGCGGCGTACGCTGATCCTCCGTGTTGGCACCCAGGACGAAGGCGCGCGGGCTGCTCTACACCCTCTACGAGCGCCACCTGCTGCGCGAGATCGAGGGTCTGCAGCACCCGCGCCACGTCGCCGTGATGTGTGACGGAAACCGCCGCTGGGCACGGGAAAACGGGTTCGACGACGTCAGTCACGGGCACCGGATGGGTGCGTTGAAGATCGCCGAGTTGCTGTCGTGGTGCGATCAGACCGACATCGAGATGGCGACCATCTACCTGCTGTCCACGGAGAACCTGCGCCGGGACCCGAACGAGTTGGAGTCGCTGCTCGAGATCATCACCGACGTCGTCGAGGAGATCAGCGGACCCGAGCAGAACTGGAGCGTCAAGATCGTCGGCACGCTCGACCTGCTGCCCGCCGAATCCGCGCGGCGCCTCAAGGAGGCCGCCGAACGCACCGCCGGCCGCACCGGCACCCACGTGAACGTCGCCGTCGGCTACGGCGGTCGTCAGGAGATCGCCGACGCGGTGCAGTCGCTGCTCGCCGAGCGGATCGGCGCCGGCCTGTCCGGCGAGGACCTGGTGCGCTCGATCACCGTCGACGGAATCGACAACCACCTCTACACCTCGGGACAGCCCGATCCCGACCTCGTCATCCGCACCTCGGGTGAGCAACGCCTGTCTGGATTCCTCTTGTGGCAGAGCGCGTACTCGGAGATCTGGTTCACCGAGGCGTACTGGCCGGAGTTCCGGCGCGTCGACTTCCTGCGGGCGCTGCGCGACTACGCCGCCCGGCACCGCCGCTTCGGGGTTTGACGCGCGGCCCGCGGCGTAGCCTGCGAACTGTGGAGAACGAGGGACCCGCGCACGAGGAAGTGATCGCAGAGTCCGCCTACATCAGCTACGAACTGTTCGGGCGACACTTCTTCGAACTCGCGGTCTCCGACGCCCGCATCGCCGGCGCCTTCACCGAACTGGCGGGAAGCAGTTTCGACTTCGGCCCGATCGGCGCCGGCCCGGCCAAGCTGGCCAAGGTGTCCGCGAACGTCGCGATCGGCGATCCGAGCTTGACCCGCGACGTCGGCGACCTCATCCGATTCCGCCTCAACATCCCGTTGCGCCTGCACCTGCTGATCGACCTCGCCCTGGACAAGCAGCACTTCGACGTCGACGGCCACATCGCTTTGCGACTGACGGCGCGCGCCGCCGAACCGCTGAAGGTCGTGATCGACGTCGACGAGCCACGCCGGCGCGACGTGCACATCGACGTGCGGCCGGCGTCGCTGCGCGGAGCGGTGCTGCGGGTGCTCGGAAGCGTCGACACGGAGATCAAGCGCTTCGTCGCGCAGTACGTGGCCGAGGAGATTCACAAGCCACACGTTGTGAGAGCCCGCGTCATCGACGTAGCCGACCGGATCGAGCAGGCGTGGTCGATCGAACCCGCCCCGGCCGACGACGCCGCTACAGCTTCCGCAGCCGTAGCCGATTGATGGCGTGATCGGCGTCCTTGCGCAGCACGAGCGTCGCGCGGGGGCGGGTCGGCAGGATGTTCTCGACGAGGTTGGGCAGGTTGATGTTCTGCCAGATCTCCTCCGCGGCCGCCGTAGCATCGCGGTCGGACAGACCGGCGTAATGGTGGAAGTGCGCGCTCGGCTCGGCGAAGGCGGTCTTGCGGAGCGTGAGAAACCGTCCTACGTACCACTTCTCGATATCCTCGATGCGGGCGTCGACGTAGATGGAGAAGTCGAACAGGTCCGACACCATGAGCCGTGGCCCGGTCTGCAGCACGTTCAGGCCCTCGATGATGAGGATGTCCGGGTGGCGGACGAGGTGGAATTGGCCGGGCACGATGTCGTAGGAGATGTGCGAGTACACCGGCGCCGCAACCTCCGGCGCGCCGGACTTCACGTCGGTCACGAAGCGCAGCAGCTTGCGTAGGTCGTAGCTCTCGGGAAAGCCCTTGCGATGCATGATGCCGCGGCTGTGCAGCTCCGCCGACGAGTACAGGAAGCCGTCGGTGGTGACCAGGTCGACGCGCGGGTGGTGGTCCCAGCGGGCGAGCAGCGCCTGCAGCACGCGCGCGGTGGTCGACTTCCCGACCGCGACGCTGCCGGCGATGCCGATGACGAACGGCACCTGGCGGTCCGGGTGGGCATCGCCGAGGAAGGTCGCCGTCGCGGCGAACAGGCGCTGCCGGGCCGCCACCTGCAGGTGGATCAGCCGGGCGAGCGGCAGGTACACCTCGGCTACCTCGTCGAGGTCGACCTGCTCGCCGAGGCCGCGCAGTTTCGCAAGCTCGTCCTCGGTGAGCACGAGTGGCACGGTGCTGCGCAGCTCGCGCCAGTGCGTGCGATCGAATTCGACGTACGGGCTGGGCTCGCTCACCCGGGCCATGCCGCTCCCCTCGAGAGGTCTCGCATAGTCGGATTGTGCTCGACGGTGCCGCACTCGCGCGCCGCAGGGTCCGCCGCGCGTGCGGGACGGCGATCGCGGCTAGGGTCCCGGTATGCAGTCCGATGTCCTGGTCCGCGAGTATCTGCTGCTCGGGCTGGCCTTCGACCGGCTCGAGGAGGGCTTCGTCGACGCGTACACCGGCGACCCCGAGTTGCGCAGGCAGGTCGAGAACGCGCCCGCGCCGGATCCGCGTGAGCTCGCCCGCCGCGCCGCCGCGCTGCGCGCAGAGCTTGGGTCGACAGCGCTCGCGGACGAGCGGGCGCAGTTCCTCGACGTGCACTTGCGGGCGCTGGAGTGCTCGGCGCGCAAGTTCGCCGGCGACGACATCGGGTTCGTCGACGAGGTGGCCGCGTACTTCGACGTGGAGATCGAACTCGGCGACGAGGCCGACTACCGCGAGGCACACCGGCTGATGGACGAGGTGCTGCCCGCTGCTGGGGCGAGCGGAGCGACGGGGGTGTCGGCTGGGGCGAGCGAGGCGACGGGGGGGTCGGCTGGGCCGGGGCTCGCCGCACGGGTCCAGGCCCACCGCAAGGCCGACGAGATCCCGCCCGAGCGCCTCGCCGAATGCGTCGAGGCGTTCTCCAGCGCACTGCGCGACCTGGTCCGTGCGCGCTACCCGCTGCCGGAGACCGAGCAGGTCACCTACGAGGTGGTGGGGGACAAGCCGTGGTCGGGGTTCAACTACTACCTCGGCGACTACCAGTCGCGGGTGGCGATCAACTCCGATCTGCGCCAGCACATGGCGAACCTGCCGCACCTGATCGCGCACGAGTCCTACCCGGGCCATCACACCGAGCACTGCCGCAAGGAGGCCGGCCTGGTCGGCGACGGTCAGCTCGAGCAGCAGCTGTTCCTGGTGAACACCCCGCAGTGCCTGATGGCCGAGGGGCTGGCCGATCACGCGCTCGGCGCGATCGTGGGTACCGATTGGGGTCTGTGGGCGCAGGAGATCTACGCCGACCTCGGCCTGCGCTTCGACGGCCAACGGGCGCAAGCGTTGTCGAAAGCGTCGGCGAAGCTTCTGGGGGTGCGCCAGGACGCGGCGCTGCTGCTGCACGATCGCCACGCCGACCACGACGAGGTCGCCGCGTTCATGCAGCGCTGGTCGCTGGCCACGCCGGAGCGGGCGCGCCAGCAGCTGCGGTTCCTGTCCTCGCCGCTGTGGCGCGCCTACATCAGCACGTATGTCGAGGGCTACCGGTTGCTCGCCGCCTGGCTCGACCGCGCGCAGTCGCCCGAGGAGCGGGCGGAGTTGTTCCGTCGCCTGCTCGACGAACCCCTGACCCCGGGGCGGCTCCGCCACCCGTCGGCGCACACCTTCTAGACTGGCCGGGTGACACACGCTGCGACTTCGGTGAACTCCGCGTCCCTGGCCGAACTCGATCCCGAGCTGGCCGAGGCCATGGCGGGCGAGTTGGCCCGTGAACGCGACACCCTGGAGATGATCGCGTCGGAGAACTTCGTTCCGCGCGCGGTGTTGCAGGCCCAGGGCAGTGTGCTGACGAACAAGTACGCCGAGGGCTATCCCGGCCGGCGCTACTACGGTGGTTGCGAGCACGTCGACGTCGTCGAGACCCTGGCCCGGGAGCGCGCGAAGGCGCTCTTCGGCGCCGATTTCGCCAACGTGCAGCCGCATTCGGGCGCCCAGGCCAACGCCGCGGTACTGATGGCGCTGATGGAGCCGGGGGAGAAGCTGCTCGGCCTCGACCTCGCGCACGGCGGGCACCTCACCCACGGCATGCGGCTCAACTTCTCCGGCAAGCTCTACGAGGTCGAGTCCTACGGGGTCAGCAAGGAGGACCACCGCGTCGACATGGCGGAGCTCCGAAAGATCGCGGTCGCGGGCAAGCCGAAGGTGATCGTGGCGGGCTGGTCGGCCTACCCGCGCCACCAGGACTTCGCCGCGTTCCGGGAGATCGCCGACGAGGTCGGCGCGTACCTCTGGGTGGACATGGCGCACTTCGCGGGCCTGGTCGCGGCCGGGTTGCACCCCTCGCCGGTGCCGTACGCCGACGTCGTGTCCTCGACGGTGCACAAGACCCTCGGCGGACCCCGCTCCGGCATCATCCTGGCCAAGCAGGAGTACGCGAAGAGACTCAACTCGGCGGTGTTCCCCGGTCAGCAGGGCGGCCCGCTCATGCACGTCATCGCGGCGAAGGCGGCGGCGCTGAAGATCGCCGGCACCGACGAGTTCAAGGACCGCCAGGTCCGCACCCTGTCCGGGTCGAAAATCCTCGCCGAGCGGCTTACCGGCGACGACGTCGCGGGTAAGGGCATCACCGTGCTCACCGGCGGCACCGACGTGCATCTCGTGCTCGTGGATCTGCGCAACTCCGAACTCGACGGCCAGCAGGGCGAGGACCTGCTGCACGAGGTCGGCATCACGGTCAACCGCAACGCGGTGCCGTTCGACCCGCGCCCGCCGATGGTGACCTCCGGCCTGCGGATCGGCACCGCGGCGCTGGCGACCCGCGGCTTCGACGACGAGGCGTTCACCGAGGTCGCCGACATCATCGGCACGGCGCTGGCCGGCGGTTCCGACGCGGCCACACTGCGCGGGCGGGTCACCGACCTCGCGCGGCGGTTCCCGCTGTATCAGGGGCTGGAGGAGTGGGGGCTGCTGGGCTGAGCGGTCGCGTGGCTACCGTCGATCGGCTGCGTCCCTCTCTTTGTTCCGGGCGATCATGAACTCCTGAGCCCTCTTGATGGAGCGCTTGGAGCCATCGAGGTTTCTGACCAGCCGCGGATCGGATCGAAGCAACCGCCGTACATCCCTCTCGGTCGTTCGATCGGTTGCTTCCTGTGTGGATTCCGCCTTCGACGATTCGGTCTGCGTGGTTTCGGGAGTGTCCGCGTCAGGCTGCGTGGAACGCTGCGGTGGCATCCGTACCCCCTGGTGATGTGCACTCCGCTCGGCTGTTTCCAGAGTAGCGCCGATGATCAGCAGCACGCCTGCAACTGGAAGGAGCGCAAGTGCAGCCTTGAGCAGCAGGCCCTTCCTCTCGACGCGATGCTCCTCCTCGTCGAAGATGTCGGCGAACGTCATGAGCGTTCTGAGTCGGGATGTCTGCCGGTCCGCATCCACATAGTGATTCAGCAGGTTGTACGGACCTACCACGTTCGCCGAGTTCGGGAAGATGACAGCCGCGGCGAACCCTCCCGCGATCGCGGCGACGACCGCGCCTGCAAGTCCATATTCGCCGATCCGGTCGATGTTCGTGAACACCAGTCCGACAAGCAGTCCGGAGAATCCGAGGAGCACGCCCGCACGCTGGTCGATGCTCGTCACGCGCCGTTCTTGCGAGTCGATCTGCCGCTCGACCCTGAATGAAATCGAGCGATGGGAATTCCATCCCCTGCCCAGACTCTCTCGAGGGACTCCTTCCTTCCGACTCACGGGCAGGAAAGGTGATGGCCGCAGAGGTATGAGGCCCGTCCCCGTCGGCACGGCGCGGGGGATGCCAGGCGAACACGACCGAGGGCGTGCCGAAGGTGTCCCGCATATAGCGGAAGAGGCTCAGCGCCGCGCCGCTCAGTAAGAGCGCGTTGATGATCCAGATCAGCACCGCGCGAACCCCCGCGGCGGGTCCGCCGCGCCGATCCCGATCATCTCCCCGCTGTCGACGATGATGTCCCCCCGACCGTCTGCCGAACTGTTTCCGACCCGAGCGGACACTAGCTCCGGCCTCCGACAACCTCTGCGACGCAAAGGTGCCGAATCTCACACAGGGACGCCGGGCCACCTCTGTGACCAGCACGTTGCGGCTGGGGTGACTGCCGTTAACCACATGTTCATCGACACGCGAGGCGCGTGCCCGGCCGACCGGCGCCGTTCGCAGTAGCTTGCACCTACAGGCAGCGGGGAAGCGGCCTGTGCGGGAGGTCCTGATACGTGACTGAGCCACTCAGCGCGAGGGGGCCGGCACCCGGCCCTCGTGTCGACCGACACGCCAGGACGGACCGGTCCAGCGAGTGAGTTTGTGCGGGTGCCGCGCAGGCGGAGGAGCCTCACGTGACTGCAGAACGCCTTCAGCAGGATCCGCCGCGACCGGGTATCCGAACCTACGTTCTGGACACCTCCGTGTTGCTGTCCGATCCGTGGGCGGTGACCCGGTTCGCCGAGCACGACGTGGTGCTTCCGTTGATCGTCATCGGCGAACTCGAGGGTAAACGCCACCATCACGAACTCGGCTGGTTCGCCCGCGAGGCCCTGCGCATGCTCGACGACCTGCGTCTGCAGTACACCCGGCTCGACCGGCCTGTGCCGATCGGCACGGTCGGCGGAACGCTGCAGGTCGAACTCAACCACACCGATCCGGCCGTGTTGCCGATCGGGTTCCGCAGCGACACCAACGACGCCCGCATCCTCGCCTGCGCGCTCAACCTCGCCGCCGAGGGCCGCGACGTCGTCCTGGTCAGCAAGGACATTCCGCTGCGGGTCAAGGCGGGCGCGGTCGGCCTGCCCGCCGACGAATACCACGCGCACGACGTGGTGCCCTCCGGTTGGACCGGCATGACCGAACTCGACGTCACCTCCGCCACCATCGACACGCTGTTCGCCGACGGCGTCGTCGACCTCGACGAGGCCCGGGAGTTACCCTGCCACACCGGTATTCGACTGTTGGGCGGCGGTTCGTCGAGCGCGCTGGGCCGGGTCACGCCGGACAAGCGGGTGCAGTTGGTGCGCGGCGAGCGGGAGGCGTTCGGCCTGCACGGGCGCTCCGCCGAACAGCGTGTCGCGCTCGACCTGCTGCTCGACGAGAGCGTCGGCATCGTCTCGCTCGGCGGCAAGGCCGGCACCGGCAAGTCCGCGCTCGCGCTCACCGCCGGTCTCGAGGCCGTGCTGGAGCGCCGCACTCAGCGCAAGGTGGTCGTGTTCCGGCCGCTGTACGCGGTGGGCGGTCAGGAACTGGGCTACCTGCCGGGTAACGAGAGCGAGAAGATGGGCCCCTGGGCGCAGGCGGTGTTCGACACCCTCGACGGACTCGCGAGCCCCGAGGTGATGGACGAGGTGATCAGCCGCGGCATGCTCGAGGTGTTGCCGCTGACCCACATTCGGGGCCGCTCACTGCACGACTCGTTCGTGATCGTCGACGAGGCCCAGTCGCTGGAACGCAACGTGCTGCTCACGGTGCTCAGCCGCCTCGGCACCGGCTCGCGGGTGGTGCTCACCCACGACGTCGCCCAGCGCGACAACCTGCGGGTCGGTCGGCACGACGGTGTCGCCGCCGTGATCGAGAAGCTGAAGGGGCATCCGCTGTTCGCGCACATCACGCTGACCCGCAGCGAGCGCTCGCCGATCGCCGCGCTGGTCACCGAGATGCTCGAGGAGTTCGGCCCGACACCGTGAAGTCGAAAAGCATGAACCTCAGGTAAAGGTCTCGGTTCGGCAACGACCTTGTCCACTGTCGCGACACGGGTCGGTAACGGGTCGCACGATGAACGCCATGCGCAGACTGGCGATGCTCCTGGCGGTCGGCCTCACGGCGGCGGTGCTCACCGGCATCGCGCAGGCGCCGCCCGCCCAGGCAGCACCGTGGTTCGACGGACAGGTCGGTCTCGCGGTGCAGGTGGTGTCGGTGCAGGGCACCGGCGGCAGCCGGGCGACCGTCGAGGGTTGGCAGCGCGGTCTCGGCGGCTGGGAGAAGACGATCGCGTCGGTGCCCGCGTTCGTCGGCTCGCAGGGGATTGCGCCGCGCTCCAAGGACGGGGTGCCCGCGACGCCGGCCGGGGTGTTCTCGCTGGACTCGGTGTTCGGCACCGGCCCGGCGCCGGGTGGGCTGCTGCCGTATCGCAAGGTCGGCGCGAACGACTGGTGGGACGGCGACCCGCGCAGCCCCACCTACAACACCCACCAGGTGTGCGCGCCGGGAACCTGCCCGTTCCGCGAGAGCCACAGCGAGCAACTCGCGATCCCAGCGTACGAGTACTCGGTGGTGATGGGCGTCAACAAGGAGCGGGTACCCGGCAACGGCGGCGCGTTCTTCATGCACCTGACCGACGGAACGCCGACGCTGGGCTGTGTGGCGATGGAGCGGGAGCCGCTGCTGCGGATCATTCGCTGGCTGCTGCCCGGCGCGGTCATCGCGATCCACTGATCGGTTACCGTAGGCGGGTGCCGAATCACCTGTCCGACCGCGAGCTCCTGGAGGCGTTGACCTTCGAGATCGAGCTCAACCTGCGCCGCCACATCGCCGACGCACAACCCTGGTACCCGCACGAGATGGTGCCGTGGGAGCAGGGCCGCAACTTTGCCTTCCTCGACGGCGAGGACTGGTCGCCGGAGCAGTCCACCGCGAGCGACGTCGACAAGCTGGCGCTGACGGTCGGCGTGCTCGCGGCCGACAACCTGCCGTCTTTCCACCGCGAGATCGCGAAGGTCCTGACGGTGGGTGCGTGGTGGCGGTGGGTGAACCGGTGGACGGCAGAGGAGGACCGGCACTCGACGTTGATTCGCAACTTCCTGATGACCACCCGGGCGGTCGACCCCGTCGAGCTCGAGCGGATCCGGATGAAGGCGATGACCGACGGCTACAGCGCGCCGTCGATGCACCTGATCGAACTGCTCGCCAATTGTGCGTTCGAGGAGGCCGCGGCGGCGCTGCGGCACCGCAACACCGCGGCGCAGACCGGCGACGCGATGGTCGCGGCGATCTGCAACCGGATCGCGGCCGACGACGAGCACCAGTTGCTCTTCTACTCGAACATGGTCGCGGCGGCGCTCGACCGCGTGCCGGATCAGGCCGTGGCCGCGATCGCCGACCGGGTCGCCAATTTTCGGGTGCCGGTGGTCGACCTGCCCGACAACCGCGACAGCACCGCCGAGCTGGCGGCCGCGGGCATCTACGACCCGGCGCGCGAGCACGAACTGGTGATCGCGCCCCTGCTCGACACGTGGAAGGTCACCGACCGGGTCGGCGCCGCGTCGACGTCGTGACCCCTGCCTATCTCGTGAATCGGCCCAGACCGTCGTCGTCGAAGTACTCCAGCGTGAGCGAGTTGCCGTCGAACTCGGCCTGCGACACCGTGCCGGGCGGTGCGTTCTCGCTGCTCAGTTCGAAGACGAACGTGTTCCCGTCCCAGTGCCGCAGGTCGAAGGTCTGCCCACCCGGGCCCAGCGCGAGGACAAGGGTGCCGTCGCGTTCGGTGATCGTCGCCGGACCCCAGTAGTCGTTGGTGTAGGTGCCGGTGTAGGTGGTCAGCGGCTGTGCGGGCGCCGGGTTGGTCGGCGCCGTCTTGCCGGTCAGGTCGCCCACCGGTTGGTCCATCGAGGCGAACGCCTGCTTGTAGAGATTGCGCCAGTCTTCGCGTACCTCGCCGAACTGCACCAGGTCGGAGAACTCGGCGGTCAGCGTCTCGGGCAGACCGATCGGGGCCGCGTTGGTCAGCGCGACGATCGCAACGTCCGCCGACGGGATGACGACGAAGTTGGTTGCCGCGCCGAGCGCGAACGCGCCCGAGTGGCTGATCGACTGCCGGCCCGCCGGCGTGGTGCCGACGTTGAACCCGTACCCGTAGGAGCCGGGGCGTGCGTCGGGGGAGTGCGGCGGGCTCGACACGATCTGCGGTGTCCAGGCCGGCAGCAGGGCATCTTCGGGCGCGATCTGCTCGCCGTGGTACTCGCCGTCGCCGAGGACCATGGTCAGCCACTTCGCCATGTCGTTGACCGATCCGCTGGCGCCGCCGGCCGGCGACTGCGCGTCGGGGTCGCGCTGTGCCTGCGCCATGTAGCTGCCGTTCACCAGCGTGTGCCCGACCGCCCGATCGGACCGGGCCTGGTAGTCGCTGTAGCGCGAACTCGCGGTGGTCATGCCCAGCGGTTCGTACAGCACGTCGTCCGACAGTTGCGCCCACTCGACCCCGGCCGCGGTGGCGACCGCCTCGGCGGCCGCGGTGAGCCCGAAGTTGGTGTAGGCGTAGCTGATCCGGAACGGATCCAGCGGTTCGTAGCGCAGCTTCTCGAGCACCTGGGCTCGGTCGTAGCCGAGGTCCTCCAGCTTGTCGCCGGCGTGGTCGGGCAGCCCGGACCGGTGGGCGAACAGGTCTCCGACGGTCACGTTCTGCGTCACGTACGGATCCTTCAACGCGAAGGTCGACAGCTTGCTCACCACCGGGGTGTCCCACGACACCGAACCCGTCCCGACCTGGTGGGCGACCACCGTCGCCGCCAGCGATTTGGACACCGACGCCAGTTGGAACACGGTGTCCGCGTCGACGGGATCGTCGTTGCCGACCTCGCGCACGCCGAAACCCTTCGCGTACACCACCTCTGCGCCGTGCACCACGGCGACGGCCATGCCGGGGATGCCGGAGTCGCGCATCAACTCCTCCGCGATGCCGTCCAGCTTGGCCACCGCGGTGTCGACGGCGTTCTCCGGCAGCGGCACCCCCGGCACCTGCGGTGGGGACAGTTCCTGGCTCGGCTGCGCGCCTGCCGAGGCGGTGGCACTTGTGGTCTCGTCGGAGTCCGACGTCGTCGTGGTGCACCCCCCGACCAGCGCCGCGGCCGCGACCGCGGCGAGAACGATGTGCAACCGACGCGTCAGCATGCTCCGACGATAGTGGCCGGATTGCCGGCTCGTGCCACTGCGCAGGGAGTTCGTGGAGCAGCGTGCCGACTCCTGTCGACTATGCGGACCGCATCTTCCCATCGTGCGCCCGGTCCAACTCCGGCGGGTCGAAGCGTGTCGGCTACGCGGCGCAAGTCGAGGCTACGCACAGTGAGTACTTGGTAGACTCCGGGGCGGGTGTTGAGGGGCGGCTGAGTCGGTTGCTGTGTTGCGGCAGCGAGGAATCTGGAACGTGGATCACGCAGACGACACAACGCGAGGGGGGAAGCGATGCACCTGCAGTCGCACGGCTCGGTACATCGACACAACGACCGGCTCCGGATCGGCGCTACGCCAGGAGAGTCGGCGCGTTCAGGATCGAGATGTTCGAGGCAACCTCTCACGGTAGGTAGGTGTCGGCAGTGGTGACACCGGGTTGTCAGGTCTACCCGCCGTCACCGTACGAGGTGTGCGGAGCGATTCGGGACAAGTACAACGAGCTCGGCGGATCGACCAGTTTCCTGCTCTATCCAACGAGCAATGAAATGACGAACCCTGACGGGATCGGCAAACGATCGATCTTGTGAACGGACCCATCTACTGGTCGCCGTCGGGTGGCGCCCACGCGGTCGTGAACCACTTCTTCGCCTGCTGGCAGCGCAACGGCTGGGAAGCCGGCCCGCTCGGCTATCCGACGAGCGATGAGATCGTCAATCCCGACCAAGTCGCGCCGATCGGTCGTCGGCAGTACTTCCAGGGCGGCACGATCTACTGGAAACTCAACGAGGCCTACTACGTCGCCGGCGCGATCCGGGACAAGTGGGGTGAGAACGGTTGGGAACAAGGCTGGCTCGGCTACCCGACCAGCGATGAGATCAAGCTGCCCGACGGCCGGGGGCGGATGAATAGATTCGACTTCGGTGTCATTTACTGGCATCCGGACACAGGTGCCCAGCCCGTGACCGGCCGAATTCTCGACGTCTGGGCCGCCGCCGGATATGAGCGAAGCCCGTATGGGTATCCGATCTCCCCACAGAGCAGCCCCGATGGAGACGTCACGCTCGAACAGCGTTTCCAGCGCGGAGCCATCGTCGCGCCTGGACCCAAAATCGTGACGTTGTCCGACTACATGGTGTATGCGACGCCGGAGCAGGTGCTTACAGATTCAAGGGTCACCGCCGAGGACGCCGCCGCCCCTTTGTTCGACGTCGTCGAGGGGGCGTCGCGAGAAGCCCACGAACTCCGGCGTCACCAGTCAGGACCGAGACCCGGCAGACGCGGTGCCAATCCCACGGGCACGCCCGGCCGGCGACCTGTTCTACTCCGACCCGGCCACCGGGATACCGATCGTCCCCGGGCAGTACGAACACGGGCACAACGGCATCCACGTCACTCAAGCGGACACCGTGCAGGCGCTCGACCCGGACAGAGGAGCGCAACTCGTCTCCGGAAGCGACCCGAACCGCAGGCTGTACAACCCCCAGCTGATGGAGGTCATGACCGACGACAGCATGCGAGGACGGGCGGTGCAGTACGCACGCACCCGGGTCGGGTCCGGGTACAACAAGAACTTCGCATTCAATCGCCGGGATTGGAAGGACGGCGAGGTCGGGACGTACAACTGCTCGCAGCTGGTGTGGGCCGCGTATATGAACGCCTCCGGAGGTGGGATCGATCTGGACGCCGACGGGGGGTGGGGTGTCTGGCCGAAAGCGTCCGCGATTCGAGCTGGGTGACCCCACTACAGCTGATGATCCGTCTGACCCGAATGACGATCGTGGCGTTGACGCTGGCCGTGCTGCCGGGAGCCGCGTGTAGTCGAGACAACCCTTCCCCGCCCGAAATGCGCGCTGTGCCTGCCGAGGCGATCGGGGTCGTCTCCGTCGGGCCGGATCAAGCGGGTCCCATCGTGACCGACACGGACCACACATCGGTCTACGCTTTCGATGCGGCAGGCACGCTGCTCGGGCAAATCCAGGGTGGCGCGATCGACCTGTCGCGGGTGCTGAGCTGGAGACGCGGATTCACCACCGCAACAGCCGATTCGGTGGTTACGGTCACGGATACCGGGCGATATTCCATCCCAATCGATGAGAACATCGTCGAGGGCGCGGTGCGTGACACGCAGTCCGGCCGTAGTTTGTTCTGGTTCAACACCGGCAGACCGGACGGCCCGGGCACCGCGTACCGGAACAACTACGTCCTGACCTCACCCGACGGTGAGTTCCACACCGGGTCGGTGCCGGGCATGGTGTTCAGCGCAGCTCATTGCGGCGATCGCGTATACGGCGTCGTTGCGGATGTGGAGTCCCTGATGTCCGATCAGCAAACGATCCCGCATCGGCTCTACGAACTGCCCGTCGACGGCGGTGAGCCGTTGCTGCGCGGCGAATGGGCGTACCCAGCGGGATTCAGGACCACGTCACGAGCATCGGTCTGCTGGGCGGACGGGACCGCGATTTACAACATTTACGGTTCGGGCGAAGCTCGGTACAGCGAAAACGGGGAACCCGCATCGGAGTTGGTGCGCATCGACACCGCCACCGGCGCTCACACCGAATCTCCTGTCGACACGTCCGGACACGTTGCGGTGATCCGCCCTAACACCCTCACACTCGTCAACGACAGGTTGTACTGGATCGGGATGGCAGACGGCGCAGTGCTGTCGCTACCGCTGGCAGGGGCGTCCGAGGTCCGGGAGGAGTGGACCTTGCCCGCCAAGGGGTTCGGGCATCAGGCGACAGTCACAGGCACGACGGTCGCACACCTTGACGACACCGGAGACACCCCCGAGTACACCGAATACGATCTGCTCACCGGAGAGCGCACCCGCGAAACGATCGCACTGCCTTGGCTGAAATCGATCGCGCACTCCCGAACAGAAAGCGGAAGGAACCGGTATGTCGTGACCGGCGTTGCGTGCCTCCCCAGTTGAGTAGTTGAGCGCAACGCCCTTTCTGCCGCGGACTACTCAGCGACCTTCGCCATCGCGAGCACGTCGAGGCGGCGGTCGAGTTCGGATTCGGAGAGCTTGTCGCCGATCAGGCCGCGGTCGATGACCGTCTGGCGGATCGTCTTGCGCTCCTTGAGCGCCTCCTTCGCGACTGCGGCCGCCTCCTCGTATCCGATCGCCGAGTTGAGGGGGGTCACGATCGACGGCGACGACTCCGCGAGCGTGCGTAGGTGGTCCTCGTTGGCGACCAGGCCGACGATGCAGCGGTCGGCGAACAGGCGGGAAACGTTGGCGAGCAACCTGAACGATTCGAGCAGATTGCGGGCCATCATCGGGATGTACACGTTGAGTTCGAACGCGCCCGACGCGCCGCCGAACGCGACCGCGGCGTCGTTGCCGATCACCTGCGCGGCGACCTGCGTGACCGCTTCCGGCAGTACCGGATTCACCTTGCCCGGCATGATCGAGCTGCCAGGTTGCAGGTCGGGCAGCGCGATCTCGCCGAGGCCGGTGAGCGGCCCCGACCCCATCCACCGGATGTCGTTGGCGATCTTGGTCAGCGACACCGCGATCGTCCGCAGCGCACCGGAGGCCTCGACGAGTCCGTCGCGCGCGGCTTGCGCCTCGAAGTGGTCGCGGGCCTCGCGCAGCGCGTCGACGCCGGTGGCTGCCACCAGCGCGGCGACCACCTTGGTGCCGAAGCCATCGGGCGCGTTGAGGCCGGTGCCGACGGCGGTGCCGCCGATCGGCAGTTCACCGAGGCGGGGCAGCGTTGCCTGCACGCGTTCGATGCCGGCGTCGATCTGGCGGGCGTAGCCGCCGAACTCCTGCCCCAGTGTCACCGGCACCGCGTCCATCAGGTGCGTGCGACCCGACTTGACGACGGTCTTCCATTCGGTTGCCTTGGCGGCCAAAGCGTCCCGCAGGTGTTCCAACGCCGGGACGAGGTCCGTCACGGCCGCCTCGGTCGCGGCGAGGTGCGTCGCGGTGGGGAACGTGTCGTTCGACGACTGCGACATGTTCACGTCGTCGTTCGGGTGCACGTCCACGCCGTTGCGCTTCGCGATCGAGGCGATCACCTCGTTGGCGTTCATGTTCGAACTCGTGCCCGACCCGGTCTGGAACACGTCGATGGGGAACTGGTCGTCGTGACGACCCTCGGCGATTTCGTTGGCCGCGGTGACGATCGCGTCGGCCTTGGTCGTGTCGAGCAGGCCGAGGTCCTTGTTCACCTGCGCGCACGCCGCCTTGAGCAGTCCCATCGCGCGGATTTGGGTGCGCTCGAGGCCGCGCCCGCTGATCGGGAAGTTCTCCACCGCACGTTGGGTCTGCGCGCGCCACAGCGCGTCGACGGGCACCCGCACCTCACCCATCGTGTCGTGTTCGATCCGGTACTCGGTGTTCGATGTGGAGGTCATGGTCCGACCTTAGTAGGTCCGTGGTGACGGGCTTGGTCGTTCCGGGGGGACCTCCTGCGTGACGGGCGTGAGTCCTCGCCGGCGGTGATGCCGGTCGTCGGTATCGGCTTGGCCGGTGGGCCCTCTCGGTGATGGCGTGGTGAGGGCGTGAGTCCTCGCCGGCGACATGCGAGCGTTCGGTGGCTGGTCCTCCTGTCGGTCGGCGGTGCAGTGGTGAGGACCCGGCGCCCTCGTCGGCGTGGTGGCGCCGACTGGTCATGTGGTTGGTGGGTCCTCCTGATGGTTCGGGGGTGGATGGTGTGGTGGGGTGAGGACGGGGTCCTCGCCGGCCTGGTGCCGGCGGTGGCGCGTGCGGTGTCGACGCCCTGGGTTACGGGACGTCGTCGTCACCGTTGTCGTCTTGGTGTTGGCGGCGGGCGCGGTCGAGGAGTTCGTCGGGGTCGTGGCGGTAGTTGATTTCGGGGGTTTGGGTGGGGTCGAGGGCTTTGGGTTTGATCCAGGCGGTGCGGCCGGTGGTGGGGTCGGTGATGGTGGTCCAGCCGAAGGGGCCGTCGTTGACCAGGGCGTGGCAGGCGTCGCACGCGAGGCCGAGGTGGTCGATGTCGGTGGTGCCGCCCTTGGCCCATTCGTCCACGTGGTGCACTGCGCAGCGGCTGGCGGGGGCGTCGCAGCCCGGTCGGGTGCAGCCGCGGTCGGCGGCGACGAGGGCCAGGCGCTGATCCGCGGTGGCGAGGCGCCGCGCGCGCCCGAGGTGCAGCGGGCGGCCATTGTGGTCGAACACGACGAGCACGGGGTGGGCGCGGCGCGCCAGGCGTAGCGCGTCGGCGATGGGCAGGGTGCCGCCGGTGGCGGTGGTGGCGACCCCGCCGGCGGCGTGTTCGAGTTGATCGATGCTCATGGTGACCAGGACGGTGACGGGCAGGCCACGATGCGAGCCGAGGGTGCCGGATTCCAGCAGCACCCGCGCCATCGCCTCGAGCGCGTCGTGGTTGCGCTGCGCGGCGGTGCGGGTGTCGCGCGCCGCGGCGGCGGCCAACACGTCGGGGTCGATGCTGTCGCCGGCACCGGTGGGGGAGTCGGGGTCGGTCGGGTTGTTCATGCCGGGGCGGGCCCATTTGGCGAGGACGGCGTCGATCATGGCGCGGGCGGTGGGGGACAGGGATCCGGAGATCGCGCTCATGGCGGCGGTGTCCTGGCGGGCGAGGGTGAGGCCGCGGCGGCGGTGGCGGTCGCGGTCGTCGGGCAGGGTGCCGTCGGGGTCGAGGTGGGCCAGGATGCGGTCGCCGACGCGGTCGACGTCTTCGGGGGTGGCGGTGGTGGCGACGTGGGCGAGGGTGGTTTCGGCCAACTCGCGGTCCTCGGGCGAGACGGCGTCGGGGATCTTGCGGATGACGTTGCGGATGGTGCGGGCGTGGTCGGCGCCGATGTCGCCGCGGCGTTGCGCGGCGGCGGTGTCGGGGAGGGTGGCGGGCAGGTCCTGGCCGGCGAGGGTGTGCCAGGTGCCCAGGTCTTTGGCGGCGGCG
>DATDBL010000093.1:0-45623 GCA_036524855.1 Aldersonia sp. | reverse complement strand
TCGATGCGGGTGAGGTCGGGGATCGGCCGGCGCGACGCCGCCTCGCGCACCGCCCAGGTCTCGAGCAGGATGCGCGTGGACACGATGTCGGCGATCGGCAGCAGTTTGGTCGCCATGTGCAGACGCAGCGCCGACCCGATCGACGCTACCGGATCGGCGACGACGATGGCACCCGATTCGGGTCCGGACCCGGCGGCCGTGCGCACCACACCCATGGCCTCGAGCACCCGGATGGCTTCGCGCACCGACGACCGGCTCACCTGCAGTTCCTCCGCGAGCGTGCGCTCACCGGGCAGCCGATCACCGACCGCGAGGGCCCCCTCGGACAGGTCGTGCTCGATCCGCTGCAGGACGAGTTCGTGCGCGCGCATGCGCCGAATATAGCCCGCGGGGTGGCGTGGTAGGACCACAATGACGTACTGTGGTCGGACCACAGGATGGAGGCATCGAGTGATCGCCACCACCCCTGGTCGGACCACAGCCCGGTCACAGGAAGTTTCGGAGCCCCTATGCGCATAGCCCTGTTCGCCACCTGCCTTGCGGACGCGATGTTTCCGCAGGCCGCCATCGCCACCGTGACGCTGCTCGAGCGTCTCGGTCACGAGGTGGTATTCCCGCCGAAGCAGACCTGCTGCGGCCAGATGCACATCAACACCGGCTACCTCGTGGAGGCGACCGGCCTGGTGCGCAACCACGTCGAGGTGTTCGAGAACGCCGGCTGCGACTACGCGGTCGCGCCGTCGGGATCGTGCGTCGGGTCGGTCCGCCACCAGCACGCGATGGTCGCGCGCCGCGCCGGCGACGAGGGCCTCGCCCGGCGCGCCGAGGCGATCGCGTCGCGCACCTACGAACTCTCGGAGTTCCTCGTCGACGTGCTCGACGTCCGCGACGTCGGCGCCTACTACCCGCATCGAGTCACCTACCACCCCACCTGCCACTCGCTGCGGATGCTGCGCGTCGGCGACAAGCCGCTCGAACTGCTGCGCCACGTGCGCGGCATGACGCTCGTCGAACTGCCGTCGGCGGACTCCTGCTGCGGCTTCGGCGGCACGTTCGCGATCAAGAACTCCGACACCTCCACCGCCATGCTCGCCGACAAGATGACCAACGTCATCGAGTCCGGCGCCGAGGTGTGCAGCGCCGGCGACTCGTCGTGCCTGATGCACATAGGCGGTGGCCTGGGCCGGATCCGTTCCGGCGTGCGCACCGTGCACCTCGCGGAGATCCTCGCCGCGACCGAACCGGCGGTGGTGACCCGATGACGACGTTCCTCGGCGTTCCCGGCACCGGCAACCTGCGCGGCACCGAATCGTTCCCGCGCGCGGCCCGCCACGCCCTCACCGACACCCAGATGCGCCGCAACGTCGGACACGCGACCCGCACGATCCGTACCAAACGCCTTGCTGCCGTGAGTGAATGCGACGACTGGGAGCAGCTGCGGCTGGCCGGGAGTGCCCTCAAGCAGGACGTCATGTCGCGGTTGCCCGAACTGCTCGAGCAGCTCGAGGCCAACGTCGTCGCCCGCGGCGGGGTGGTGCACTGGGCGCGTGACGCCGACGAGGCCAACCGCATCGTCACCGACCTGATCCGTGCGACCGGGTCCGACGAGGTCGTGAAGGTGAAGTCCATGGCCACCCAGGAGATCGGCCTCAACGAGCACCTCGAGCGCGAGGGCATCGCGGCGATCGAGACCGACCTCGCCGAGCTCATCGTGCAACTCGGCCACGACAAGCCAAGCCACATCCTGGTGCCGGCCATCCACCGCAACCGCGCGGAGATCCGGGAGATCTTCATGCGCGAGATGCCCGAGGCGGGCGAGCTCACCGACGAACCCCGGGTGCTGGCCATGGCGGCGCGCACCCACCTGCGCCGCAAGTTCCTCACCGCGCGAGTGGCCGTGAGCGGCGCGAACTTCGGTGTCGCGGACACGGGCACGCTCACCGTCGTCGAGTCGGAGGGCAACGGCCGGATGTGCCTGACCCTGCCGGAGACACTCATCACCGTGATGGGCATCGAGAAGGTCGTGCCCACCTTCACCGACCTCGACGTGTTCATGCAGCTGCTGCCACGCTCGTCGACGGCGGAGCGGATGAACCCGTACACGTCGATGTGGACCGGCGTGCACGAGGGCGACGGGCCCCGCGAGTTCCACCTCGTGCTGCTCGACAACGGACGCACCAGGGTGCTCGCCGACGAGGTCGGACGCGCTGCGCTGCATTGCATTCGGTGCAGCGCCTGCCTCAATGTGTGCCCCGTCTACGAGCGCACCGGCGGCCACGCGTACGGCTCGGTCTACCCGGGGCCGATCGGGGCGATCCTCAGCCCGCAACTCACCGGCACCCACGGCCACGACGACCCCAATGCGTCGCTGCCGTATGCGTCGTCGCTGTGCGGCGCGTGCTTCGACGCCTGCCCGGTGCGCATCGACATCCCGTCGATCCTGGTGCATCTGCGGGCGGAACAGGTCGATTCGGAGCGCGGCGGCCTGCCGAGCGGACAGGACCTGGCCATGAAGGGTGCCGCCTGGGCGATGGGGTCGGCGAAGCGGTTCTCGTTGGCGGAGAAGGCGCTCGGGGCCGGGCGGTTGGTCGCGAACAAGGACCACAAGATCACCACGCTGCCCTGGCCCGGCTCGAAGTGGACCAGCGCCCGCGACATACCCGAACCGCCCAAGGAAACGTTCCGCCAGTGGTGGACCCGCAACCATCAGGGAGACGCACGATGAGCGAGTCACGCGCCGCAGTTCTCGACCGGATCCGGTCCGCGCTCGCCACCGCACCACCGAAACCGGTGACCGTGCCGCGCGACTACGACCGCGCGCCGCTGCAGGGACCCGGCGACGTGGCGAGGTTCGCGGAGACGGTCGACGAATACCGCGCGCAGGTGCTGCGGATCGACCGCGACGCCATCGCGGCCACGGTCGCCTCGTTGCTGCCGGCCGGTGCACGGGTCGTGGCCCCGGCGGACCTGCCGGGTGAGTGGGTCGACGGACTCGACACGGTCCGCGACGATCCCGGCGCGCCCCTGAGCGTCGATGCACTCGAGAACCTCGACGCCGTCGTCACGGGATGTGCCCTCGGAATCGCCGCGACCGGGACGATCGTGCTCGACGCGGGTGTCGCCCAAGGCCGCCGCGTCCTGACGCTGGTCCCCGACCATCACATCTGCGTCGTGTTCGCCGACCAGGTCGTCGACACGGTTCCGCAGGCGTTTGCGGCCCTGGACCCGTTGCGCCCCTTGACGTTCGTATCCGGGCCCAGCGCCACCAGCGACATCGAACTCGACCGGGTCGAGGGCGTCCACGGCCCCCGCACGCTCGACGTCCTGATCGTGTAGCCGCGCCGCGCCTGCCCGCCCGTCGCTGATCACGCCTGTGTGGCCGGGTTTCTCGGCGTGTCGCCGGCCACACGGTCGTGATCAGCGAGCAACCGGCGGCCGATGACGACTCGAGTTCCGGGCGACGACATGCGTTCCCGTCACAGCGGAACGCCGAGAGGCAATGGTTGTCGGTTTTCTGGCTCGGACCGACAATGGTTGCCCTCTCGGCGCTTCCCCGCCCAACGGGTGCCTCACGGGTGGCGGGCCGCCTCGCGCGCCGCGGCATGCAGTGCCGACCGGTCGACGCCGAGTAGACGCAGCGCCGACACCGCGGCGCCACGGTGCAGGGTGGTAACCCCGGCCAGAACATGGCCGCTGTTGAGCGTGACATGCTCGGAGCGCGAGTAGCGACCGGCGGCCTGAAACGCCTCCTGCGCAGGCTCGGTCATGATGAACACCCCGGCGTGCCGGATCGTCTCCTCCCCCGCGGGACGAGGCGCGAGGTCCGCGCGGGCACGGGCGACCGCGTCGCCGAGTGCCTCGACGTCGACCCCGACGTCGTCCAGCACCCGGAGCGCGATGCCGTCCTCGCTCCGCGCCGCCGCGAGCAGCAGATGCTCCGGGCACGGCGCGGGCTCGCCGTCGCGATCGGCGTGCGTCTCCGCCGCACCGAACAGGTGCTTCATGAACCGCATCGACGCACCCATCGATTTCAGCCTGCCGAGCATCGTTGACCACGCTCCTCTCGTGTCGTGAACGACGCACGACCCGGGTTAGTGCCGCCCGACCCGTGAGTGGTGCTGAGCTGCGCCGATTATGACCCACACCGCTCGTCGCCGGTCCGTGGAGCATCCAGCGCCCGGCGTTCAATTGGGGACTGGGATTTGGACATGGCGAACCTGGACCAACGCGGCGCCGAACGCAGCATGGCCTCGGCGAGGACGAACTGACCCCTGCCGTTCTCCACCTGCGACTTGAGATCCCGACCAACTCGGCGACCAACCGCAGCGCCAGCACCGCGCGCGGCGGGCCTTGCGAATCGCGGCGCCGATCTCGTCGTACACCCGTCGACTCCCTCAGCGATTTCAACCAGACTGAACGATGTTGACCGATTGGCCCATCGACGCCATCGTGCATAGGAGCCCCCCAATGACGGAGCACGGCCTGGTCACCGCCCCGCACGCCGGCGCGGTGCCCCCGTTCCGCTATCACGCCCTGCCGATGCGGGTCCGCTTCGGTGCCGGCGCACTCGACGCGCTGCCCGAGGAGATCGCCGACCTCGGGCTGCAGCGCGCCCTGGTGGTGAGCACGCCGGGGCAGCGTCACCTCGCCGAACTGGTGCTCGACCGACTCGGCACGCGTGTCGCTGGGATCTTCGACAAGGCTCGCATGCATGTGCCCGTCGCAATCGCCGACGAGGCGCGCGACGCCGCCCGCGACGCCGGCGCCGACAGTTGCGTGGTCATCGGCGGCGGATCCTCGGTCGGCCTCGGTAAGGCGATCGCGCTCGAGCACGGCCTACCGATCGTCGCGATCCCGACGACCTACGCCGGGTCGGAGATGACCCCGGTGTGGGGGCTCACCCGCGACGGACGCAAACAGACCGGCAAGGACCCGCGGGTGTTGCCGACCAGCGTGCTCTACGACCCCGCGCTCACCACCGGACTGCCCGTCGACATCTCCGCCGCGAGCGGACTCAACGCCGTCGCGCACGCGGCCGAGGCGCTGTACGCGCCGGACACCTCGCCGATCATCGAGCTGATGGCCGAGGAAGGCGTCCGCGCGTTCACCGGCGCACTCCCCCGGATCCTCGCCGACACCGCCGACCTCGACGCCCGCGGTAGCGCGCTCTACGGCGCCTGGCTGTGCGGGTCGTGCCTGGGCGCCACCACGATGTCGTTGCACCACAAGCTCTGTCACGTCCTCGGCGGCACGCTCGACCTGCCGCACGCGCAGACCCACGCGATCATGCTGCCCTACACCGTCGGGTACAACGAGAGTTACGCGCCCGCCGCCCGCGCCGCGCTGCAGCGGGCCCTGGGCACCGACGCCCAGCCGTCCGCCGCGCTGTGGGGACTCGGCAACGCCCTGCCGATTCCGCATTCGCTGCGCGAACTCGGCGTCACCGATGCCGACTTGACCACCGTCGTCGAGCAGGCGCTCGCAGACCCGTACGCCAACCCACGACCGCTGACGCAGGACGGCATCACCGCACTGTTGCAGGCGGCGCTGAGCGGGGCGGCCCCGGCCTAGTCCGCCCGAGGATGCGGGCGTGGTCGGGGGTCAGCTCGGCGACGCTGCGGACGCCGAGCAGTTGCAGCGTGCGGACGATGTCGGTGCGCAGAATGGCGATCGCGCGCTGGACGCCGGCACGCCCGCCGGCCATCAGGCCGTACAGGTAGGCGCGGCCGACGAAGGTGAAGTCCGCGCCCAGCGCGAGCGCGGCGACGATGTCGACGCCGCCGAGAATGCCTGTGTCCAGGTAGATCTCGGCCCCGGTGTGGGCGAGTGCCTGCTTGACGTCGGGGAGCAGCCGCAGCGGCACCGGTCCGCGGTCGAGTTGGCGACCGCCGTGGCCGGACAGGTAGACCGCGTCCGCACCGTGTTCGACACAGGAGACGGCGTCGTCGACGGTCGAGATGCCCTTGACCACGAGCTTGCCCGGCCAGCGGTCGCGCAGCCAGTCGAGGTCGGCGAAGGTCAGGGCGGGGTCGAACATCTCGTCGATCAGCTGCGCGACCGATCCCGGATACCCGTCGAGGGAGGCGAACGCCAACGGTTCGGTGGTGAGCATGTCGAACCACCAGCGCGGATGGGTCGCGATGTCGGCGAGCGTGCCGGCCCGCAACTTGGGCGGGACGGTCATGCCGTTGCGCACGTCGCGCAACCGGGCACCGCCCACCGGGGTGTCGACGGTGAGGACCATCGTCCGGTAGCCGGCGGCGCGGGCCCGGTCCACCAGCGCGGTGGATTTCGCCCGGTCGCGCCACAGGTACAGCTGGAACCACAGGTCGGCGGTCGGCGCCGCCGCGGCCACCCGGTCGAGGGCGACGGTGCCCATCGTGGACAACGCGAACGGGATTCGGTTGCGCTGTGCCGCCGCCACTCCCGCGAACTCGCCGTCGGTGTGCATCAGCCGGGTGAACCCGGTCGGCGCGATCCCGAACGGCAGGGCGGCGGCGCGTCCGCCGACGGTCGTGGAGGTGTCCGGCGCAGTCACGTCGCGCAGGACGCGGGGCGTGAACTCGATGTCGCGGAACGTCTCCCGGGCCCGGCGCAGCCCGATCTCCTGTTCGGCGGCGCCGTCGACATAGTCGAACACCATGCGGGGGACGCGTCGTGCCGCGATCGCGCGCAGATCCGCGATGGTCTGGGCGCGGTCGAGGCGGGCCTGCGTGCGGGCCAGGGTGGGCCGGTCGAACCGGAGGAACGGTCGTACCCCGGACCAGGTCGGGGCACCACGGGTGATCGTCATCGGATCCGTCCTCTTCAGGGCGCGACGCGCTGGGCGGGAGCGGTCGCCGGTGCGGCTTCCTGGGCGCTGCGGCGCGGCACGAGCAGCGCCGCGACGGCTCCGATGAGCGCGATGACCACGAAGAGGTAGAACGCCGGAACGACGCTGCCGCCGGCGATCACCAGGCCGGTGACCGTCGGCCCGGCGATGCCGCCGAGGCGGCCGACGGCGGCCACCCACGCGGTACCGGCGGCACGGGTGACGGCGGGGTAGTAGGACGCGGCGAACCCGTAGATCAGCACCTGCGCGCCGATCGTTCCGGCGCCGGCGACGAACGCCAACACGAACAGCAGCCAGGACGACACGTTCGTGCTGAGCACGAGGATCGACACCGCCGCGCAGGCCAGCGACGCCGCGGTGACGATCTGCGGGCCGATGCGGTCGGACAGGCGGGAGGCGAACAACGGCACGATGATCGCGCCGGCATTGAGCACCAGCAGGAAACTCAGCGACGACTCCGAGCCGAAGCCCGAGGACTGCATCAGCTTCGGCAGCCAGGTGTTGAGCGCATACGTCAACAGCAGGCCGCAGGCGCTGAGCACGCCGAACAGCAGCGTCGCCTTCCACAGTCGCGGGGTGAACAGCCCACGGGGGCCGACCTTCTCGTCCGCGCGCGGAGGTTCGGGGCGGTCGATGCCGGCTGCGTCGGCGACCCGGTAGGCAGCAGACGCATCGCCGCGGGCGAGCAGGAAACTCGGCGATTCCGGCAGGTACCGCAGCATGATAGGGACGAATACGACCAGCGGAATCAGGCCGATCCAGTACATCGCTCGCGGACCGAACGCATCCACGACGACGAGGCCCAGCAGCGACGCGAGCACGCCACCGCCCGGATAGCCGGCCCAGACGATCGCGCTGTAGCTGTGGCTCTTGCCGCGCGGGGCGAACTCGACCGCCATCGCCGCGGCCAGCGGGATCAGCGCACCGACGCCCACGCCCACCATGAAGCGGCCGAGGCCGAACACGGTCGCATCGGGAGCGGCGGCGCACACGCCCATCCACGCGGAGAACCACGCGGTCGCGGCGATCATGAGCCGTCGCCGGCCGATGCGGTCGGCGATCGCGCCGACGAGCACCGAGCCGACGAGCATGCCGACCAGGGCGTAACTGCCGATCACGCCTGCCCGCGCCGGCGTCAGCCCCCATTGTGGGTCGGCCATCATCGCCGGCAGCGTCGCGCCGTAGGCCACCATGTCGTAGCCCTCGAACACGACCGCCGCTAGACACAGCAACAGGACGACCCGTCCCGACACCCCCGTGCCGGGGACTGGTGATGATCCGCTCATGAAAGCCTCTCCTCGTGGAAGTCTGAAATGGCGCGGAGCGGGGTCTGGGACTGCGACGCCCGATCTCCTGTGCCGCGGATCACGGTATTGCGGCCGATCGAATAGGTCCAATGAATGTTTGCCATAGGCCCATCGATAACGTCTATATTGGCGGCATGGCGGAGACCGACCTGAATCTCGTTCGCACGTTCCTGCACCTCTACGAGACGCGCAGCGTGACCCGCACCGCGGAACGGATGTCGCTCACGCAACCGTCGGTGAGTCATGCGTTGGGGCGGCTGCGCAAGCAGTTCAACGACCCGCTGTTCAGCCGGTCGACCGGCGGACTCAGGCCGACCGAGCGGGCGATCGAGGTGTACCCGATGCTCCGGCAGGCGATCGAGGCCATCGAGACGACCATGAGCGGAATCGCCGCCTTCGACCCGGCCACGTCGCGGCGTACCTTCCGGGTGCATGCGACCGACCTGGGCGAGATGAGCCTGATGCCGCCGGTGCTGGGTCGGATCGCCGAGGCGGCGCCGGCGGTCGACCTGCACATCACCCCGTTCGACTTCGCGGTTGCCGAGACGGAACTACGGCAGGGGCAGGCCGACGCGGTGATCTGCACGCCGCGCATCGCCGCCGACGACATTACCCGCGATGCCCTCTTCGGCGACGCCTACTGCGGCCTGCGGGCGACACGGCATCCCCGGATCGGGGCGACACCGTCGCTGGAGGAGTTCCTGGCCGAACGGCACATCGCCGTCGAGGTCGCCGCGGGGCACACCGACGTCGACCGGGCGCTTGCCGGCATGGGCCACAGCCGCGTCGTGGCGCTGCGGATCTCGCACTTCGCCGCGCTGCCGCAGTTGATCGAACCGACGTGCTACCTGTCGGTCATTCCGCGCTCGGTCGCCGAACTTTTCTGCGCGATCGCCGACATCGCCGCCTTCGACCTGCCGTTCGCGGTCCCACCGGTCGAGATCGCGCTGTACACCTACCGACGGGAGTTGCCCGATCCGGGGATCGACTGGTTGCGCCGGACGATCCGGACCGCGGTGCACGAGTGGGCGATCCAGCACGACGCTGAGGCCAGGCAGCCGTCGCCTGCATCTCACCGAGTCGACGCCCGCACCACAAGCTCGGGCTGAAAAACCCGGTGTGACGGGACGTGTCGGCTCGACCCGCCCGCCGCGGCGAGCAGCAGGTCGACAGCCGTGATGCCGATCCAGCTCGTGGGCTGGCGGATCGAACTCAGCGCGACGACGGTCGAGCGCGCGAAATCGATGTCGTCGTAACCGATCAGCGCGATATCCTCGGGAACCCTGATATCACCGACGATCGTCACCGCCTGCAACACGCCCATCGCGAGCAGGTCGTTCGCGCAGAACACCGCGTCGGGCCGCTCCCGAGCGGGCCTGCGCCGCAGCGCCTCCCCGACCGCGTGCCCGGCCGCCACACTCGGCGCGGGCGTCTCGATCACCTCGAGCTCCGCGCCGGGCACCTCGCCGACGGCGGCCTCGGCACCGCGGCGCCGGTCCGAGACCTGGCGCAGCCCTGCCGGACCGCCGACATAGGCGATCCGCCGCCGACCACGCGCCAACAGGTGCGCCACCGCCATCCGGCCGCCGGCGATGTCGTCGACCGCGACGGAGTCGAACGGCGTGCCGGTGCCGTCGCGGTCGACGAGGACGACCGGAGTGCCGCGGCGGCGCACCGCGTCGAGCCGGGACAGGTCGTCACCGATCGGCGACACCAGCAACCCGAACACGCGTTGCTCGTCGAACACGTCGACGTAGGCCCGCTCCCGCGCGACGTCGTCGTCGGACGTGCCGAGCAGGATGGTCAGGTCGTGTTCGCCGGCGCGGTGCTCCGCGGCCCGGGCGATGTCGGTGAAGAACGGGTTACCGACGTCGAGCACCACCAGGCCCACGCACCGCGACCGTCCCGCCCGCAACTGCCGCGCGGCGTCGTTGCGGACGAACCCGAGTTCGTCGATCGCCGCCTGGACGCGGGCGACGGTCGCCGGCGCGACCTTGCCGGGGGCGTTGAGCACGTTGGAGACCGTGCCGACCGACACCTTCGCTGTCGCGGCGACGTCGCGCATGCTCACGCCCATGCCCCCATCTCACCAGATCACCTCACCCGTGCACGCGAACCCTCGGCAGGTACTGCTGCGGCGGGAACGCGTTGGCGACCATCGCCCGCATCGACTCGAGGTCGTCGCGCAGTAGGCCGTGTGCCCGCGCGGTGATCAACACGTTCCCCAGCGCCGACGCCTCGCCCGGCCCCGCGAGCACCGGCAGACCCAGCCGGTCCGCGGTGAGCTGGCACAGCAGCCGGTTGTGCGACCCGCCGCCGACGAGGTGCACGGTCTGCACGCCGACACCCGACAGATCGGCGGCGTGCCGAACCCCGTCGGCAAACGCCGCGGCGAGGCTCTCGACGATGACCCGCACGATCTCGGCGTGGGTGGCCGGCGCCCGCAACCCGCGTTCGGCATACCACTCTCGGATCCGCCCCGGCATGTCCCCCGGCGGCAGGAACGCCGCGTCGTCGGTGTCGAACACGTCGAACAGCGGCGGCACCTCCGCGGCCTGCGCGAGCAACTCGGCCAGGTCGGCGCGGTAGCCCTCACGCTGGTACTGACGGATCGTCTCGCTCAGCAGCCACAGGCCCATCACGTTGTGCAGGAACCGGATTCGCCGGTCTGCACCGACCTCGTTGGTGAAATTCGCGGCGTGACTCTCAGGCGTCACCACCGGTGCGGGCAACTCCACTCCGACCAGTCCCCACGTGCCGCACGAGATGTAGGCCGAAGTGGCCGGGTCCATCGGGATCGCGGCGACCGCGGCGGCGGTGTCGTGCGAGGCCACCGTGGTCACCGATGTCGTCGCGGGAAGCCCCAGACGGTCGGCGACCTCGGGCAGCAGCGGCCCCAGCGCATGGCCGGGGTCGGCCAGCGGCGCGAACAGGTCGGCCGGCAACCCGAGCCGCGCGAACAGGTCGCGGTCCCAACGCCCGTCGATCCCCAGCAGCCCGGTCGTCGACGCGTTCGTCCGCTCGGTGACCTGCCCCCCGGTGAGCCAGTACCCGATCAGGTCGGGAATCAGCAGCGCCCGGTCGGCGAGCCCGAGGTGCTGCTCGGCCGCCAACTGGTAGAGCGTGGTGAACGGGAGGAACTGTAATCCGTTGCGTCGGTATAGCTCCTCGGGCTCGAGCTGGGCGTGCACCGCCTCGACGCCGGCAACGGTGCGCGCGTCGCGGTAGTGATGCGGCAACCCGAGCAGCGCCCCGTCGCGCAGCAGACCGTAGTCGACGGCCCACGAGTCCACGCCGATGCCGAGCAGGTTCTCCGCGCGCCGGCCGGCCTCGGCGAGGCCGACGCACGCGCCGCGGAACAGGCCCGGCAGATCCCAGTGCATGGCGGTCCTGTGCCCGTTCCACACGTGCACGGGATCGTTGGCGAAGCGCGCCACTTCGGACAGTTCCAGCCGCCCGGGACCGATGTCGGCGACCATCACCCGACCGCTCGTCGCGCCGAGGTCGACCGCCGCGACCTGGCCACCGCGGCGAGCCGCGTCGGAATTACCGCGGCGAGCCGCGTTGCGGATGCTGCGTGGCGTGCCCATCAGCGCAGGAACGCGGCCGCAACGCCCGCGTCGACCGGCACGTGCAGGCCGGTGGTGTGCGAGAAGTCCGACGAGCACAGCGCGAAGGCGGCATTGGCGATGTGCTCCGGCAGCACCTCACGCTTGAGCAGGGTGCGCTGCGCGTAGTACTTGCCGAGGTCCTGCTCGTCGACGCCGTAGACGGCCGCCCGCTGGGCACCCCACCCGCCGGCGAAGATGCCCGACCCGCGGACCACCCCGTCGGGGTTGATGCCGTTCACCTTGACGCCGTGCTCGCCGAGTTCGGCCGCGAGCAACCGGACCTGGTGCGCCTGATCGGCCTTGGTGGCGGAGTAGGCGATGTTGTTGGGACCCGCGAACACCGAGTTCTTCGACGAGATGTAGAGGATGTCGCCGCCGAGTTTCTGGTCGATCAGCGCGCGGGCCGCGGCCTTCGACACCAGGAATGAGCCGCGGGCCATCACGTTGTGCTGAAGGTCCCAGTCGGCGGCGGTGGTGTCCAGCAACGACTTCGACAGCGACAGCCCCGCGTTGTTGACGACGATGTCGATGCCGCCGAACGCCAGCACCGTCGCGTCGACCGCGGCCTGCACCGCGGCCTCGTCGGTGACGTCGGCCGCGATGCCCACCGCCACGTCGGAATTGCCGATGTCCGCGGCGGCCGCCTGCGCCTTGGCGGCGTCGAGATCGGCGATCACGACGCAGGCACCCTCGGCGGCGAGGCGGGTCGCGATGGCCTTGCCGATACCCGAGGCTGCACCCGTCACGAGCGCGATCCGGGTGGCCAACGGCTTCGGCTTCGGCATCCGCGCCAGCTTCGCCTCCTCCAGGCTCCAGTACTCGATGCGGAACTTCTCCGATTCGTCGATCGGCGCGTACATCGAGATCGCCTCGGCGCCGCGCATCACGTTGATCGCGTTGAGGTAGAACTCGCCGGCGACGCGCGCGGTCTGCTTGTCCTTGCCGTAGCTGAACATTCCGACGCCGGGGATCAGCACGATCGCGGGGTCGGCACCGCGCATCGCGGGCGACTCGGGGGTGGCGTGGCGTTCGTAGTAGCCACGGTAGTCCGCGCGGTAGCGCTCGTGCAGTTCGGCCAGGCGCGCCTTGCAGTCCTCGATCGAGGCGTCGGCGGGCAGGTCGAGCACCATCGGCTTCACCTTGGTGCGCAGGAAGTGGTCGGGGCAGCTGGTTCCGAGTTCGGCAAGCCTGGGATGCTCGCTGCCGACGAGGAACTCGAGCACCTCACGAGAGTCGATGAAGTGCCCGATCTGCGGCCGGTCGGTGGAGGCGAGGCCGCGAACGAACGGGGCGAGCGCGGCGGCCTTCGTCCGACGCTGCGCCGGCGCCAGCGCGCCGTAGCCGTCGATCGGTGGCCCGAAGGGCTGGGTCCGGCCGTTGGCCGCGATGTACTTCTGGGCGCTTCCGATGATCTCGAGCGAGTTCGACTCCGCCTCCTCGGACGAGTCGCCCCACGCGGTGATGCCGTGCCCGCCGAGGATGCAGCCGATCGCCTGCGGGTTCTCCCGCTTGATCGCGGCGATGTCGAGGCCGAGTTGGAAGCCCGGCCGCCGCCACGGCACCCACACCACGCGATCACCGAAGATGGTGCGCGTCAGCTCCTCTCCGTCGGCGGCGGTGGCGAGCGCGATACCCGAGTCGGGGTGCAGGTGGTCGACGTGCGGCGCGTCGACGAGGCCGTGCATCGCGGTGTCGATGGACGGGGCGGCGCCGCCCCGACCGTGCAGGCAGTAGTCGAACGCGGCGACCATCTCGTCCTCGCGCTCGACGCCGGGATAGACGTCGACCAGCGCCCGCATCCGGTCCAGGCGCAACACGGCCAGCCCCGGCTCGGTCAGGGTGCCGAGGTCGCCGCCGGAACCCTTGACCCACAGCAGGTCGACGGCTTCCCCGGTAACAGGGTCGGTGTCGGTGCCCTTGGCGGATGTGTTGCCGCCGGCGTAGTTCGTGTTCTTCGGGTCGGCGCCGAGTCGGTTGGATCGGGCGATCAGGGCGGCAGTGGTCTCATTGGGCTCGTTGGTCATGTCGGTTCTCCTTGAAGAAGTAGTCAGCGGATCCGGTTCAGGCGCCCCAGGAGGCCTGCGCGCCGCCAACCCGCTCGGTAGTGATCTGCTCGAGGTAGCCGGATTCGGCGAACGCGGCCATCGGGTCTGCCGGCAGGCCCCGCGCGGCGCGGCGCTGCGCGAGCGCGGGCCGCACGTCGGTGTAGAAGGCGTCCATGAAGATCGCGTTGGCGCCGAGGACGTCGCCGTTTTCCTGCGCGGCGGTCAGGACGTCGACGTCGACGAGCAGCGCACGCGCGGTCATCTCCTGCACGTTGAGCACCGAGCGGATCTGGCCGGGGATCTTGGCCTCGACGTTGTGGCACTGGTCGAGCATCAGGGCGACCGACGAGTCGGCGTCGAGCCCGCCGCCGCGGAGTACCTCGAACATGATCCGGAACAGCTGGAACGGGTCGGCGGCGCCGACGATCAGGTCGTCGTCGGCGTAGAAGCGGGAGTTGAAGTCGAAGGAGCCGAGCCGGCCGAGCCGCAGCAGTTGCGCGACGATGAATTCGATGTTGGTGCCGGGCGCGTGGTGGCCGGTGTCGAGGCAGACGAAGGCCCGCTCGCCCAGTGCCGTGACCTGGGCGTAGGAGGTGCCCCAGTCGGGCACGTCGGTCATGTACGTCGCGGGCTCGAAGAACTTGTACTCCAGCACGAGCCGCTGGTCGGCGCCGATGTGCTGGTAGATCGTGGCCAGCGATTCGGCGAGCCGGTCCTGCCGGCCGCGGATGTCGCCCTGGCCGGGGTAGTTCGTGCCGTCGGCCAGCCAGATCTTCAGGTCGCGCGAGCCGCTCCGGTTCATCACCTCGATGCAGGCGAGGTGGTGGTCGATCGCCTGCTGCCGCACCGTCTTGTCGGTGTGGGTGAGGCTACCGAACTTGTACGCGTCGTCCTGGAACGTGTTCGAGTTGATCGTGCCCAGGCGCACGCCCAGGTCGCGGGCGTAGTCGCCCAGGGCGGCGTAGTCATCGACCGTGTCCCACGGGATGTGCAGGGCGACGCTCGGCGCGAGGCCGGTGAGGCGGTGCACCGTCGCGGCGTCGGCGATCTTCTCGTGGATGGTGCGGGGGGTGCCCGGAGTGCCGAACACCTTGAATCGCGTGCCCGAGTTGCCGAATGCCCAGGAGGGTAGCTCGATGGCGAGGTTGTCGAGGCGGGAGTCGAAGGAGGTCATCTTGCAGTCCTTATGAAACGTTTCAGTAGTGGCGGTTCAGGCGATGGTGCGGCTCGGCTCGAGCGTCGTCGTCTCGACGCTTCCGCCGCTTTCGTACGGCGTGCGGTAGCGCTCTGCCTCGATCTGGCGCAGTGTCTTGCCGCGGGTGGATGGCGCGCCGATGGCTCCGATGATCAGGGCGACGGTGAGCAGGCCGACGAGCAGCAGGCCTACGGTGGTGAGGCCGGTCGCGGCGAGCAGGGTCGGGAAGAAGTAGCTCAGCAGGCCGGTCGCGGTGCGGACGACGAAGAACATCACGCCCTGCGCGCTGGCCCGGTACGGGGTGGCGAACAGTTCGCTGGCCCACAGACTGTAGAAGGCCTGGGCGCCGATGCCGCTCGAGACGCCCCACAGCACGGCGAAGGCGAGCATGGTCGGCACGCCGTCGTCGGTGAACGCGACGAGCACGACCCACGCGGCGATGCCGAGGGCGGCACCGATCACGTAGAGCAGGCGCTGCGACATGTGGTCGGCGTAGCGCATGAAGCCGAAGTAGGTCGCGGCGACCGTGCACCCCCAGACCAGGACCTGCAGCAGGTTCTGCTGCACCGGACTGTGCAGGCCGGCCGTGTCGTAGACCCGCGGCATGAAGATGCCGGCCTGCCCCGCGACGGTGTTCCAGAACAGGTAGATGCCGCCGAGGAACAGCAGCGCGGTGATGTTCACCTTGCGGGAGAACAAGCCCCGCATACCACGCGCGCCGACGGCCGAGGCGAGTTCGCGCGACTCGTGCTCGCCCTCGTCCTTCCAGATCTGCGATTCCTGCAAACCCTGGCGGATCCACCACACGACCGCGGCGACGACGAACAGGTGCAGGAAGATCAGCCGCGACCCGAGCAGGCCCATCGGTGCGAGCGCCGCGGCGAGCGCAAACCCGATCAGGGGGCCGATCGACCAGGCCAGCTGCGCGGTGCCCACATGCTTGGCCCGCGCGGTGGTCGGCGCCTGCTCGGCGATATAGGTCCACGACGCGGGGACACCGGCACCCACGGCGATGCCCGTGATCACGAACGCCGCCAGCAGCATCGAGAAGTTGACCGCGAACGCGGCGAGCAGCACACCGGCCATGTACACCAGCAGGTCGTAGGTGTAGATCGCCTTGCGACCGAAGCGGTCACAGAGTGGACCGCCGAGGACGGCACCGATCGCCGCCCCGAAGGCGTTGGCGCTCAACGCCGCCAGTAGTCCAACGGCGAAGTTGCTGATGCCGAACGCGGACTGCCAGAACGCCAGGCTGGTCGCGATCGCGATGATCGACCCGGCTTCGATGTAGTTGGACATCGCGACCGCGATGGTCGCGCGCCAACCCGTGGTGGAGCGGGCTCCTACTTTCATGATGCTTCCTCGGTGTCGTAGGTCAGTAGAGCGGGGCGGGGTTGCAGGGTCAAGCCGGTGCAGGGTCACGGTCAGGCCAGGTGGAAGTACTCGACGAGGCGGTGGCGGATGGTGTCGGGGTCGGCGCCGTCGGTGGCGGCACCGGCGGACGGACGGAAGTACTCGGCCATGTGGGCCTGCCATTTCGCGTTGACGGCGGTCGCGGACAGCTCGACGGTGGCGCGCTCGAAGTCGTCGGTCTCGAGGTATCCCACGACCAGCCCGTCGTCCGGCCGCAGGAAGAGCGAGTAGTTGCGCCACCCGGTCGCGGCCAGCGCGTCGAGCATCTCGGGCCACACCTCCGTGTGCGCGTCCAGGTAGTCGTCGACGCGATCGGGTTGAAGCTGCAGCACGAAGCACACGCGCTGAGTTGCGATCATCGGGCTCGCCTCTCTCGATTTAAACGTTTCAATTCGTGGTGGCGATCACATTATGGCCAGTGCGGTGGCCTGTCAACCCCCAGCGCCGGTACCGATCCGCGAGCCGTCTGGTGCCTCCGCTATTGAGGTCGCGAACGCCACACACGGATCGCGACGCGTCGAACAGAACGCGGCCGCACGCCGCGCACTTTTCGTACGCGTCGCGCAGTTGCTGCACGCGCGGCGCGTACAAACCTGCGCGGCGCGCCACACCTATCTGCACACCGCATCCGACCCGTGAGTGATCGTCGAGGCCGGAATCCGCAGTCGCCAATACCATTCGGGAGCCGGCGAGGTGGCATGGTTGCCCACAATTCGTGCCGAGGCGCGAAATTCCGCGCTCCGAGGGCTGATCGTGGGCACTCACGCCACCTCGGTGTCCGCTGCACGACCACAATCCACGGTGGCCACGCGGGATCCCGCACTCGGGGGCATGATCGAGGTCGCGGAGCGGACACGCCACATCAAACCCAGCACCGCCGCGCACAACGCCACCACGATCCACCCGCCCGCCGGCACGCCGAACCGTTCGGTGACGAACCCGAAACCCAGCGCGCACGGCAGGAACACCAGCGCGGACAGCGTGCCGACGCCCGACGCCACGCCGGCGCGCACCGACGAGGGCACCTCGTCGTGCAGCACCTTGCTCAGGTGGATCCCGGTCACGACGAACACCGCCGCCAGCACCACCTGCGCGACGATGACCACGACCGTCGAATCACTCACGACAAGAAGGAAACTCCCCGCCCAGACGATCACCGAAACCGCCGCGAGATGACGTTGGTCGGAGAACCGCACCCGCCCGGCGAGCAACCCACCGACACCGAGGGTCGCCATGATCGCCGCGGTGTAGGGCCCGAACACGACCGCCGCCGCACCGAACGCCACCAGCCACAGCGGCCCGAACTCGATCAGCATCTGCAGCAGCACCATGCCGAGGGCCGCCCCCGCGACCACCGGCAGCAGCCGACGCTTCCCGGTGATCGCGCGTACCGTCGCCGCGACCTGCTCCCCGACCCCGACCCGATCCGCCGCGCGGTGCAGTCGCGGTTCGCGGAAGCACACCAGCGCCACCGCCGCGAACATGTAGGCCGGCAGGCTGAGCAGGTACGTCGTGCGTGGCTGCGTCAACTCGGCGAGCACGCCACCGGCCAGCGACCCGGTCACCAGTGCGACGCTGTTGGCGACCTGCATCCGGCCGAACTGCCGTTCGTAGTCGTCGCTGTCGCCGGACTCCTCGAGCACGGTGTCGTACACCACCGCCTCGAGCGTCCCGGACTGCATCGCGAAGTAGACGCCGAGGATCATCGCGCTGATCGTGTAGGTCACCACATTCGTGCTGAGCCCACCCACGGCGACACTCGCGAACAGGGCGAGCACGGCGAGGAGCAGGACCCCGCGACGGCTCCAGCGGTCGGCGAGGATCCCAGACGGGATCTCCAAGACCGGCGTCACCACGGCGTACGCGGCGGCCATGACGCCGAACATGCGGGCGTCGAAGCCGATCTCGGTCATGAACAGCTTCTCGACGGGCACCCACAGGCACAGGCCCTGCAGGAACATCGAGAGGCGCAGCGGTCGAAGTCGGGTCGTTGTGGTCATGATGCCTACGACGAGATTCAGCCCCCCAACTCATCGGTCCACACATCGGGGAGACCGAACGCCGGAAACAGGTGCGCATCGAACGTGGTGATCTCGCCGATCCGCCCACCGTCGATGCGCAGCACATCCAGCGTCACGGCACGGAACGACTCCTCGCCCCAGCGCCGGATGTAGTTGGCCGCGGCCGGCTGGCGGTTCGCGCAGGTGGCGACCAGACGGAACTCGCCGATCCCGCCCGGACCGAACACCTCGGTCTCGAAGAAGCGGGTCACCTCGGTGCCGACGTAGCGGGCCGGGTCCGGCGGCATCGTGAACCGCACGTCCGCGCGCAACAACGCGACCACCGCCGACGTGTCCGCCCGGTGGTGTGCATCGATGTAGCGCCGCAGCAGCGCTCGTTCGTCGGGACCGGGTTCGGTGACGGGCGTCCATTGCTCGCTCGGCGCTGGTCGGTTTCGCGCCATCGTCGCCCGCGCGCGCTGCAGCGCGCTGTCGGCCGACGCGACGCTGGTGCCGAGCAGGTCGGCGGTGTCCTTGGCCGACCAGCCGAGCACGTCGCGCACGATCAACACCGCACGCTGGTTCGGCGGAAGCAGCTGGATCGCGGCCAGGTAGGCGAGTTCGATCGTCTCGCGGGCGACGGTCAGCACATCCGGTTGGTCCTGCACCGCCGTCACCCGGTCGAGCATCCGGTCCGGGTACGGCTCCAGCCACGGAATCTCGGACGGTGCGGGATCGGCCCCGACCCCGACCGGCACCACCCGCTCCGGGTGCCGCCGCAGCGTGTCCAGGCAGGCATTGGTCGCGATCCGGTACAGCCACGCCCGCAACGACGACCGTCCGGCGAACGTCATGCGCCGCCGCCATGCCCGCACCAGCGTCTCCTGCACGTGGTCCTCGGCGTCGGTGAACGAGCCGAGCATCCGGTAGCAGTGCACCTGCAACTCGTCGCGATACCGCTCGGTGAGGGCGACGAACGCCGTCGGGTCCGCCGCACGTGCTGCAGCTACTGCATCGGGCATGGCTGATCCTCTCGTCGCCAGTTACGACGAACCTCGGCACCGGAAATCATCGCCTCGCGCCACGCGACCAGCCAGCCCGTGATCGGTGGATATGCGGGCGATCACCTGCGACCACCGTGACGACGGGACCGCCTATTCGCGGATTCGGGCCAGACATCGCTACTCCTTATAGCTGATGCCTCCACGAATTCGGGGGAAGGTCAATCGCCTTCGCCGAGTTCAGTGACGGCACGACACACCCCGATCCGACCATCGCAGCACGCGCTCGACTCGATCTGATCCAGCTCCGCAACGTTTATGGAGACGGTTTGCCCTTCGGTCAACGAGAGGCCGATGTTTACCGCGAGCTGTGCGCGACCGTGGCCGCGGCGGGACGAACAGCGGGCGGTCGGCGGCGAGTCGACCTCATGGTTGCGTCGGTGGCGGTCGCCGAGAGTGCCGCCTTGGCGACCCGAAATGGCACCGACTTTGCCGGGCTCGAAACCGTCCTCGAGGTGATTGAACTATGAGCAGCTGCCTGGCCCGCGTCGCTACAGACCGACCGACTTGATCTCCAGGTATTCCTCGAGACCCGCGCCGCCCAACTCGCGGCCCACCCCGGACTGCTTGTAGCCCCCGAACGGCGCGAGCGGGTTGTGCGCCGCGCCGTTGATGTCGACCGAACCGGTGCGGATGCGCCGCGCGACGGCCATCGCGCGGTCCGTGTCGGCGGACCACACGGCGCCGTGCAGGCCGTACTTCGAGTTGTTGGCGATCGCGACGGCGTCGTCCTCGTCGCGGTAGGCGATGACCGACAGCACGGGCCCGAAGACCTCCTCCTGCGCGATCGTCGAATCCGCAGTCACGTCCGCCAGCACGGTGGGGCGCACGAAGTACCCGGTGTCGAGGCCGTCCGGCGCCGCGGTGCCGCCGGTCGCGATGCGTGCCCCCTCCGCGACGGCCGTGTCGATCAGGCCACGGATCTTGTCGCGTTGCGCGGCGCTGACGACCGGGCCGAGTTTGGTTCCCGGGTCGGTGGGGTCGCCGACGACGAACTTTGCCGCAGCGGTGGACGCCAACTCGACGGCCTCGTCGTAGCGGTCGGCGGGCACGAGCATCCGCGTCCATGCGGTGCAGGTCTGACCGGAGTTCAGGAACGCGTTGGACACCCCGACCTTCACCGCGACCGGAAGGTCGGCGTCGTCGAGGATGATGTTCGCGGACTTGCCGCCGAGTTCGAGGGTCACCCGGGAGACGTTGCGCGCAGCAAGTTCGGCGACCTTCTTGCCCGCGGGCACGGACCCGGTGAACGACACGACGTCGACGTCCGGGTGACCGGCCAGCGCCTCCCCCACCCCGCGCCCGTAGCCCGGGACGAGGTTCACCACGCCCGGCGGGAAGCCGGCCTCGTCGAGCGCGTCGAAGAGCAGGTAGGCGACCAGCGGTGCCATTTCGCTGGGCTTGAGCACGAACGTGCACCCGGCCGCGAGGGCGGGCGCAAGCTTGCAGGTGATCTGGTGCAACGGGTAGTTCCACGGCGTGATCGCCCCGACGACGCCGGCAGGCTCCCGGAACACCCGGGTGTTGCCGACGGTCTCCTCGAAGGAGTAGTCCTCGAGCAGGTCGGCGTAGGACCCGACGACGGTCTGCGGGAGCGCGGCCTGGATCTTGTCGGCGATCCGGTGCGGCGCGCCCATCTCGGCGGTGATCGTGGCGGCGATCTGGTCGTGCCGCTTGGTTAGCGCGTCGCGCAGCGCGCGCAGCAGAAGCACCCGTTCCGCCACCGGGGTCGTCGACCAGGCCGGGAAGGCGGCGCGGGCGGCGGCGACCGCAGCGTCCACGTCGGCGACCGACGCCTCGGGCACGTGCGCGATGATCTGCCCGGTCGCCGGGTTCTCGACGTCGATGACGCCGCCGCCGGTCGACGCCACCCATTCGCCGTTGATGTAGATCGTGGTGCGGTCATCCATGCGCACAACCCTACGCACGCCGACCCGTGAGACTCAGTGTTCGAGCGCCTTGCCCTCCGCACCGGCGCCGGTGAGCGAGCGGACCTCCATCTCGGCGGCCTTGTACTCGAGGTGTTCCTTGCTGGTGATCGTGCCGAGATAACCGAGCAGGAAGGAGGCGGGAATCGAGACCAGACCGGGGTTGGCGAGCGGGAACCACTGCCAGTCCTGATTCGGGAACATCGCCGTCTTTGCGCCGGACACGGCCGGCGAGAAGAAGATCAGCACCACGGTGATCGTCAGACCGCCGTAGATGCTCCACAGGCAGCCGCGGGTGTTGAACCGCTTCCAGAACAACGAGTACAGGATCGTCGGCAGGTTCGCCGACGCAGCGACGGCGAACGCGAGTGCGACGAGGAACGCGATGTTCTGGCCGTTCGCCGCGATGCCGCCGAGGATGGCGATGATGCCGACCACGATCGCCGAGATGCGGGCGACCCGGACCTCCGATCCGGCGGGGGCGTTCCCCTTGTGGATCACGCTCGCATAGATGTCGTGCGCAAACGACGCCGACGCGGTGATCGTGAGTCCCGCGACCACCGCGAGGATCGTGGCGAAGGCGATCGCCGAGATCAGACCGAGCAGCCAGGTGCCGCCGAGTTCGTAGGCGAGCAGTGGCGCAGCCGAATTGGCACCACCCGGCGCAGCCGTGATCGTTTCCGGCCCGACCAGCGCGGCGGCGCCGTAGCCGAGCACCAGCGTGAACAGGTAGAACAGCCCGATCAGCCAGATCGCCCACACCACCGACTTGCGCGCCTCCTTGGCCGTCGGCACGGTGTAGAACCGCATCAGGATGTGCGGCAGGCCCGCGGTGCCGAGGACCAGCGCGAGCCCGAGCGAGATGAAGTCGAGCTTGGCCAGGTCGGAGACCCCGTACTTCACGCCCGGTTCGAGCGCCGCGCCGTTCGCCGCGCCCGCGCCGAGCAACTCGGAGAAGTTGAAGCCGTACTTCGCGAGCACCCACACCGTCATGACCAAGGCGCCGCCGATCAGCAGGATCGCCTTGATGATCTGTACATAGGTGGTGCCCTTCATGCCACCGATCAGCACGTAGGCGATCATCAACGCACCGACCGCCGCGATCACCAGGCTCTGTCCGCCCCGGTTGGTGATGTTCATCAGCAGCGCGACGAGGCCACCGGCGCCGGCCATCTGGGCGAGCAGATAGAAGAAGGACACAACCAGTGTCGATGTGGCCGCCGCGGTGCGCACGGGCCGCTCCCGCATCCGGAACGCGAGTACGTCGGCCATCGTGAACCGGCCCGTGTTACGCAGCAATTCGGCCACGAGCAGCAGCGCGACCACCCACGCGACGAGAAAGCCGACGCTGTAGAGGAAGCCGTCGTAGCCGGTGAGCGCGATCGCGCCGGCGATGCCGAGGAACGACGCCGCGGACAGGTAGTCACCGGAGATCGCGATGCCGTTCTGCCGGCCGGTGAATGCCGCGCCGGCCGTGTACATGTCGGCCGCGCTCTTGTTGGTGCGGCTCGCACGAAGCACGAAGATCATTGTGATGGCGACGAATCCGGCGAAGATCGCGAGATTGAGCGCGGTGTTGCCGACCTGCTCCGCGGCGAGAACGGTGTTCACAGCAGGCCCTCCGCTTCCATTTCCTCACGGATCTTCGCCGAGCGTGGATCGAGAGTCTTGTCGGCGTAGCGCACGTATGCCGAGGTGATCGCGAACGTCGTGATGAACTGCAGGAAGCCGGCCACCAGGCCGACGTTGATGTTCCCGAACAGCAGTTCGCCCATGAAGTCCGGGGCGTAGGCCGCCAGCAGAACGTAGAGGACGTACCACGCCAGTGCCGCGATCGTCACCGGGATGACCCACCGTCGATACCGTCTGCGCAGATCCTGAAACTCGGGCGAGCGCAACACCGCGATGTACCGCGCCTCCGTCGGTGTGGGCGGCGGCAGTTTGTCTTGTCCCGTCACGGCATCCTCCAGCGCGAAGTGGACAGTGCCCCTCAAGGGTAATGTCGCGGTAGTGCCGTTCGTGGCCGAAAGCAAGGCTCGATCGGGTAACCACCGCATTTCCGGGTGAACACTGCATCTCGGTGCGGTCGCCGCGCCTCAGGATCCGTACATCGACTCGTCCAGGCGCGCGTGCAGGGTCTTCCGGGAGGCCGTGACGGCCTCGTCGAGCGTGTGCACGCCGATTCCACGCAGCAGTGCCACCAAGCGGACGAACACCTCACCGGTGACCAGCGCATCCCCGAGCGCGGTGTGCCGGCCCAACACGTCCACCCCGAGCCTGCCGGCGATCGCCTCGAGCGAGTGTGCCTCATGCTCGGGATGCACGACGGCGTCGAGCAGCAGGGTGTCCAGCACGACGGGGCTCGCCGCGGACAGACTCGCGCGTTCGCGTTCGAGCCGGAGGAACTGCAAGTCGAATCCCACGTTGTGCCCGACCAGCACGGTATCGGCGGTGAACCGGTCGAAGGCGGGCAGCACGACGTCGATTGTCGGTTGACCCCGCACCATCGCGGTCGTGATGCCGTGCACCGCTGTCGAAGCGGCAGGAACCGCGCGCTGCGGATCGACCAGTCGCTCGAACGTCTCGCCGTGCAGCACACGACCGTTGACGACACGCACCGCCCCGACGGAGACGATCCGGTCGCCGCGGGTGGGGTCCAGACCCGTCGTCTCGGTGTCGAAGACGGTGTAGGACAACTCGGCGAGGTCGCCTCCGGTGTCGCCGGAACCGGCGTGGCGTTCGAACAGACCGAAGTCGTAGAACTCCGGTCGGCTCGGGATCTGCACCTGCGGTTCCTGCGGTTTCGCCGGCGCCGGGTCGGTGACCGGCAGCATTAGACACATCCGCGCAGACCCGTCGCCTGCTTCGCACCACGCCTCTCCCCCGTGCCGCGCGACGACATCCGCGGCACTCACCGACGCCCCGCCCGGCAACGGCTGCGCGAGCCACGACGCGAACTCGCCCGGCGCCGGCCCGGCACCGGGCCAGCGCAGTTCGATCCGCACGTGGGTACCGACCCGGACCGCGGCGAGGTCGAAACCGGCTGCACGGCAGCGGGCGGCCACCGCCACCAGGGCTCGGGTGAGGGCGTGACCGTCCACCTTGACCCAGCCGGCACCGCCCGCCGTCGTCACCGGCACGCCGACGTCACGTTCGACGGCCCGCGCGGCCACGGCCAGCAGGTCGTCGACGGTCATCTCGGTGCGTGGCCACTCCGCGCCGAGGTGGGTGGCGGACCCGTCGACCCACTCCTGCACCCGCCGACCGAGCGTCACCGACTCCTCCCGCACGATGCCGAGGAACTGCTGCCGGTCGGCGGCGTCCATGTCGGGGTACTCCAGGACGTTCTCGATCGCCGCCTGGATGCTCGCCAGCGAGGCCCGGGTGCCCTCGGTCACCTCACGCAACGACTCGTCGAGCCGCACGCTGGCGGCGACGCGGTCGGTGACGTCCTCGAGCAGCAGCACGTAGCCGCCCGCCGCGTTCTCGCCGCCCCGCGCCGGCGCCACCTGCACCTGCAGCAGACGGTCGCCCCGCAGCGTCGTCGAGACGTGCGAACGCTCCCCCGCCGCGCCGATGCGGTCCATCGCGTGCACGATCAACTCGCGGTCGACGATCCCGAACACCGACCGGCCGAGACCGACCGCGGCGTCCTCGCCGAGCAGCACCTTCGCGGCGGCGTTGTAGAGCAGGATGCGTCCCTCGTCGTTGCACACCAGCACCGCCGCCCCGAGTTCGGCCATCAGGGCCGCGAGGCGGTTGCGCTCGGCCTCGACGTCGGCGCGGGCGGCGGTGATCTGTGCGTCCACGGCGCGTTCGGCGTCCCGTCGCCGCCCGGCCAGCGCCTCGATGGCCGCAGCCAACTCCGTGAACTCGGTGGGACCGGTGGCGTCGACCTCGTGATCCGGGTTGGCGTCGACGAGTAGCCGCACGTCCGCGGTGAGGCGCCGCGCCGCCGCGATGCGAGCACCGACGGGGCGGGCCACCAGCGCGACGAGACCCGCGAGCGCGAGCACCGTACCGATCGCGAGTACGAGGACCTGTTCGGTGGCGAGCCAGCCGATCGTCGCGCGGCCGTCGCCCGGCCCGGCGACCACCACCAGCGTCACGACCGCGGCGGCGGCGATCACGACGTACCCGGCGACCGCCAAGCCGAGCAGCCATTCGGGCCGCCGCGCGCTCATCCGCCCTCGCCGGCCAGCAGGCGGGTGACCGTGTCGACCAGGTCGGTGGTCGAGAACGGTTTCGTCACATAGGCGTCTGCGCCGATCGCGAGTCCCTTGGCCACCTCGGTCTCGCGACCCTTGGCGGTGAGCAGGACGATCTTCAGGTCCGTCCATCCCGACGCCCGTAGCTCCTGGCACACCTCGTAGCCGTCTCGCTTCGGCATCATCACGTCGAGCAGTACGAGGTCCGGGCGGAACTCTGCGACCGCGCCGAGCGCCTCCTCGCCGTCGCGGGCGACGCTGGTGACGAACCCCGCCTTCTTCATCAGGAACTGCAGCGACACCACGATATTCGGCTCGTCGTCGACGATGAGCACCTTGCTCGGCATCAGTGCGCTCCTTCTGCGATCGGAAGCGTGAACGAGAATACGGCGCCCTCACCCGGGATGCTCTCGACCCACAACCGGCCCCCGAGATACTCGACGATCTCGCGGCTGATCGGCAGGCCGAGGCCGGTTCCCGACGGGCGGGCGACGCGGGTGTCGCCGCCCTGACGGAACTTGTCGAAGATGACCGCCCGGTCGGATTCCGCGACGCCGGGACCGTTGTCGCGCACGTCGACCTGTATCCAGTCGCCGTCCGGGTGGGAGGTCACCTCGACGTGGCCGGTCTCGGGCGGGCAGAACTTGACCGCGTTGGACAGCAGGTTCAGCAGCACCTGCACCAACCGGTCCCGGTCGGCCCGCACGAACGGAGCGGGTCGGAGCGGATCGGCCACCACCTCGAGACTCACCTGCCGCTCGCGGAACAACTGCGCCGACGCCTGCACCGACGTCGCGACGACGTCGTCGAGGTCGACGTCCTCGACCCGCCATTCGGCACCGCCGGATTCGAGCTTGGACAGGTCGAGCACCTGATTGATCAGCCGGGTGAGCCGCTCGGTCTCGGCCACGATGATCTGCAGGTACTCCGAGCGTTCCGCGACCTCGAGATCGGGGTTGTCGGACAGGATCTCGGAGAATGCCCGGATCGAGGTGAGCGGCGTCCGCAGTTCGTGGGACACGGTGGAGACGAACTCGTCCTTGAGCCGATCGAGTTCCTGCAATCGTTCGTTGGCCGCGCGCAACTCGGTGGTCGCCGCCTGCAACTGCAACGACTTGGTCTCGAGTGCACGACTGTAGGCGAGTACCTGCGAGGTCTCGTCGAGGATCTGCAGCACCTCGTCCACGGCGAGCGGCTCTTCGTCGACGACGGACGCCACCACGAAGCGTGCCGACGCCGACCCCACCGCGCCGGACAGCAACGCCTCGACGTGCGCGACCAGGCCCGCCTCCGCCGCGGCGTCCGGCGACACGTCGGCACCGGTCCGTTCCGCGTGCGCCAGCAGGGCCGAGTGGGCGCCGTCCGGCCCGAGGAATCGGGCGAGCAGAACCTCGAGCTGACACACGGTGGCTGAGCCCCGCCACAGCCGAGCCTCGGTGCTGCTGTCCAGCTTGCCCATTCCGTCGATGAAGATCGACGCTGTGACGTGCTCGGCCGGATCCTGCCGCCCGGTCAGCGACAGACCCACGAACAACCCGAGGTTCACGAGCATGCTCCACATCATCGAGTGCGTGACCTCGTCGAGGCCGGTGACCCCGAACAGCGCATAGGGAGCGAGCATCTCGATGCCGAATGGACCGCCGTCGACGAACGAGGCGGGCAGCAGTCCGGCACGTGCGAGCGACGGCAAGGGCAGCGTGTAGGCCCACACCACGAATCCCGCGACCAGCCCCCAGATCGCGCCGCGCCGCGTGGCGCCGCGCCAGTACAGGCCGCCGAGAATGGCCGGTGCAAACTGCGAGACCGCGGCGAACGAGATCAGCCCGATCGCCACGAGTTCCAGCGATTCGCCCGCCATCCGGAAGTAGGCGTAGCCGAGCAGCAGCAACCCGACGATGGTGATCCGTCGGATACGCAGGATCGACCTGCCCAGGTCACGATGCTCGGCGAGCGCGTTTTCGCGGCGCAGGAGCACCGGCAGCAGCAACGAGTTGGACACCATCGTCGCCAACGCGATCGTCTCGACCACGACCATGCCCGTGGCCGCGGACAATCCACCGACGAACACGAGCAGAGTGAGGTCGGCACGCTGCTGCGCCAGTGGCAGCGCCAGGACGAACGCGTCCGGGTTCACGGTGCCGGGCGCGAAACTGGTCAGTCCCGCAATCGCGATCGGCAGCACGAACACGTTGATCAGCAGCAGATACAGGGGAAACACCCAGGTCGCCGTCCTGATGTGGCGCTCGTCGACGTTCTCCACCACCGCCACCTGCCACTGCCGCGGCAGCAGCAGGACCGCCAGCATCGACAACACGGTCAGCCAGAACCACGACCGGTACTCCTCGAACCCGCCGAGCACGAGAAGCTGCGAAAGATCGGGATCGGCTCGGGCGATCCCGAACAGGTCGCCGAGTCCGTCGAACATTGCGTAGCAGACGTAGAAGCCGACGGCGAGGAACGCGATCAGCTTCACCAGCGACTCGAAGGCCACGGCGGCGACCATGCCCTCGTGCCGTTCGGCGGCGTCGATCTTGCGGGTGCCGAACACGATCGTGAACGCGGCGAGCAGCAGCGCCACATACAACGCCGTGTCGGTGAGCAGCGGCGGATCGGCCGCGCCCGCCACGGCCGGTGGCTCGCCACGCAGAACCGTGAACGAGTTCGATATCGCCTTGAGCTGCAACGCGATATACGGAACGATTCCGACGACCGCGACGACGGTGACGAGCCCGCCCAGCAGCGCGCTCTTGCCGTAGCGCGCCGCGGCGAAGTCGGCGAGCGAGGTGATGCGGTTCTGTTTGCAGATCCGAATGATCTTGCGCAGCACCAGCCACCACAGCGCCGCCATGATCGTCGCACCGAGGTAGATCGGCAGGAAACCGACCCCGGTGCTCGCAGCCCGCCCGACGCTGCCGTAGTAGGTCCACGACGTGGCATACACCCCGAGCGACAGCGCGTAGACGTATCCGTTCGCGATGATGCTGCGGTGCCGGTCGGCGCGGCGGTCTCCGTAGTACGCGATCGCGAACAGCAGACCGAGATAGGCCACGGAGACGACGACGATGACCCGTAGATCGATCATCGCGATCGCGCTATCCAGGCGAGCAAGGCGATCACGATCACCCATACCCCGAACAGGTAGGCCCACAACACCGGAACTCCGGCGACCAGCGCATCGGTGTCGAACATGGCCAGCATCGGGAAGTTGAACAGCACCAGCGCGAGCACGCCCACCCCGACCAGGCGGGCTGTCCGCAGCCGGTCATTCATGCCTCCACGTCCCCGTGTGCTCATGTGACGGTGTGGGTCGCAAACCGCATCGCGGTCACCTCCTGGATCTCGCGGACGACCCGCAGCGCGGCACGCAGGTCGGACCGGCGCGGGCCCGACAGTCGGTCGATGCGCACCAGGTTGTCGTACGCGGCGACATCCCCCGTCGCTTCGCTCGCCCCGGCGACCTGGTCGAGTTGATGTCGTAGCCGCAGGTCGGTGAGCAGACCGTAGGCGGCGATCAGGTCGGCGCAGTCGGATTCGCTCAGCGTGCCGGCGGCCGCCGCGGCCCGCAGGCGCGGCACCGTGCTGTGCTCGGACGATCCCGCGACAAGTGCGTACAGCCGGGCGAGCAACACAATCGCGGCGGTCCCGCCGCGTTTGACATCGATGACGCGGTCGTGCGGGCGCAGCCGGCCGAACAATCCGATCGGAGGCCGAAACGTCACCGCGGCGTGGGCCATCTGGGCCCGAAACGGTCCCCTGGTGCCGCCGACGGCGAGCAGGCGCTCGAGCGTGTCGATGCACAGATCCCCACGGCAGCAACGCACGTCGAGAAACACCTCGGCCTGCAGCAGCGCGACGGGTTGCGGGGCCTCGACCCAGCCACGAAACAGCGCGGCGTACTCGGCGAGTGGGCGGCGCCAGTTGGTCGCCATGTAGCCCCCGTCGCACAACGGGATACCGGCCCGGTGCAACGCGGCGACCATGATGCCGGCGAGGTCGGCGAAGTACCGCCCGGCCACAGGATCATCGGAACACGTTGTGTCATAGGCGATCGCGCTGTCCTGATCGCTGGAGAGCACCTGCTCCCGGCGTCCGTGAGAGCCGAGCGCGAGCCACGTGTAGGGACACGGCGGCGCGCCGAGGCTCTCCTCGGCGAGCACGAGGAGCCGTCGGGTGAGGGCGTCGTTGGCGTCACCGATCGCACGGCTGACGGCGAGCGCGTCATCGCCTTGATGCAGTCGCGCCCGGACGAGCGCGACGATCTGTTTCGGGTAGTCGTCGAGCGGTGCGAGCGTCTGGATCGACTCGAGCCGGCCGATGGCCGGCACGTGCGCGGCGTCGAAGGCCGGGGTCTCCATCCGCCTCACCTCGGTTCGGCCCTCACGCGTCGCGGTCGACGCTCACCTTACGTGCTGGGTGCTGCGCAAACGGGCAGATGACGGTACTCCCACCCGGTGATGATCACGCCCGTGTGACCCCTCTTTCCAGCGTGTCGGCGGCCAATCGCTCGGTGTCGCGGGCCGACGCCGCCACACCCGCGACCACCACAATCGAGTCAGCGACCGTCGCCCGAGAGCGAGTTCTCAGGCCTCCGGCAGCGCCGCCAACACCACCTCGACCGCCTCCGGCCCCGACCGTGCCACGTAGTGCCCGGCGTGCACGAACAGCGTCGCGATGCGTCGGTGCTCGCGCGGCATCGCGGGCAATCGGTCGACGGCCTCGGCGAGCGCACCAGCGATGTCGCGGTCGACGCTGAACTCGTCCACCTCGCCGGCGCGACGTTCGACGATCCCGATGCCCGCACCGTCCTGGGCGGCGGAGGCGAACAGTTGGCGCAGGTACGGCTCGTCGTCGGCGGCGACGTCGAGCGGCACCCGCGCGAGCACAGGATCGAGCAGCATGTCGGCGACGTCGTGAGCCTCCGGTTCGAACGCCTCGCGATGCCCCATCTCGTACAGGGTGCGAGCAGCGAAGGATCCGCGACCGGTCACCGGGTCGTCCAACCGGGGCACGTCGAAAGGGATCCGGCGTGGCTTACGCGTGAACAGTCCCACCGCCGCCTCCTTCGCGTCGTCCCGACAGTACCGCCGGCTCACAGCGACAGCAGCGCCCATCCGACGAGGAACGCCGACACCAGCGACACCAGCGTCAGCGGGACTCCGAACCGGAAGAAGGTCCCGCTGGAGTATCCGCCGGGCCGCATCACCATCAGGTTCGACTGATGGCTGTATGGGTTGAGGAACGTGAACGAGATGCAGGTGCCGATCAGGATCAGCAGGTACACGGGGTTGAGCCCGGTGGTCGTGGCGACCTCGAGAGCAACGGGCGTGAGGATCGCGGCGGCGGCAGCGTTGGTGACGACGTTGGTGAGCACGGTCGTGCCGACGGCGATCACCAACACGATGAGCGCGGTGTTGCCTCCTGACAGCTCGAGGATCGCGTCGGAGATGTAGCCCCCGAGTCCGCTGCTCACGACAATTACGCCCAACCCGATCGACCCGGCGATGATCGCGAGGATGTTCCAGTCCAGTGCCCGGACCGCCGACCGCGGCGTCAGCACCCGGGTCAACACCATCAGCGCCGCACCCGCGACCGCGACCAGTTCCACCGAGGCGAGCCCGGCGGAGCCGGTCACGATGACGGCGGTCAGGATCGACAGCGCGATCCAGGTCTTCCCGGTCTGCGGCGCCTTGCCGGCGACGTCCTGCCACAGCCCCACCAACGGATGGTCGGTCAGCGCTTGCGCCGAACTGGCGGTGACGAAGCACATCTCGCCGGGTTCGGCGGGGGCGTCGCGTAGCAGTTTCTTGGTCTGCGCGGCGACCACCATGATGTCCTCTTCGTCCTCGAGGTCACGGATGGTGCCCTGCTCGTGGGTGCCGATGGTGGCCAGATAGAGGTGCTGCGGCGACAGGCCGAACCGCGGACTGGCCCACAGCATGCGCACCCCCGCCTCGGTGGCGCGGTAGATGAGGACGTCGTGGTCGGCGAGTGCGACGTCGGAGTCGACGCGTTTGCCCCAGCGTCGCACCTCCACGAGTTCGTACTCGAGCGTGGTGTGGACGCCCAGTTCGGCGGCGGTGCGGCTGATCGCGTTGGCCTTGGCGGAGATCGGGAGCTCGGCGCGCCAGTCCAACTCGCGTTCGGTGACCTTCGGCTTGCCGTGCAGCATCAGCGGTGCCGTCACCAGCAGCACGGCCCAGCCCACGAGCGCGACCGGCACCGCGACCGGGACGAACGAGAACATCGACAGGGACACCCCGGCCGACGAGGCCAGGCCGGCGATGAGTAGGTTCGAACTGGTGCCGATCAGCGTCGACGACCCGGCGAGCGTCGTGGCGTGCGCGATCGGGAGCAGCACCCCGCGGGCTGGGACACCCGAACGCTGCTGCAGCTCCTTGCTCGCTGGGATCAGCATCGCCACGATCGGTGTCGTGTTGATCAGGGCGGATACGAACCCGACCGGCGGGATGAGCCGACGCAGCGCCTGCGCAGGGCTGTGCACGGTCGCCAGCAGGCGGTAGGTCGCCCGTGACACCACCCCCGTGTGCAGCACCCCCTTGGCGATCACCAGCATCGCGGCGATCGTGATGACGCCGGAGTTGCTGAGGCCGGCGAACAACTCGGCGGGGGTGGCGATTCCGACGAAACCGGCCACGACCAAGGCGCAGATCAGCGCCAGCACGGCCGGGACGCGACCGGTGGTCATCACGGCCAAAGTGACGACCACGATCACCGCAGCAACGATGGGCATAGAGGGATTCTGGACTGCCGCGATCAGGACTTCGCGCGTACGTCGGTTACGCGTTCCCCACCGAGGGTGTTCCTGTCGGGAGTCATCAGCCGCATAAGGGAAGCCTAACCTCACAATACTCATCGGAGATTTGTGGTCCGCTTCCGCGGAGCGGGTCACACGCAGGACGCTAAGCTCATGCGCGTCACACACCATCGTCAGGCAAGGCGCGCCGTTGGGCTTCCGATCATTGACCTCGGCCGACGGGACACGACTGCGAACGTGGACCAACGGCGGGCACGGTACCCCCGTGCTGATCTCCAACGGCCTCGGCACACCCCACGACGCCTGGCCGACGATCAACGGGCGGACCGACACCTACAAGGTCGTGACCTGGGATCATCGCGGCCTCGGCGGATCCGAGCGGCCCGCCGACGAGGCGCGGATCACGGTCGCCGACCACACCGACGATCTGATCGCCGTGTTGGACGGCTACGCCATCGAGCGGGCCGTGGTGATCGGCTGGTCACTGGGCGTCAACGTCGCGTTCGAAGCGGCACTGCGAGACCCGCAGCGGATCGCGGGCGTGATGGCGGTCGCCGGCGTCCCGGGCGGAACGTTCGACGCGCTGCTGCACCCGCTACCCCGGGGCATAAGAATAGGTGCCGGACGCGTCGGGTCGCACCTGATGGGGTACCTCGGTCCGGTTCTGAACCGGATCGGCGACGGACTTCCCGGAACTCCCGAGCACGGCTTCGACGTGCGCGGGCTGAGCACGTTCGGCCTCGACGTGTTTCATGGCCAGACCCTGCTGAAGGTCGTGCGACGCTTCGCCGACCACGACTGGCCCTGGTACTCGCGGCTCGCACGCGCCGCCGGCGACCACTCGCCGATCGACCTGAGCACCGTCGGCATGCCGGTCACCTATATCGCCGGCAAGTGGGACGCAGTCACGTCGGCGCCGAACATGCGCGAGGCAAGCGAACAGACAGCGAACAGCCGTTATGTGGAACTCCCCGCAACACATTTCGTGCCGCTGCAGTATCCGAACCGGATGTCGACCGAGCTCGACCGCCTCATCGAGCGCTGCAGAATGTGAAGATTATTACTGGCTTTCACGCTCACGGGCCTCCGCGCCGCCGCGCCCGCCGCTGACCTCGCGGACACAATTGCCGGCGGCGCGCGACCCTGGCAGCGGCCCCGGCGAACACCTGTGTTACACAACGCAACTAGCGCCTGCCGACACGAGTATCAGCAGCCGCAGCGATTCGCCGTGGCCGAGCCCGAACCCACTCTTGCACGCCGCTCGCGCCCATGGGTGACGTTGGCCACTTTCACCAACAAGTAGACGACCATGACACGATTCCACGAGAATCGCATCCATTACATCGGTGCCCAACAGTGAGGATCACAAATGACCATTCTCGACGACGTCGACGAGTCCCCGTCCGGCGCGATTGCGGGTCGCAAGTTGCAGGGTCGCGTCGCCTTCGTGACGGGCGGCACCCGCGGCATCGGCGCCGCGATCAGCAAGAGCCTCGCCGCACAGGGTGCGATGGTGGCGGCTGGCTACAGCCGCAACACCGAGCAGGCGCAAAAGTTCCTCGGGGAACTGAACGCCGGCGGTGAGGAAGGTCAGTTCAGCGTGCACCAAGGCGATGTCGCCAGCGGCGACGACTGCCGCCGGACCATCAAGGAGGTGATCGACCAGCACGGGCGTCTCGACATCCTCGTCAACAACGCCGGCATCACCCTCGACAAGACGGTGGCCAAGATGACCGACGACGAGTGGAACAAGGTCATCGCGGTGAACCTGTCCGGCGCGTTCTACCTGGCCCAGGCAGCATTGGCACACATGGTCGAACGCGGCAGCGGACGCATCGTCATGGTCTCCTCGATCATCGGTGAGACCGGCGCGATCGGCCAGGCCAACTACGCCGCGTCCAAGTCCGGCCTGTTCGGCCTGACCAAGACGCTCGCGAGGGAAGCGTGCTTCCAGTTGAACCGGGCGGGAAAGCTGACCGACGACAGCATCGGCATCACGGTCAACACGGTCACTCCCGGCTACGTCGCGACAGAGATGGTCGATACCATCCCCGCCAAGGTCATCGACCGCATCAAGTCCTCGATCCCGGCGAACAGGCTGGCTCGGCCGGAAGAAATCGCACGAGTGGTCCACTTCCTTGCCGCGGACGGCTCCGGCTACATCACCGGACAGGTCTGGGGCGTGAACGGCGGTCTGGACATGTGAGTTGGTCGCGGCTGTCGGCCGCATCTGATTTTCCCCGCAGTATCCACACCTACCTTCAGAAATGGTGAACACCAGGTGGACCCCTTCGAACTGAATTCGCACGGCAAGATCGTCTTCCCGTCCAACTGCTTCCCCGATCTCGATTTCTCGACCTTCGAGAGTCTCGAGCAACTCGACGCCGTCGTCAGGCGCGACTTCGACTCGAAAGCGCCGACGGGGTCAGCGATTCTGGAACGCATCAAGAACGGCGGATACCGGACCAAGTTCGAGTTGATGCGCGACATGGCGCTGAACTTGTTCTGGGCGAACCGGTACAAGATGACCATGTACGAGGTCCTGCCGACCCGCTGGGCCGACGTGCCACGCAATCGCCGGGACGTCTTCGTCCCGATCCAGACGCCGTGGGCGGACAGCGATACCAAGGTCTCGGCGGTGTCGTCGGCGTTCCCCGATCTGCCCGCGCAGTGGGACGACGAGGTCGAGAACAGCATCTTCGAGGTGCTCTACGACGTGTTCGCCCACCGGCGCAACCACGCAACGAAGCTGTCGGCCGTCGTCCCGACCGTTGCCGACCTGGTGTCGGACCCGAACAACCAGACGCTGCGGCTGACCCAATACGACCCGGACTTCCCGCGATACACGTATCGGGAGATCATCAACTGCGACGAGGAGGTCCCCGACCTCGAGGCCCTGCGTCGGTGGTCGATGGTCCTGCACAACCAGTATCCGTGGTCACGCAAACAGGCCGCACTGGTGAAGGTCTCCGAGCTGCGCGACGACGACTACGTCGTGCTCTTGTATCCTCGCGATCCCCAGGTCTCGCTGTTCCTATCGCGGGTCCGCTCGGGTTACAAGCCGGTCGAGAGGACTGCCACGACGTTCCCGGAACCGGTCGAGCCCGTTCGCCCGTATCCCGCGCTCAACGTCCGGAAGGACATGGCGGTGCAGCCGCGGATCCTGGCGCTCGCCGCCGTGCACGGCGAATACGAGTGCACCAACGCCGACCTGATCCGCAACAGTGCCTACAACTGGTCGCCGATGTCGGCCGAGGTGATCGGCCACAAGACAGGGATCGAGGCACGGCGCTACACCGCCGACAGCCTCGAGGGGCTCTCGCTGCGGGCGGCGCGGGCCGCGCTCGAGCACGCCAACGTGGGTCCGGCCGATGTCGGCGCGGTCTTCGTGTGCACGTGCACCAGTTCGCGGCTGATCCCGTCGATCGCGTCGTACGTCTCCGGCCAGCTCGGCATCCAGCAGACGCACTGCTCGTTCGACCTCGTCGCCGCCTGCGCGGGGATGAGCTACGGCCTCGCCGAAGCCGTCCGGGTGCTCCAGCTCGTCCAGCGCCCTGTGCTGCTGATCTGTGCGGAGAAGTTCTCCGACAAGATCGGCAACGTCCGGCCGTCCCGGATGATCTTCGGCGACGGCGCCGCAGCGTTCGTCATCGCTCCCGCTCCCGAGGGAGAGGTGCCCGACATCGAGTTCATAAACACCTACGCCAGCGGTCCGGTCAGCCAGGTGAACTCGATCCTGTGGCCCAACCCCGAGTTCGCGAACAACATCACGGTCTTCGGACCCGAGGTGAAGTCGCTCGCCGGGCGCTATCTCCGGCAGATGATCGATGACATCTCGAAGCTGCCCGATCCCGACGGCAAGGCGGATTCGCTGCTGGACAGCATCGAACTGATCGTCCCGCACCAGGCGAACAAGACGATGGTGATCGATCTGGCGAAAGCCGCGGGCCTGACGCCGGATCAGCTGTACTTCAACATCGAGAAGGTCGGCAACGCGTCGTCGGCGAGCATCCCGCTGGCCATCCACGACGCGGTCCGCGACGGCGTGATCAAGCAGCCCACCCGGATCTTCGCGCCGGGCTTCGGGGCCGGCGCGGTGGCCGGGTACGGGATTCTGCGGATCGATCCCGCGGTCGTCGCCTCCGACGACGAGGTGGAGGCATCCGGGGAGCAGGCGGCACCGGGTTCCGTCCCGGAGTCCGCCGGCGCCGAGTCCGCTGCGGTGGCGTTCGGCTGACCGATTCCGCGACGGCGTCGCGGCTGCCCTACGGCAGCCGCGATGGCGTCGACGCGAAGAACTCCTGAAGCAGCTCGGCGACCCTCGCCGCCGGGCCGGGCTTCTGCAGGTCGTGCCCGGCCCTGATGATCGCCAGCCTGGCGCCGTGGATGCGCTCCGCGAGCAGCTTGCTGTTCACGGGCGGGACGGCCTTGTCGTTGTCCCCGGTGATCACCAGCGTCGGCGCGTCGATGTCGCCCAGCCTCGGGATGCTCGTCCAGGTCGAGAAGGCGACGATCTGCCACAGCACGCCGAGCGGCTGTGGCTCGCCCCACGATGTGTCCCGCGCTTCGGACAGCGGCGTCATCAGGATGCGCTTGGCATCGCTACCACGGCCGGGAACCGCGCCCAACCCGCACGACGTCGACATCAGCACGAGCCGGTTCACCCGATTTGGATGCTTGATCGCGATCTGCTGGGCGATCGCGCCGCCGTGCGAGTACCCGACGATGTCGGCCCTGCCGACGCCGACGGCGTCGAGGACCCGCACCGTGATGTCGGCCATCTTCCGCATCGAGTACGGAACGAACGGCGTCGCGCTCGCGCCGACGCCCGGGCTGTCGAACGAGATGATCCGCCGGCCCTCGAGCAGGCGCGCGAGGTGCGTCCAACTCGCCATCGGCCGAGACATCCCGTTGAGCAGCAGCACGGGGTCACCCGACCCTACGGTCTGCGTCGCGATCCGCAGCCCACCGATCGACAGCACGACGGGGTTCGTGGCGGGCGCCTCCCGCGCGGCCGTCATGCCGTACCCCGGACGAAACTACCCGGCGCGGGTTCGATCGGCGGATACGCGTCGCTACCGAGACGCTCGGGCGGTGGCACCATCTCCCCGCCGCGGTCGGCGATCCAGGTGGTCCAGTCGTTCCACCAGGTGCCGTCGACCTGCTGCGCATCCGCCTTCCACTCGTGCGGGTCGGCCGGGAGGCTGTCGTTCACCCAGTGCTTCGCCTTGGGGCTGGGCGGGCTGACGATGCCGGCGATGTGGCCCGACGTGCTCAGCACGAACCGATTCTTCCCGCCGAGCAGTTGCGTCGTCTTGTAACCGGATGTCCACGGCACGACGTGGTCGTTCACGGCGGACAATACGAACGCATCGGCCTCGACCCGGCCCGGATCGAGGCGTTGACCCTCGACCTCGAACACACCCCGGGCGAACTCGTTGCGCAGGTAGCACGACTGCAGGTACTCCCCGTGCATCCGCGCCGGCATGCGGGTCGCGTCCTCGTTCCAGGCGAGCAGGTCGAATGCCGGCGGCTTGTTGCCGAGCAGCCAGTTGTTGACGAGGTACCCGAAGATCAGGTCGTTGGGCCGCAGGGCGCTGAACGTGCGGGCCATGGTCGACGACTCGAGATAGCCCTTCTTGCTCATCTCCTTCTCGAGGCCCGCGACGGTCGATTCGTCGGTGAAGGTGCCCAGGATGCCGGGCTGGGTGAAGTCGGTGTGCGTGTTGAGGAAGGTGGCGGACTTGATGGAGTCGTCGCCCCGCGTGGCGTTGTACGCGAGCCCGATCGCGGTGAGCGTCCCGCCGAGGCAGACCGACACCGTGTTGACCTCGTGCGCACCGGTGACCTCGCGCACCACTCGCACCGCGTCGAGCGGACCCTTGAACAGGTAGTCGCGGAACCCGACGTCGCGCATCGACTCGTCGGGATTGCGATAGCTGATCGCGAAGCAGGTGTGGCCGTGCTGAATCGCCCACTCGATGAGGCTCTTCCCGGGCGCGAGATCCATGATGTAGAACTTGTTGATCCACGGCGGGCAGAACAGCAGCGGCACGGCGTGCACGGTCGCGGTCTGCGGCGTGTACTGAATCAGCTCGATGAGGTCGCTGCGATAGATCACGCTCCCCTTCGTCGCGCCCATGTTGACGCCGACCTCGAACCCGCTCGCGTCCACCTGAGACGGCCAGCCACCGTTGTGCCGGACGTCGTGTGTCATGTTTCGCAGTCCGGCGACGACGCTCTTGCCGCCGGTCTCGAAGGCCTTCTTGATCGCCGCCGGGTTCCCGGGCAGGGTGTTCGTCGGCGAGAGCGCATCGACGAGGAACTTCGCAGCAAACTGCGCCTTCGACTCCTGCCCGGCGTTCAGGTCCGCGATGTCGAGCAGTTCCGAGACCAGCTGGCTGAACAGCAAGTACTCCTGCGCCAGCAAGAAGTACGCCGGGTTGTCGCTGAACGAGGGGTCGGCAAAGCGCTTGTCGCCGCTCGAGATCGCGATGGGGCCACCGCGCTCCCGACCGACCGAACGCTCGGCGGTTGCCCGCAGCGCACCGACGGATCCCCAGGCCCAGCGGGCGTTTGCAGCGACGATGCCGGCCGGGTTCTTCAGCGTCATCAACGACGCCCGCAGCAGCGCGCGCATCAGACCGGCCGGGTCGGCGGTCGTCGTGACGTTCTCTGCGATGCCGATCAGATCCAGCACGGACCGGGACGGGGGGCTCTGGAGCTGTAGTGCGGAAGCCATGGTCTTCCTCCGGGTCGGTCGGGAGGTGTCTCCCGCTCAGCTTGTACCCAGTATGCGTGGCGTAGGCGCATCGACGTGAATCCGACCATTCACCCACATACATCGACTACGTCACAGAATAGGGCTGCCGCCGTCACCTCCCGACCGCTGGTACTGTCAGTCCCCCTCGCGACCAGCCGCCAGGTCGAGCGCGATGTCGACGATGAGGTCTTCCTGCCCGCCGACCAGTCCCCGGCGGCCGACCTCGAGCAGGATCGTGCGCACGTCGAGTCCGTAGCGCGCGGCAGCGGTTTCTGCGTGTCGCAGGAACGACGAGTAGACGCCCGCGTAGCCGAGGGTCAGGGTCTCGCGATCGACCCGCACGGGCCGGTCCTGCAGTGGGCGGACGATGTCGTCGGCGGCGTCCTGCAGCGCGAACAGGTTCGCGTTGTGCTTCCAGTCGTTGAGGTCGGCGACGGCGACGAACGGTTCGATCGGGCAGTTCCCCGCGCCGGCGCCGTGCCCGGCGAGCGACGCGTCGACCCGGGTCGCGCCCTCCTCGACCGCGGTGACCGAGTTCGCCACCGCCAGCGAGAGGTTCTCGTGGGCGTGGATCCCGATCTCGGTCCCCTCGTCGAGGACGTCGCGGTACGCCCGCACCCGTTCGCGCACCCCGGGCATCGTGAGCCGACCGCCGGAGTCGGTCACGTACACGCAGTGCGCGCCGTAAGACTCCATCAGCTTGGCCTGCGCGGCAAGTTCGGCGGGCCCGGTCATGTGGCTCATCATCAGGAACCCGGAGACGTCCATGCCGAGTTCGCGGGCCGTCGCGATGTGCTGCGCGGAGACGTCGGCCTCGGTGCAATGAGTCGCGATGCGGACCGACCGCACGCCCAGGTCGTAGGCGCGCTCGAGTTCGGCGATGGTGCCGATGCCAGGCAGCAGCAGCGAGGTCAGGCGCGCGTGGGTGATGTTCTGCGCGGCCGCCTCGATCCACTCCCAGTCGGTGTGGCTGCCGGGACCGTAGTTGAGGCTGCCGCCGGCGAGTCCGTCGCCGTGCGCGACCTCGATCGCGTCGACGCCGGCCGCGTCGAGGGCGGCGACGATCTTCCCGACGTCGGCGGGGGTGATGCGGTGTCGCACGGCGTGCATACCGTCGCGCAGGGTGACGTCCTGCAGGAACAGGGCGGTGGTCATCGGGTGGCTCCTTGGGCGGCCGAAGCGGTGGTGGCGGCGATCGAATCGGCGTAGCGCAGCGCCGCCGAGGTCATGATGTCGAGGTTGCCGGCGTACGCGGGCAGGTAGTGCGCGGCGCCCTCGACCTCGAGAAACACCGACACCTGGTGCGTCGGGCGCGGCCCGGACGGATCGGCGAGCAGGGTGTGCACGGGCTGGTCCTCGGGGACCGGCGTGATCTGGACCTGCTGCTTGAGCCGGTAGCCGGGCACGTAGGACGCGACCTCGGCGACCATCGCCTCCACCGACCGGGTGATCGCGTCCGGTGTCGCGGGGTCCTCGGCGGCGACGAGGCAGAACACGGTGTCGCGCATGATCAACGGCGGTTCGGCCGGGTTGAGCACGATGATCGCCTTGCCCCGCCGCGCACCGCCGACGGTTTCGATGGCGTGTGCGGTGGTCTCGGTGAACTCGTCGATGTTGGCGCGGGTACCCGGGCCGGCCGAGCGCGACGCGATGGACGCGACGATCTCCGCGTACGGCACCGGCGTGACGCGGGCGATGGCCGCGACGATGGGGATGGTCGCCTGCCCGCCGCAGGTCACCATGTTGACGTTGCGCGCGTCGCGGTGTGCGTCGAGGTTGACCGCGGGCACGACGAACGGTCCCTTCGCCGCGGGGGTGAGGTCGACGAGTCGCTTGCCGAGCGGTTCGAGGATTTCGGCGTTGGCCAGGTGCGCCTTCGCCGACGTCGCGTCGAAGACGATCTCGATCTCGTCGAAGTTCGGCAGCGCGACCAGGCCGGCGACGCCGTCGGAGGTGGTCGCGACGCCGAGGCGGCGGGCACGGGCGAGGCCGTCGGAGTTCGGGTCGATCCCGACCATCGCGCCCATCTCGAGGTGCTGCGCGTTGCGGATCACCTTGATCATCAGGTCGGTGCCGATGTTGCCGGATCCGATGGTCGCGACCTTGGTCTTGCTGCTCATGCTCACTCCTCGAAGGTGGCGGTGACGGTGCCGAGACCGGTGATGTCGGCGCGGACGGTGCACGGGCCGGTGACCGGGGCCATGGGTCCGAGCGCACCGGAGAGGATCACCTGACCGGCGCGCAGGGGTTCGCCGAACTCGCGGGCGGTGCGCGCCAGCCACGACAGGGCGTTGAGCGGATCGCCGAGGCACGCGGCGCCGGTCCCCTCCGACACGGTGTTGCCGTCGATGGTCATCCGCATCTGTGCGGCGATCGGTTCGAAGTCGGCCAGCGATACGTGCTGCGCGCCGAGGACGTACAGCCCGCTCGATGCGTTGTCGGCCACGGTGTCGCCGAAGGTGATGTCCCAGTTGCGGAGACGGCTGTCGACGATCTCAATTGCCGCGACGGCGTAGGCCACGGCGGCACGGACCTGCGCGAGGTCCAGTGGGCCGGAGTCGAGGTCGTCTTGCAGAACGAACGCCACCTCGGCCTCGACCTTCGGCTGCAGCAGCCGTGACAGCGGGACGCGTGTGTCCTCGTCGTAGGCCATGTCGGCGAACAGCACCCCGAAGTCGGGTTGGTCGACGCCGAGCTGCTGCTGCACCGCCGGCGAGGTGAGCCCGATCTTGCGGCCCACGACGGAGGCCCCGTTCGCCAGCCGGTCGGCGGTGAGGCGTTGCTGCACGGCGTAGGCGGCCGCGATGTCGTCGCTGCCGATCAGATCCCGCACCGGCGCGCACGGCTGCCGGGTCGCGGCGGCGTCGCGCAACCGCGTGAATGCTGTGTCTGAAGAAGCCACTGCCGCCGTGGGTGCTGCTTCCTGTCGCGTCGTACTCAAGTCGTCGTCCTCCGTGTCCCTCGAGTTTCGCAGCCGCTTCCCGGCGGGAACCGGGCGTGTCACCAACTCTCGCGGGCGGGAGGACGCTAGCCAAGCCTGGCGTTCCACTGAGCCGAACGGTCCCGGGTAGGCTGCGGGTGTGGCTGGCGCCGACGAGTTCGACCGCGGCACGGTGCTCGGCAAGGTGATGCTTGTGCTGCACGCGTTCACCCTCGACGACACGGTGCTGGGCCTCGCCGAACTCGCGCGGCGCACCGAGATCCCGAAGGGCACCCTGCACCGCGTGCTCGCCGACATGGTGGCGGTGCGCCTGCTCGAGCGACTTTCCGAGGGTTACCGCCTCGGCGGTCAGTTGTTCGAACTCGGGATGCGGGCCTCGGTCGAGCGCAGCCTGCTCGAGGTGGCGATCCCGTTCATGGAGGACCTCTACGTGCGCATCCAGGAGACGGTGCACCTCGGCGTCCTCGACGGCACCGAGGTGGTGTACCTGTCGAAGCTCGGCGGGACCCGGCAGATCGACGCACCGTCCAAGGTCGGCGGCCGAATGCCGCTGCACTGCACGGCGATCGGGAAAATGCTGCTGGCGATGGGCGGCCCGGACCTACGCGAACGGGTGCTGCGGGCGCCGCTGACCCGTTACACCGAACGCACCATCGTCGTGCCCGGCCAACTCAACACCCAACTCGACCGGATCGCCGCGACCGGCGTGTCCTACGAACTCGAGGAATCGGCGCCGGGCATCGTCTGCGTCTGCGCCCCGATCCGCGACGCCGACAGCACCGTCGTCGCCGCCCTCAGCGTCACCGGCCCCTCGCACCGCTTCGGCCCCAGACCCACGAACCCGCCGTCCGCGCCGCCGCGCAGGGCGTCGGCGTCATACTGGCCAGGCGCCCCCACCCGTGAGTGGTTATGGAGTCCAGGGACTCCATAACCACTCACGGGTGCTGAGCTGCGGTTATAGGGTGCACCGCGCCGCGTGGGGAACACCCTCGCCGCCAGAAGTCCGCTGCGCGAGCACCTACCGCCCGCGCGCATCCGTGAGTGCCGGCGCGTCGACCGCCGCCGGAACGGCGGGGCGCAGGCGCAGATGCCCGAGGATCACGACGAGCAGGGTGGCAGCGGTGGCGAGCGCGAACGGCACCGCCAGGTGGACGCGCAGCAGCAGCGCACCGACGATGGCGCCGAGGAAGATCGTCATGATCGCGCCGGCGCGGCGGTTGAACACCGTGCCTCGACCGCCGGCGACCCACGTCTCCCCGGCGAGACTGGTGAGGGTGGAGGTCACGACGACGGTCGTCATGTCCTTGACCGCGAGGGCCCGCGCGACGAGCGCTTGTTCGCCCATGACGGCCGCGGTCGCCGCCGCCATCATGACCTGCACCGCGGCCGACGGAGTTTCGCCGACCACAACGGCGGTGACGGTCAGCCCGGCCAGCACCGCGGCTCCGACAAGCAGGAGGATCGTGATCCTGTCGTGCCAGCCGGGCGCGGACGGCTTTGTCCGCAGGTACATCCCGGCAGCGAACGCACCGAAGGTGAAGGCGGCGAGCGCGATCGCGGGTCCGAGGACCGGCAGCTCGTCGGCGCCGGCGACACCCATGCCGAGGATCACGATGTTGCCGGTCATGTTGCCGGTGAAGACCCGATCGAGTCCGAGGAAGCCGACGGCATCGACGACGCCGGTGACGAAGGTGAGCGCGATCGTCGCCGCGAGGGCGAGACTCGCGGGGGTGGGTCTGGGCATATCGAGCAGGTCCTTCCACAGTGGAGGGGTCGAACGACCCTCGGCGGCACACGTGGGCTGGTGTGCCGCCGAGGCGAGGTGGGCTGTCGGAGTGGATCAGTACACGAGGATCGCGAACACGGTGCACGCCACCAGGCCGGTCATGACGGGCAGGAAGCAATTGCGCGCGAGGTCGAGCACCGGCACCCGCGCGAAACCGGCCACGGCGATCAGCGACGACCACGCAACGAGCGTGCCCCCGCCGGACCAGATGTTGCCCATCTGCCCGATCGCGGCCAGCGTGGTCGGGTCCATCCCGACCGCGGGACCCAGCGCACCCGACAGCGAACCGGTCAAGGGCAGACCGCTGAAGCCGGACCCTTCCAGGCCCGCGATCAAACCGATGAGCAGGATGCCGAACGAGGTGACGAACGGATTCTGCGGCAAGTGCGACTGTGCCGCGTTGACGAGGTCGAACAGGAACGCCGGGCCCTGAACGCCCTCGGGGAGCCCGAGGATCGCAGCCGAGAAGTCACCGTTGCCGATGAAGAAGAATCCCGCGATCGGCAACACGATGCCCATCGCCTTGAACGCGAACACCAGACCGTCGACGACGTGCTCGGACGAGGTGTCGAGGAAGTTGCGCTTGTCGTTGACCGCGGACGCGCCGAACAGGATCAGCGCCGCGAGACCACCGACGATCGCGGCGGCGTCGCCACCCTTCAACGGTGGGACGACCGTGGTGAACTTGCCCAGCATCAGGTAGACGATGAAGCAGAGGTAGACGACCGGCACCAGGACCGCGAAAACCTTTGCGGGCAGCTTCCTTTCCTTCTTCGCCGGCGGCCCCGGGTCGACGACCGGCTCGGCTCGCACCAGGGTCGCGGTCGCCACCGGCGACTCGTCGCCCGAACACCCCCCGCCGGTGGGTCCACCGACCGGTGCGGGAGTGCGTGGCGCCGATCCACCGTTACCGCCGTCGGAGCCGTGCACGCCGTGCGGGTCCCGCGGCTCGTCCTCGACCTGGTCGACGAGCAGATGGTCGGCCTTGTTCTCCCAGGCCGCCAGCAGGTCGGGCGACGGGGTGCGCCACGTCCGCCGCTGCATGACGAAGGTGATGACGAGTGCGGTGAGACCCACGATCAGCGAGAGCACCAGCGCCTTGTCCGCGACGGTGTCGGGGTCGACGCCGGCGGCCTTGGCGGAGATTCCGGGGGCCACCTTGATGATGTAGTCGGACGAGAGGGCCATGCCCTGCCCGGCGATGGCGATGACCATGCCGACCGACAGCGGGGACAGGCCCGCGCGGATGGCAACCGGAATGAGCACCGCGCCGACGAGCGGAACGGCCGGGGTGGGCCAGAAGAACAGGGAGATCACGTAGGTGACGACGGCCAGCGCGACGAAGCTGCTGGTGCCGGTGCGCATCACCCGCCGGAACGGCGTGATCATCAGCTTATCGGCGCCCATCTCCCGGAGCGCACCGAGCATCGCGGTCACGAGCGCGATGATCAGGAAGATGTTGAACAGCTCCTTCGCGGCGATGAGGCTTGCGTTGAAGATCGACGACAGTCCGGTGACGAAGCTGCCGGCGAACGCCCACGCCGTCAGGAATGTCGCGGTGACCGCGGGCACCACGATGTTCTTGCGGATCGCCATCGTGATCAGAATGACGATGATGCCGCCGAGGTAGACCCAGTGGGCCGCGGTCAGTTGTACGTCCATGCAGGGACCCTTCGTTGAAACTGCCTATCTGGGCTGTGCAGTTCGATGGTGGAATGGTCGGCGCGGTCACGACCTCGGTCAACGACAACAGTGCAC
>DATDBL010000092.1:0-12655 GCA_036524855.1 Aldersonia sp. | reverse complement strand
AGGACGGCGCGTTCCGGCTGCTGTTCGAGGCGGTTGTGGAGGGCGGTGTTGTGGCGGGCGGTCTTGTGGAAGGCGGCGTGGAGAGTGTCGAGAAGCCCGTTGCCGCACCGGAACCCGCGCCCATGGAGATGTCCACCGGGCTGGTGGAGGAGATGCCGGAGGTCGTCGAGACGTTCGGCGGCAGGTGGGATCCCGACGGCCCCGAGTTGCTGGAGAACCGGCTGGCGTTCATCGTCGCCGAGTCGATGGGTTACGCACCGGAGGACCTGCCGGCCGAGATCCCGCTGATCGAACTGGGTCTGGACTCGCTGATGGCGGTGCGGATCAAGAACCGCGTCGAGTACGAGTTCGACATCCCGCAGCTGCAGTTGCAGGCGGTGCGGGACGCGAACCTCGTCGAGGTCGGGAAGTACGTGCGCTGGGCGGTGGAGAACCGCGAAGAGGTGCAGAAGATCGCCGACCAGCAGGAATCCGAACGCGCCGCGGCCGAAGCGGAAGCCGCTGGAGCCGAAGAGGGTTCGCTGGACGCCGAGACCACCAGCGTCGAGGCGGAGGCCGAGGCGATCCTGGCGGAAACCACCGCCGATCACCTCGCCGACACCGAGGGGTCGACCGAGGTGCCGCCGTCGGCGGTCGGGGACGAGAACACCACCGTCGAGGCCGCGGCCGAGCAGATTCTCGCGGAGGCCGCCTCCGAGCAGATTCTCGCTGCTGCAAACACTATGGAGGCCGCCGCGCCGTCGGTGACCGACCAACAGTCGCTGACCGAGGCCGCCGGGTCGGACGTGCCGCCGCGCGACGCCGCGGAGCGGCTGACGTTCGCGACGTGGGCCGTGGTGACCGGCGAATCCGCGAAGGGCATCTTCAACACGCTGCCCATCCTCGAGGAGGAGGTCGCCGAGAAGCTGGCGCAGCGGCTGTCCGAGCGCGCCGACGGTGAGATCACCGTCGACGACGTCCTCGACGCCGAGACCATCGAGCAACTCGCCGATACCGTGCGTAAGCACCTCGAAGGCGGCAGCGCGCTGCAGGGTGTGGTCCGGACGCTGCGCGCACGGCCCGAAGGGTCCACGGCCACACCGGTGTTCGTGTTCCACCCGGCCGGCGGCTCGACCGTCGTGTACGAACCGCTGCTCAAGCGACTACCGGCGGACACGCCGATGTACGGCTTCGAACGTGTCGAGGGCTCGATCGAGGAGCGCGCCCGGGAGTACCTCGCGCCGTTGCGCGCGATCGCGCCCGAGGGGCCGTACGTGCTCTACGGCTGGTCGCTGGGCGGTGTGCTGGCGTTCGCCGTGGCGAACCTGTTGCGCGAGCAGGGCGCCGACGTGCGTTACGTCGGGCTGATCGACGTCGCGATGCCGGCCGACCCGCCCGACGAGTCCCCCGCAGGCGTGCGCGCCCGCTGGGAGCGCTACGCCGAGTTCGCCAAGCGCACCTACGGCGTCGATGCCCCGCTGCCCTACGACCGGCTCGCCGAGGCCGACGAGGAGGAGCAGATCCAGATCATCATGGATCTGGTGAAGCTCTCGGGTGCAAAGATTCCCGGCGGTGTGATCGAGCATCAGCGCACGTCGTGGATCGACACGCGGGAACTGCTCAACGCCTCGTCGCGCCCCTACGACGGCGACGTCGTGCTCTACCTCGCCGACCGCTACCACGCCGACGCGATCATGCTCGAACCGCGCTTCGGTAAGCGTGCCCCGAACGGCGCCGGCTGGGGCGACGACGTGTCCAACCTCGAGGTGATCCACGTCGGGGGTGACCACCTGCAGATCATCGACGAGCCGTACATCGCGAAGGTCGGGGCGGACCTGACCAAGCGGCTCGAACAGCTGAAGGAGGGCAGCCGGTGACCACCACCGCCGAGAAGCTCGCGGAGCTGCGCAAGAAGCTCGAGGTCGCGCAGGAGCCGGCGGGCGAGGCGGGAATCGCCAAGCGCGCCAAGAAGGGCCTGCCGAGCGCGCGTGACCGGATAAACATGCTGCTCGACCCGGGCAGCTTCGTGGAGACCGGCGCCCTGGTCAAGCAGCCCAACGACCCGAACGGACTCTACGGCGACGGTGTGGTCACCGGCCACGGCACCGTCGAGGGGCGCCCGGTCGCGGTGTTCTCGCACGACCAAACGGTTTTCGGCGGCAGTGTCGGAGAGATGTTCGGCCGCAAGGTCGCCGCGATCATGGAGTTCGCCAACAAGATCGGCTGTCCCTGCGTCGGGATCAACGACTCCGGTGGTGCGCGCGTGCAGGACGCGGTGACGTCGCTGGCGTGGTACGCCGAGCTGGGCCGTCGGCAGGAGCCACTGTCGGGGCTGGTGCCGCAGATCTCGATGATCCTCGGAAAGTGCGCCGGCGGTGCGGTGTACGCGCCGATCAACACCGACGTCCTTGTCGCGACCGAGGATTCGTACATGTTCGTCACCGGCCCCGACGTGATCCGGGAGGTTACCGGCGAGGACGTGAGCCTGTCCGAACTCGGTGGCGCGCACAGCCAGGCGAACTACGGCAACATCAACCACATCGCCGCAGACGAGAAGGCGGCGTTCGAGTGGGTGCGCGAGTACCTCTCGTACCTGCCGTCGAGTTGTCAGGAACTGCCGCCGGTGGTGAACCCGGGTCTCGAGCCCGAGATCATCGACACCGACCTGGAATTGAACTCGATCATCCCGGATTCGGACAACGCCGGCTACGACATGCACGAGGTCCTGCTGCGGATCTTCGACGACGGTGCCTTCCACGAGATCAACGGCCAGGCGGCGCTGAACATCATCACCGGCTTCGCCCGCGTAGACGGGAACAGCGTCGGTGTTGTTGCGAATCAGCCCCTGGTGTCGGCGGGTTCGCTCGACGCCGCCGCCTCCGACAAGGCCGCGCGGTTCGTACGCATCTGCAACGCGTTCGAGATCCCGCTGATCTTCGTCGTCGACACCCCCGGCTTCCTGCCCGGCGTCGAGCAGGAGAAGATCGGCGTCATCAAGCGTGGCGGGAGGTTCATCTACGCGTTCGTCGAGGCGACCGTGCCGAAGGTGACCGTGGTGGTGCGCAAGTCGTACGGCGGCGCGTACGCCGTGATGGGCTCCAAGCAACTCGGCGCGGACGTCAACTTTGCCTGGCCGACCGCGCGGATCGCGGTGATGGGGGCCGAGAGCGCGATCAGCATCGTCGGCCGTCACCAGATCGAGGCGGCAGCACCGGAGCAGCGGGCGGCGTTGCGCCAGCAGTTGGTCGACTTCTACAACGCCACCATCGCCACCCCGTGGATCGCGGCCGAGCGCGGCTACATCGATGCCGTGATCGAGCCGTCGGCCACGCGGCTCGAATTGCGCAAGGCGCTGAACCTGTTGCGGGACAAGGTCATCATCCGTACGCCGCGCAAGCATCACCTGCTGCCGGTGTAGAGTGCTGCGCTGTTCGCGCTCGCGCTGGGTCGTTTGAGCGCCGGCGCCTTGCGCTGCTGAGGGGACCCCTCACCCTCGTTTTCGCATGACAGGGGGCCCCTGACTCGCGGGACAGCGCTAACGAATCTGCCCCTGATGTCGGTGCGTAACGCCCAAGGGCGCGGGTGCCGACGTAACGGATGAAACGCCCATTCCGAGGAAGGGTCGACAATGTTGCGCAACACCGTCCGTCTCGCGATCGTCGCCGCTGCGATTGCCGCAGCAGGGTTCGCATCCGCCGGCACCGCGGCGGCAGAGGTCGAGGTGCCGATGACGCGGTGCCTCGGACTGAGCCCGTACATCATCGACCAGCCGTATGCGCCCGCGCGCATGTGGCTGTGGCAGAACGGCCCCGGCCATGCGAACCTCGCTGTCCACGACGTCGCCAGCCTGTGGTTCCTCAACGGCGGTTACCGGACCGAGGCACGCCTGGACTGGCGCAACCTCGACTCCGGTGCGGGGGGAACGGAATACGCAGTGGGGAATGTCGGCTACCCGGGCGGTGGTGCGGCACGCTTCGACTTCTACCCCGGCTCGGGGAATCTCGAGGTGACCCTGAGTGCCTACAACAGTCACGCGCTGTGGGGCTTTCCTACCACAACATGCACCGGAACGGTACACGTCGACTAGCTGCCTGTGGACAACCCGTCGTCTGTGGATAGATTTCAGCAGGGTTGGCGTGATTTCGGCATGCTGTCGGTCATGTACACCGATCGATGGGCCGCACGCTACTCCGAACTGTACAAGGCCAGCACCGGCGGCGTGATCCGCACCTCGACCCTCGTCGAACTCGGCACCGCCGCATCGACGATCGTCCGCAATACCCGGACCGGCGGCCGTTGGCAACGGATGCTCCCCGGAGTTGTGCTGTTGCACAACGGCGTACCGACGCAGGCGCAACGGAGTGCAGCCGCTCTGCTGTACGGCGGAGAGGATGCACTGCTCACTGGGCATGCCGCGCTTGCCGAGTACGGCTTCCGACGGTCGAGTGGGCGCGCGACGGTGCACATCTTGATTCCGCACCATCGACGTCGCGCCTCGCGCGGATTCGTGAACGTGGAGCGCACGCGACGCCTGCCGCTGGCTGTATTGCGTGGTCGGATGGCCTGCGCAACGTTGGTACGGTGCGCAATCGACGCGGCGCGCACCACGCAGGACCTCGACCAATGTCGGGCTCTGCTCGCAGAGATTGTCCAACGTGGCGATGCATCCGTGGAGGAACTCGCAATCGAACTTGCCTCCGGGACGACGCGTGGTGCGGCGAACCCGCGCCAAGTACTGAGCGAGCTCAGCGGGGACGCCCACTCAAAGGCCGAGATCGACGCACAGAGACTCTACCCGCGAAGCGGACTGCCGCCCATGGTGTTCAACCGCGACATCGAGGATCTCGACGGCAAGTTCGTCTCCAACACCGACGGCTGGCTGGATGACGTAGGCCTTGTGTGGGAGATCGACTCCCTTCGTCACCACCTCTCGGTGCTCGACCACGAAGCCACCGTCCGACGCCGGGCGAAACTACGAAGCAAGGGTGCGATCGTCGTCGAAACGCTTCCGCGCGACATCTACCGCGACCCGGAGGGCGTCCTCGCAGAACTACGCGAGAACTATCACACCGCCACGCTGCGCCCGTGTCCACCGCTCCGACTGCGCCCCAAGGAGTCAGGGGAGGATTCGGTAGCGTAGCCAGGCGAGTCAGGGGACCCCTGACGTGCGAAAACGAGGGTGAGGGGACCCCTCGGTAGCGAACGGGGGCCGGGAGCGCAGGCGGGCCGGAAGCGCAGGCGGGCCGGGAGCGCAGGCGGGCCGGGGAGCGCCAGCGGGCCGGGGAGCGCAGGCAGGACTCTCAGAACACCCGCAACTGGCCCGGCGACCACAGCCCCGAGCGGGTGACCTCGGCGGTCTCCACTTCTGTGGGCACCGCGTCGGGGACGAAGCGGTCGTAGCGTTCCAGTGAGCCCCAGTCGCGGGCCCAGCCGTGGTTCAGATACGTCGGCACCGTCACCGCGGTGGCCAGCATCTCGGTGAAGCCGAGCGGGCCGCCGAACTCCGCGGCCTGCCAGGTGTCGGTGGAGCTCACCGCCAGCGGGCGGTCGGGCAGAATGCGGTAGTCCGGCATCTCGGCGATGCCGTATTGGTGGCCGAACGGGCGCTGGCACGGGAACTGCAGGCCGACGGCCCAGTCCAGCAGCACCGGCTGCTCGCTGCCGATCGCCGTGTTCAGTGTCGTGAGCTTCGGCACCCGTGGCGGCGTGAACGCGAGCCACTGATCCCCGGTGAGGTTCGGGTCGTTGGCGACGATGCGGACGACGTCGGCGTCGGGCGCGATCTCGTCGAGCGGCACCCGTAGGTTGCGCCACGACGGCGCCGGGCCGATGTCGCGGGGCAGGTAGTTGCCGAGCATCTCGACGGTCCCGTCGGGCAGCCGCCTACCGTAGTCGACGGTCAGCGACTGCCCATACGTCGCCGCGCCGGTGTCGTCGACCGACCAGATCCGGCCCGCGGCCGACATCACCACCAGCGGCGACTCGTCCGACCGCGGCGGCAGCTCGTACCAGCTCGACACCAGCGACGCCGGTTCCTGCACGCCCGGCTGGTAGCTGCCCAGCACCGGCGTCGTCGCCGGGTCGAGGCCGAACGGGAGCTTCGCGGTGCTGCCGTTCACCCCGACCGCACCCGTGCCGCCACCGGTGCCCGCGCTCTCGCCCTCCGCGAACGCCGGCCCGACGCTCTGGTTGTCGGTGTTGCCCATCCCGGGCTTCACCTCGACCGCGTCGGCGGACAGGTCGGTCGGAACCCCGTTGGGGCTGAACCCGACCGGGTTGCCGCCACCGAGTGGGTCGTTGGGGTTCGCGGGGGGGTTCGCCGGGTCGATCAGGGGGGTTAGGTTGCCGGAGTTCGGATCCGTCTCGACGAGCACGTCGTTGGCCAGCCCGCAGGAGTTGCCGGTCAGCGCGTCGATATTCGACCGTGCCAGCGAGTACGCCGGGTACTGCGACACCGCGCCCTTGAGCAGCGATAACACCTCGAACGCGACCATCAGCGCCGCGACCACGGTCAGCGGGGCAGCGGCGAACTTGCGGATTCGCCGGCCCTTCGGGGAGTCCGCCTTCGCCTGTGGCTTCGCGTACCCCTCCCGCAGGTACTGCCAGCCCACGAGTACCAATGCCAGGAAGAACAGGATCAGCAGGAAGGTGTTGGACTGGTAGCCCTTCAGCGACACCGTCTTGTCGAACCACGGCACCCCGTAGCTCGAGACGTACCAGTAGCCGTTGATGCCCGAGAACGACAGCGCCAGCACGAACAGCAACCCGGCCAGGAAGATCGTCCGGTTGCGCCGCGACCGCAGCGCGCTCGCCGACACCACGACCGCGGTCAGTGCCGCCAGCGACCCCGCGATGCCCGCGTAGGCGCCGAAGTGGTGCGTCCACTTCGTCGGGTTGAACATCATGAACAGGATCGTCCCGAACACGATGCCCATCAGCCGCCACGTCGGGCCGCTCGCGACACCCGGGATCCGCTTGCGCCGCAACATCACCAGCAGCACCGTGAACAGGCACAGCAGCATCGTCAGGAACGCGAAGCGGCGCGCCACCGACCCGTCGACGGTCTCGACGAACAGGTAGTAGTAGCGCAGGAAGTCCTCGTACCAGGCGAGGTTCGGGCCGGTGAGCTGGCGGACCCGGTTGGCCTCCTGGATGCCGGCGAACGTCTGGTCGCCGTACACCACGACGAGCACGAGCAGACCCGCCGACGCGATCGGCGCCAACAGCGGCAGCGTACCGACCTGCCGGTGCCGGCGCACCACGATCCGGGTGAGCGGGCGGATACCGGCGATCAACGCGGCCACACACATCAGCCCGGTGGGGGCCACGGCGAGCGTGAACGCACCGACCAGGCACCCCAACGCCGCGGGCAACAGCCGTCCGGTAGCGATCGCGCGCTCGATCGAGCACCAGGTCAGCAGGGCGCCGAGGGCGACGATCGGCTCCGAGCGCAGGCCGTTGTTGAACGGCAGCCAGAACGCGAGGAACACCAGGCCGCCGGTCCACAGCGCGATCCGGTTGTTGCGCACCGCGCGACCCAGGCGCGGAACCACCTCGCGGCTGATCACCAGCCAGCACAGGATCCCCGCGACCAGCGCGGGCAGCCGCATCCAGGGGCTCGCCGTGGACACCTTGGCGAACACCTCGAGCAGGTCGTAGTACCAGCCGAACGGCGCCTCCGGGACGCCGTACCAGCGGAAGTAGTTGGCCATGTAGCCGGCGTGCTCGGCGACGCGGGCCATGGTGAGCAGGTAGCCGTCGTCGGAGGTGTTGGCGCCGATGAAGTGCCATACCAGCAGGACGCCGACCACGACGCCGTCGACCGGCGTGGGCCGCAGCCAGTGTCGCGGGAGGAACCGGCGGTGCCCGCGGCCGTCGGTACCGTCGAGCTGCGCCAACGCAAGCAGGGCGAGCAGCGTGCACAGCGCCGCGCCGATCATCGCGACCAGCTTGATCAACGTCGGCGACGACGAGAACCGGGAGTCGACGTTCATCGTGAACGACAGCCCCGGCGGGGCCGCGCCCTCGAGGTCGGTGAACACCCCGACCACCTGCGGGCGCAGGTCCCCGGTGAGTTCACCCTGCACGGGCTGCCCGGTCGTCGTCGTCAGGCCCTCGAACTGCGCGAACGTGCGGTCGATGTCGGAGGTGACGACGATCTGGCTGCACTGCGCCATCTGGTCGCGGGCCGCCGTCGCGACGACGACGTTGCGGTCGAGCACGTCGACGCTGGCGTCGGACACCCGCACGAACATCGCCTCGAGGGCCGCGCCGGTGCCCTGTGGCGGCGCGGTGGCGAGCAGGATGCCGCCCTGCTGGGGCAGCTGGTCGACCACAGAACAGGGGATGGTGATGTTCAGGTCCAGCGGCACCTGCGACATCAGCGGCGCCTCGACGCCACGCAGCTCCCCACCCTGTGGCCAGGTCACCACTGCGGTGGTCTGCACAACGGGAAGGAACGGGGTGGCGAGAGCCAGGAATGCACCGAGCAGGCCGGTGACGATCGCCGTCAGTCGGGCGGTGCGGAACTGTGCACGCAGGTCAGCCGAGTCGCCCGCGGGCGGCGCCGCGGGAGTCGGCGGGCCGGGCGGCGGCGCGGTGGCGAGGTCGGACACGGTTCACGATGGTAGCCGTGCTCAATCGGCTCTTATGGGCTCGGGACTCCACAATCCCGAGCGTGTCACCGTGTCGAGGGTGACCGTGCCCGGGATCGCGGCCTGGTCGAACGGCGTGAACTGCTCGAGCGAACCCCAGTCGCGCCCCCAGTCGTGGTTCAGATACGTGGCCAACGTCTCGGCGCGCAGCAGCAGTTCGGTCCAGCCGAGCGGGCCGCCGCCGATGTCGTCCTGCCAGGCGTTGGTGGCGTCGGCGCCGACGCGGTCGGGCAGGATCCGCCACTGCGGCACCTCGGCGACGCCGGCGTAGTGATCCAGCGGGCGCTGGCACGGGAACGCCAGCCCCACCGACCAGTCCAGCAGCACCGGCGCCTCGTGGCCGACCACCTCGTCGAGGGTCTGCAACTGCGGCACCCGCGGCGGGGTGATCGCGAGCCACTGCCGCGCGGTGATGTCGTTGTCGGTCGCGACGATCCGGACCGCCTCCGCCTCGGGTGGGATCTGATCGAGCGGCACCCGCAGGTTGCGCCACGACGGCGACGGGCCGATGTCGATCGGCACCACCGAGCCGAGGACCGTCCCGTCCCGGCGGCCGTACTCGACCCTCACGTCCTGGCCGTAGGTGACGACGCCGTCCGAGTCGACGGAGCGGATCCGGCCGGCGGCGGTGATGGCGAGGATCGGGGCGGTGCCCGATTCCCCCGTGTCCGATTCCCCCGTCGCTTCGCTCGCCCCGCCCCGGTCCAGGCCGTACCACTGCGTCGTCAGCGACGCCTGCTTCTGCTCGCCGTCGGTGTAGCTGCCGAGCACCGGCGTGGTCGCGGGATCCAGCCCGAACGGCAGCGCCACCAGGCTGCCGTTGATGCCGGCCTGCTCCTCGGTGCCGCCACCGGTACCGGCGCCGGTGATGTCGGACGTGCGCGACGCCCCCGCGTCGACGGTGTTCGCGCCGCCGATCGAGCGCTCTTCCTCGTCGGCGGTGAGGTCGCTGGCGACGCCGTTCGGGGTGAAGCCGGTGTTCGCTGTATTTCCAGCGTCGAGTCCGTCGGCGGCCGACCCGGTCAGCGGCGTGAGCATGGTGGCGTTCGGGTCGGCCTCGACCAGGACGTCGTCGGCGAGGCCGCAGGGGTCGCCGACGAGCGAGCGGATGTTCGACGCCGCAATCGAGTACGCCGAGCCCTGCGAAATCGCACCCTTGACCAGCGACAACACCTCGAAGGCCACCACGAATGCCGCGGCGATCGTCAGTGGCGCGGGCGCCCACCGGCGGACCCGCGCCGCGTCCTCGGGGCGGCGGTACGGCTCCCGGTAGTGCTGCACGGCCGCGATGACGAGCAGCAGCACCGTGAGCGCGAGGAATACCGTCGAGAAGCCCTTGCCCGCGATGGACGGCGGCTTGTCCCACCAGGGCACGCCGTAGCTCGACACGTACCACCAGCCGTTGGAGCCGGTGAAGCAGATGGCGAGCACGAACGTCACCGCCGCGGCGAACAGCGTTCGGTTGCGCGGGGACCGCAGGCTCGCCTGCCCAACCGCGACCGCCGCAAGGGCACCCAGCGACCCCGCCAGGCCGGCGTAGACGCCGAAGTGGTGGGTCCACTTGGTCGGGGTGAACATCATCAGGAACAGCGACGCGAAGACGATGCCGAGGATGCGTGCCGAGGGTCCGCGCGAGGTGCCGGGGATGTGGCCACCCTTGCGCACCAGCTGCCACACGCACACCACCAGGCACAGCAGCATGGTGAACACGCCGAACCGGCGGGCCAGGGAGCCGTCGGGGGAGAGCGTGAGCAGCGAGTCCCAGCGCACCCGTTCGTCGAACCACGGCACGTTCGGGCCGACCGCGGTGCGGACCCGGGTGGCCTCCATGACGGTGGCGAGCGTCTGGTCGGCGAAGATCACCACGAGCACGACCGTCCCCGCCGCGAGGATCGGTGCGAGCAACGGCAGATAGCCGCGCCAGAGGCTGTGCCGGTTTCCCGTCGCGTCGCTCGCCCCGAGGCCACGGGCGCGGCGGATGAGGATGTGCAGCATCGGCCCGGACCCGGCGATCAGCGCGGCGATGCAGATCAGGCCCGTCGGTCCCGCGGCGAGCGAGAACGCGGCGATCAGCACCGCGATCGCGGCGGGCAGCAGGCGACCCGTCCCGATCGCCCGCTCGACCGAGCACCAGGTGAGCAGCGCGCCGAGGGCGATGATCGGCTCGGGTCGCAGACCGTTGTTGTAGGGCAGCCAGAACGCGAGGAACAACAGCCCGCCGGTCCACAGCGCGACCCGGTTGCGACGCACCGCGACGCCGAGCCGCGGCAGTACCTCGCGGCTGATCACCATCCAGCACAGGATCGCGGCGATCAACGTCGGTAGCCGCATCCACGGGCTGGCGGTCCAGACGCGCGCGAACTGCTCGAGCACGTCGTAGTACCAGCCGAACGGCGCCTCGGGGACGCCGAACCACCGGAAGTAGTTGGCCATGTAGCCGGCGCCCTCGGCGACGCGGGCCATGTTGAGGATGTAGCCGTCGTCGGAGGTGTTCGCGCCGATGAAGTGCCACAGCACCAGGACGGCGACCACGACGCCGTCGACGCCGGTCACCCGCCACCAGCGGGCGGGCAGGAAGCGCCGGGCGCGGCGGTGGTCGGTGCCGTCGAGGACGTGCAACGCGAGCAGCGCGACGATGGTGCAGAGGACGGAGAGCAGGATCGCGGCGTACTTCAGTACCGACGGGCTCGACGTGAACCGGGAGTCGACGTCCATGTGTGCGCTCACGCCGAGGGGTTGCAGCCGGTCCGCGGGCAGGTCGGTGAAGATACCGACGACCTGTGGCCGGATGTCGCGGCCGACATCGGAGGCGAAGGGCGTGCCGTCCGCGCGGGCGACCCCGGACAGTTCGGTGGTCGTGCGGGCGGCGGTGGAGGAGAGGGTGAGGGTGTCACAGGCAGTGCCCTCAGTGACCCCCGTGACCCCAGTGACCTCAGTGACCTCAGTCAATGGCGCGGACAGCAGCGGGTTGTCGCGCAGGGTGACCTCGAGGTTGCCGTCGAACACCCGGATCACCAGGCCCATGCTCGCGGCCTCCGAGGACCCCGTGGCCTCGGTCGGGATGGTGGAGAGCAGGGTGCCGCCAGCCCCCTGGTCAGCGCCGGTGCCGAGGTCGGTGAGTGCGGCACACGGAATCGTCGTCTCGAAGCTCAGCGGAACGTAGCTCACGAGCGGCGTCTCGATGCTCGCCGTGCCCGCCTGCGGCCAGTCGATCGACGCCGCCTCCTGCTGCACGGGCAGCACCGGGGTCAGGATCGCGAGCAGGAAGCCGAGCATCCCGGCGACGATCGCGGTCAGTCGGGCGGTGCGCAGGCGCGAATCACGGACGGGCACAACCGACGATGGTATGGGAGCAAGCTGCGCGCACCCGGCAGGCGCAGCTCACGACCCGTGAGCACTAGGTCGAGTCTGCCGGGGCGAGCGAAGCGACGGGAGAATCAGACGCAGCGTCGTTAACCACTCACGGGCGCTGAGCTGCGGTGATGGTCCGAACATCCCAAACCCGGACGCCGTCGACGTAGCGGCCGGGCGTCCCGAGCAGGTCGGTGAGCGTCGCGGCGAGGGCTGCGTGGTTCTGGGTGGGCGGCAGCACGACGGCGTCGGCGTGCCAGAACCGCAGGTCCGCCAGCGCGACCGCGCGGGTGTGGGCATCGATCAGCGGGACGATGCCCTTGTCGGCGACCTTGGCGAGCAGCAGCGCGGTCGGGCGGTCGTCGGGACCGTACTTGCCCTTCCGCTCTGCACCCGCCGGCCCGACGAAGTAGCCACCCGCGATCGGGTAGCCGAAGTCGGCATCACGCTGCCAGCGCAGCGCACTCGCCGCCTCCGGGCGCGGCAGCGGCACGGTCGCGACGGACCCGTCGTCGACGTACTCGCGCCACGTCCCGTCGGCGAAGAACGCCGGCGTCGTCGACCGCTCGACCACCGGCAGCGGCGTCGGCACGAGCGGGCCGAGTGCGACGACGAGACCGACGCACCACGGCACCAGTGTCGACCACGACCGCAGCGCTCGCTCCGTGCCC
>DATDBL010000091.1:0-2930 GCA_036524855.1 Aldersonia sp. | reverse complement strand
CTCGACCGACTTGCTCGCGAACGACGACAGCCCGATCGCGGTGCCCCGCGCGGCCGCGGCACGCGCGACCGCGACCTCACCGTCGGGGTGCACGGCCTGCACACCGGTCGGCGAGATGATCACCGGCAGCGCGATGTCCTGTCCCATCACGGTGGTGGACCGGTCACGCTTGCCCGACAGCCCCGCCACGTGCGGCGCGAAGCCCAACTCGGCGAAGGACGCCATGTTGTCGGCGACCGTGATGCCCTTCTCCGAGCCCGCCACCAGAGCGCTGTACACGCTCTTGGGCAGACGTTTCGACGCCCGCCGTTGCGCCTCGGCAACGGTCTCGAACCAGCCAGTTTTCACCATCGTTGTATTACCTCTAGTCCAATCCGGCTCGGGGATTTTCGTTGCACGCGCGCGACGGTGGGCGCGTGAGCAGGGTCAGGGGAACGGACGCGCGCGCGGGGGCACGCTTGACCGCGGTGCGGGAATGGTCGACCGCCGGCTTGGGCACGTCACGGGTGCCCGAGAGTGCGGATTCAGCCAGCGCCGATTCACCCAAGCCCTGCACACATTCGGGGTCCGGCCCGTCCAGCGGCAGGCCGGTGAAGAACTTCGCCGCCATGCAGCCACCGCGGCAGGAGTCGAAGTGGTTGCACTTGGCGCAGGCACCGCCGGTCTGCGGTGCGCGAAGTTCGTTGAACAGCGCCGAATCCTGCCACACCGACTTGAATCCGCCGTCACGCAACAGGTTCCCGGCGAGGAACTGGTCGTGGATGGCGAACGGGCAGGCGTAGACGTCGCCGACGGGGTCGATCAGGCACACCACGCGCCCGGCGCCGCACAGGTTCAGCCCGGGCAGCGCTCCGCCCTCGCCGAAAGCCGAGAGGTGGAAGAACGAGTCACCGGTCAGCACGCCGTCGCCACGGGCGACGAGCCAGTCGTAGAGTTCGCGCTGCTGAGCGCCGGTGGGATGCAGGTCGTCCCACACGTCCGCGCCGCGACCCGACGGACGCAGCCGAGTGATCCGCAGGGTGGCGCCGTAGCGGTCGGCGAGTGCCTTGAAGTCGTCGAGTTGCGAGACGTTGTGCCGCGTAGCCACCACCGAGATCTTCGCGTCGCGGAAGCCGGCCGCGGACAGGTTCTCCAGGGCGCGGATCGCCATCGCGAACGATCCGGGGCCGCGCACGGCGTCGTTGACCTCCGCGGTCGCACCGTCGAGGGAGATCTGCACGTCGACGTAGTCGGAGGTGGCCAGTTTCGCGGCGACCTTCTCGTCGATCCGGACCCCGTTGGTGGAGAACTTCACTCCGACGTGGTGGGCGGTCGCGTAGTCGACCAGCTCCCAGAAGTCCGAGCGCACCGTCGGCTCGCCGCCGCCGATGTTGACGTAGAAGACCTGCATCCGCTCGAGTTCGTCGATGACGGCCTTGCACTGCTCCGTGGTCAACTCACGCGGGTCGCGGCGGCCCGACGAGGACAGGCAGTGCACGCAGGACAGGTTGCAGGCGTAGGTGAGTTCCCAGGTCAGGCAGATCGGCGCGTCGAGGCCGAGTTCGAACTGGTCGACGAGGCGGCCGACCTTCGGCGGAGCCGAGGACACAGCCGGAGCCGAGGACACAGCCGGCGGGAGTACAGCGGTCATGACCCAACCTTTTCGAGGAGATCGGCTTCGGAGAGTTGAGCACGGACCAGCATCTGCGATCCGGCCAGGGTGGCCAGGGCTCTGGCGTAGGCGCCGGTGTCGGAGTCGTCCACCCCGACCGCCCGCAACGCCGTGCGCGCATCCGGATGCTCAGGCAGCGATTCCACCACCGCGACCATCGCCCGGTTCTTCAGGAACGACAGCTTGCGCGTCCCGAAGTGGTAAAGCAGCGCGCCGAACGGCTCCGGGCGCAACGCGACCGACGGGTGCAGAACCCACCTGGCGTCCAGATCGATGGCGCACACGGCGTTGGCGGACATGATCAGTAGACCCCGCACATACCGTCGATCGAGACCTCTTCGACGAGCGTCTCCTCGACGAGAGAGTCTGCGACGGAACCTGTTTGGGTCTCGTTGCGATCGGACATCGGACACCTCCATTGGTTGGGTGAGGGAACTGCGGTGTGACGCGATTCACCACAATATGGCATCGAGTGCACAAATGCGAACACTCCAACCGAAGATATCTCGGAACCCGCCGTTCGGGCAGGTCGGACACCGTCCGGGCAGTGCTGCGATCGCGACCTTCCGGCGGTTAGCACAGCCACGCGGGCGCCATACCGTCAAGAAGGCATACTGTCACCCCCAACAACGCCCTACCAACCACCGCCACACCCAACAACGCAGCGTTGAGGGACACCCGACGGAGGACGTCACATGACCAACCTGCTGGACGAACCCAGGCAGACCGTCGGCCCCGCCGTACTGGATCCGCTGGCCCCCGGGAAGACGGGCGTGTGGAGCGCCGCCGGCGTGCGCGTGATCCGCCGGACCTGGCCGCACCGCCCGCACGTCGACGAGCATTCCCGCTGCACCCCCCGCTTCTGTGCGCGCCGCCAGGGCGAGCTGCTCACCATCCAGCACGACCTGCGCCCCGACGAGCTGTGCGACGGGTTGGCCCTGCTCATCGCCGAGGAACTCGACGGCACCGGCGTGCTGAACGGCCAGGCCGAGTTCGAGGCGGTGTTCACCGGCATCGTCCGCTCGACCGTCGACGGCCCCCTCGCGGCGTGGCTGTGCTTCTACACCAATTCCCTCGACCGGCTGGAGGGCCGCGCTCTCCAAAACCACAGCACGGCGGCGTTCGCACCGGTCCACGAGCATGCACAGTCGCAGATCCACGGCTCGTCCGTCGTCGACCTCGGCTCCTGCTTCGGCTTCTTCCCGCTGCGGCTGGCCGCGGCCGGGTTCGACGTCACCGCGACCGACCTCAGCGCCCCGACCATGCGCCTGCTCGGCCG
>DATDBL010000090.1:0-27323 GCA_036524855.1 Aldersonia sp. | reverse complement strand
CCGGCGATCACAACATCCTCGGCGACCAACTCGTCCATGTTCTGTCCGACGCCGGGTTGCATTTCGATCAATTGACAACCAGGTTCTACGCTGCCGGAACCGAGGAACTCGGGCATGCAATGAGCCAGTACCACGATCTCCGGAAGCCAGATGACCGATAGCCGAACCCCAAACGGGCACCAGTGCCGACAGCCCCGGCAGCGTCCGCGACCTCGACGAGCTGTCTCACATAGCTGGTACGAAACAATTCTCATCGAGCCCCCAGCATCCGTTACACGCAGATCGTGGCGGGAACGCTGATCGGCTATGCGTGACCATGCGCGCTGCTCGACCGACACCCAGGACCTCACCGCTCAGCGCGACCGGCTGCGCGAGCTGGGCGTCGCCGAGGACCGGATCTACCTCGATCATGGCCTGACCGGCACCAACCGTAAGCGGCCCGGTCTGGACCAGGGCCTTGGACTAGATCACCGACCTCGCCGAACTCCTCTCGCGACCCGCCGGACGTTCTCGAGGGCGGGACTTGGTCGCCGCGGCGCCCACATTGAGCCGGACCTGGATCGGGCCTGGTCCGGATGCACGGGCTTGTACGCCACGGCCGCCGCGGGACCTTGTCCCGGAGGATGGACAGGGGTCGGAGCGATCCCGGGGCCGGCCGCGACCGGGCTCAGCCAGCGGTGGTGCTTGCGTTCGCGCGGTGACATCCCGCCCCAAATGCCGTGCACGATCTGTGCGTCCATGGCGTGGTCGCGGCACGCGGCGACTACCGGGCAGCGGGCGCAGATCTCGCTTGGCCGGCAGGTCGCTGGCGTCGGTGAAGAACAGGTGCGCGGTGGCGGGACCGCACGCGGCGGCGTCGTGCCAGGTCATCGGGCTTCGAGGGCCGCAGCGGCTGCGCCGGCGGCACGCGCCCAGCGCGCCGGGTGTCGGCGGGCCGCCCTGACGCTGCCCGCGAGGTCAGCAAGGGCGACGCTTCCCGCCGGGGGAGTGGCCGCGAAGGCGCCGGCGACGACGATCGGGCGGGTGCCGGTTCTTGCGCAGCGTTGCAGGATGGAGCCGACGAGCTTGCCTTTCAGCGATGTGGTGTCGAAGCGGCCCTCGCCGGTGACGACGATGTCGGCGGTGGCGAGTTCCCCGGCGAGGCCGGTCAGTTCGGCGATGTGATGGGCGCCGGGTGCGATGGTCGCGCCCCACGTCGTCAGGCCGAACGCAGCGCCGCCGGCGGCGCCGGTGCCCGGAAGGTCGGGGTCGCATCCGGTGAGGTGGCGCGAGAAACGCGCCAGTGCCTCGTCGAGGCGGGCACAGGTGGTCGCGTCGGCGCCCTTCTGCGGGCCGAAGACGTGCGCCGCGCCGTTGCGGCCGCACAGCACCGCGGTGGTGTCGGTGAGCAGCGTGACGCCGCCGGGCGGGAGTCGACGCAGGCCGGTGAGGTCGACGGTGGCGAGGTTTCGTAGCGCGCTGCCGCCGGGCGAGAGTTCCCGGCCGTCGCGGTCGAGGAGCCGGGCGCCGAGCGCGCACAGCGCACCGGCGCCGCCGTCGGTCGAGGCGGATCCGCCGAGGCCGATCACCAGCGCCTTTGCCCCGTCGTGGAGGGCGGCAGCGATCACCTGGCCGAGGCCGACGGTGGACGCACCCTCCGGATCCAGGGTGGCCATCATGGGCAGGCCGTTCACCTGCGCGAGCTCCACCGCCGCGGTGCCGTCGGGCAGGCACAGCCACCGGCCGGTGGTGGGTCGTCCGTCGGGGCCGTGGACGTTCTCGATCGCGCGCCACCGGGCGTCGGGATGGCTCGCGGCGACCGCGTCGAGGGTGCCCTCGCCGCCGTCGGCCTGGGGCAACAGGATCAGGTCGTCGTCGGGGCGGCGGCTCGCCCAACCGTCGGCGATCGCCGCGGCGACGGAGGTGGCGTCGAGGGACCCCTTGAACGAGTCGGGTGCGATCACCACGCGCAGCTTCTGGTCAGTCGACATCATCGGGGTGTGGTCCGGTTCGTTGGTTGCGGTTGAGGGCGGTGATCGCGTCCATGTCGGCGGCGGTCAGCTGGAAGCCGAACACCTCGAGGTTCTCGCTGATCCGCGACAGCGTCGAGGATTTCGGTAGCGGCACGGTGCCGATCTGCAGGTGCCAGCGCAGCACGACCTGCTCGGGGGTGACGCCGAGGCGGGCCGCGATGGTGGCGAGCACCGGCTGACCGCGTAGCTTTCCCCGCGCCAGCGGCGCCCAGGCCTGAGTGCGGATGCCGAGGCGGCGATGCAGATCCCGCAGGGCGTGCTGGGTGAGCAGCGGATGGACCTCGATCTGGTTCACAGCCGGGGTCACGGTCGCGGCCTCGACGAGCCGGTGTAGCTGCTCGGATTGGAAATTCGACACCCCGATCGCACGGACGAACCCGTCGTTGTGCAGTTGTTCGAGCGCCCGCCAGGTCTGCAGGTACTCGCCGCGCCGTGGGGCTGGCCAGTGAACGAGGACGAGATCGAGGTAGTCCAGGCGGAGTCGATCGGCGCTGGCCCGCACCGCATCCAGCGTGGACCGGTAGCCCTGGTCCTCGTTGGCGACCTTGGTGGTGACGAACAGTTGTTCGCGGGGAACGCCGCAGGATGCCAACGCCCGCCCCAGCGCCGCCTCGTTGCCGTACGCCGACGCGGTGTCGAATCCGCGGTACCCGACGGCGGCGGCGTGCGCGATCACTGTGTCCATCTCCGCGTCGTCGATCTGGTAGCAGCCGAATCCGATGGCAGGCATTGCGATACCGCTGTCGAGGACGATCTCGGTCGCGCTCATGTGATCGAGTACCCGCCGTCGACGGGCAGCACCACGCCGGTGACGTAGCGGGCCGCGTCCGAGGCGAGGAACACCACGACGTCCGCCACGTCGTCGCCGTCGGCGAAGCGCTGCAACGGGATCCGGGCCATCTTCGCCGCCCGGAAGTCGGGTTGGTTGAGGACCTCGGCGGTCATCGGGGTCTCGATGTAGCCGGGCGCGACGGTGTTCACCCGGATGCCGAGCGGACCGAGTTCGACGGCGAGGCCCTTACCCAGTTGGGTCAGCGCGGCCTTCGTCGCACCGTAGGGCACGATGCCCGGCACCGCGCGGTCGGCCGAGAGCGAGGCGATGTTGATCACGCTGCCGCGCTGCGCGGCCAGTGGTTTCACGGCCTGGCGGGTGAGCCGGTAGGCGGCCGACAGGTTCACGTCCAGCAGGCGCTGCCAGCCGTCCTCGTCGATGTCGACGGCGTCGGTGCGCAGTTGAATCCCAGCCGCGTTGACCAGGACGTCGAGACGTCCGGCGAGGCGGTCGGCCGTTTCGATCGCGCGGGCGGAGAAGTCGGGGTCGGTGAGGTCGCCGCACAGCCCGTGGCCGCCGATCTCGGCCATGACGGTCTCGACCGCCGGGGCCGCGTCCACGCCGATCACGCACACGCCGTGCCGGGCGAGCGCCCGCGCGATCGCGGAACCGATGCCGCCGGCTGCACCGGTGACGATCGCGGCCTTGCCGGCGAGTCCGGTGCTGGTTTCGTTGGCCACTGTGGCTCCTTCGTGTTGAAAATGCTTACAGACGCTCTGGACGCGCCGTGGTTTCAGCATATAGTGTAAGGCGCGACACTTCAAGAAAGCGATTACAGGAGTTTCTGGAATGACCCGACTCGTCCTCCCCGGTTCGTCCGCCCCGCTGGTGCTCGGTGAACCCACCCGGCTCGACACCCGTTCGACGCCGCCGACCAGTCGCGCGGTGTATGCCGCCGCGCATGTGGTCGCGGATCCGCTGATCGCGTGTGCCGCGAACCCCGGTCCCGATCAGATCGATTGGGACGCGACGCTGCGGTTGCGGCACGACCTGTGGGCGCTGGGGCTCGGCATCGCGGAATCGATGGACACCGCCCAGCGGGGAATGGGCCTGGACTGGACCGGCGCGCGGGAACTCGCGCAGCGGACGCTGGCGGAGGCGCGGTCGGTGGGCGGCAAGGTCGTGGTGGGGATCGGCACCGACCAACTCGCCGCGGGTGCGGCGACGATCGGGCAGATCCGCGACGCCTACCTCGAGCAGGTCGAGGCGATCGAGTCGGACGGTGGCGAGGTCGTGCTGATGGCCAGCCGGCACCTCGCCGCGGCGGCGAGCGGCCCGGACGACTACCTGGCGGTGTACGACGCGGTGTTGTCGGCGGCGACGCGGCCGGTGGTGCTGCATTGGCTTGGGTCGGTGTTCGACCCGGCGCTGGAGGGCTACTGGGGCTTCGACGAGCCGAAGGACGCGATGGACACCGTCGTGGCGATCATGACCGCGCACCGCGACACGGTGCGCGGGATCAAGGTGTCGCTGCTGGACCCCGCGCTCGAGATCGCGCTGCGCCAACGCATCCCGGACCCGGTGCGGGTGTTCACCGGCGACGACTACAACTACGTCGACATGATCGCCGGCGACGGCAGCCACACCAGCGACGCCCTGCTCGGCGCGTTCGCCGCGATCGGCCCGTACGCGTCGGCGGCGTTCGCTCGCCTCGACGCCGGCGACGAGACCGGTTTCCGCGACATCCTTTCGCCGACCGAGCCGCTGAGCCGGCTCATCTTCGCGGCGCCGACGCAGTACTACAAGGTCGGGGTGGCGTGGCTGGCGTATCTGAACGGCCGCCAGGACCACTTCCGGATGCTCGGCGGCTTCGAAACCGGCCGCAGCCTCACCCATCTCGCCGAGTTGATCCGGGTCGCCGACGAGATCGGGCTGTTCACCGACCCGGAGTTCACCGCCGCACGCGCCGCCGCGTACTTCGCGGTGCACGGGATCGGCTGAGGATATGGAACTCTCGCGGTGCAGCCTGAACTCGGTCACGGTCAAGGGGATCGGCCTCGACGGCGTCGTCGCCCTGGCCGCCGAGACCGGATTCGGCGGCGTCGGGCTGTGGCGGGACCTCCTCGACGGCGTCGATCTGCCCGCCGCGTCGGCACGGATCCGCGACGCGGGCCTGCGCGTGACGAGCGTGTGCCGCGGCGGCATGTTCGTCGCCCCGGATGTGGCCGGGAGGCGGGAACGGTTCGACGACAACCTGTTTGCGGTCGAGCAGGCGCACGCGCTGCGGGCCGACTGCCTGGTGCTGGTGTGCGGGGCGGCAAACGGAGACCTCGCCGAGGCCCGCGCGCAGGTCCGCGACGGAATCGCCCGACTCGAACCGCACGCCCGCGCGGCGGGGGTGCGGTTGGCGATCGAACCGTTCCACCCGATGATGGCGTCGAGCAGGTCGGTGATCACCTCGCTGCGCGAGGCCAACGACCTCGTCGCCGATCTCGACTCCGAGTTCGTCGGCATCGCACTCGACTCGTACCACGTGTGGTGGGACGTCGCGCTCCTGGCCGAGATCACCCGCGCCGGTCGCAGCCTGTTCTCCGTGCAACTCGCCGACTGGGTCACCCCGATCCACGGCGAACTGTCCAGCCGTGGCATGCCGGGCGAGGGATGCATCGACCTGGCCGGGTTCGTCGCCGCGTGTGAGGGCGCCGGTTACGACGGGCTCGTCGAGGTCGAGGTGCTGAGCGACCGATGGTGGGCGACGGCGCCGGGCGAGGCGCTGGCCGCCGCGACCGCGGGTCTCGCGCTCGTCTGAAACATAGACCGATGCCCCGCGTCCGAGTTTCGGACGCGGGGCATCGGTGTTGTCATCGGATTCAGGTGGCGCTCAGTAGCCGACGGCTGCCGAGTCGATCGCGCGGTGTGAGCAGCACCTTGATGTGTCGATGCCCGTCGGTTTCGAGTGCGGCGAGTGCCTTGTCGAACTCGTCGAGGGCGAACGTCGCGGTGTGCAACGGTGTCGGGTCGACGCTGCCCGATTCGAGCAGCGCCGCCGCGCGGCGGAAGTCGTCCGGAACGTAGTTTCGGCACGCGACGAACGCGAGTTCGCGTGCGTAGAAGGCCTGGTAGTCGATCGCGGCGGTGTGCCCGGGCTTCGCCGAGGCAATCGCGACGAGCCGGCCGCCGGGTGCGAGCAGTCGGATGCCGAGATCAATCGTGGCCGGCGAGCACACCGTGTCGTAGACGAGGTCGAGGCTGTCGGTGCGTGCGCGCACCCAGTGCTCGAGGTCGGCGCCCGCGGCGGTGGTGAAGTCGGAGAGCCCGCAGTCCCGGGCCGCCGCGGCGCGTTCGGGGTGACGGTCGGCGCCGAGCACTCGCACACCCTCGTGGCGGGCGACGAGCGCCGTGGCCAGGCCGATGGCGCCGGTACCGATGACGAGTGCCGTTTCGCCCGCGCGGGTTGCGCCGCGCCGAACCACGTGGACGCCGACCGCGAGGGGCTCGACGAGCGCACCGAATTGGTCGAGGACAGCCTCGGGGATCGGGATGCACTGGGATTCGGGGACGAGGAACCGTTCGCTGAAGCATCCCCGCGGGTCGGAAAGGCCGAGCACGCGCATCTGCGGGCAGTTGTTGAAGCGCCCGTCGCGGCAGGCGCGGCAGGTCCCGCAGCCGATCGTGGGGTAGACCATCACCGGCTGCCCGACCCGCAGGGTGGCGTCCGGACCGGCGGCCTCGACGCGGGCGGCACACTCGTGCCCGAGAGTGGTCGGGTAGGACGCGACGGCGTTGCGTCCGCGCAGGTGGGAGATGTCGCCGCCGCAGATCCCGGCGGAATCCAGCGCGACCCGCACCTCGCCGGACGCGGGCGGCGGGACGTGAACGTCGTCGATCCGGAAGCGGTCCGGTCCGTCTACGACGATGGTCGGGTTGGGCATGCTGGGGTCCTTCTTTCGGTATTCGGGACGGTCATCGGGGTCATTCCGGATCTCGCGGAGGCGTACGCGGCCTCGATCACCGCCTGCACCGCCAGCGCAGAGTCCGCGGCGCAGTCGGGTGTGGTTCCCGCGGCCCAACTGTCGAAGACGTCGGTGTACAGATCGGTGAACCAGGTCGCCATCGCCAGGGGGTCGGGACCGGAGCCGTCGACGCCGCCCGTGACGAGCTGCGCGACGTCGCTGCCGATCCGTGTCAGGCTGTCGCCGTCGAGGACGAGTTGACCCGAATCACCGTAGAGGTGAATTGATTCCGACGATCCCGGCCAGGCGGCGGTGCTCGCGGTCATCGACGCGGCGTGGTGGCCGTGGTCGAGCAGGAGGTGGATCGTGTCCTCCGCCTCGAGCCGATGGCGGCTGGTGTGGGCGAGGGCGGTGACCCGTTGCGGGCGCCCGACAAGACTGACGTACACATCCAGCGTGTGGATCGCCTGGGTGATCAGGGCACCTCCGCCGTCGCGCGCCCACGTTCCGCGTCCGGGCTCGGCGTAGTAGGTGTCGGGACGCCACAGCGGTACGGTGATCGTGGCGGCGCGCAGCGTGCCGATCGCTTTCTGGACCAACAGTCTTCGGGCCACCGTCGCTGCCGGCTTGTAGCGGTGCTGCAGCGTGATTGCCGAGCGCACTCCGCACCGCTCGGCGATCTCGATGAGCCCTTGCGCCTGCGACAGGGTCGTCGCGAGCGGTTTGTCGACGATCAGGTCGAGGCCGCGGCGGGCCAGCGCGTCGGCGACCGAGAGGTGGCTCGACGGCGGTGTGACGATCAGCGCCGTGTCGGCCGCCAGCGTTGCCGCCGCGTCGACGGTGGCGAAGATCTGTGCGTCGGGCGCGAGTCGTCGGGCCGCTTCGGCGCGAGCGGGGTCGCGGGTGACCACTCCCACGACCCGTGCGCCGACGCGGCGCAGCGCGGTCAGGTGCGCCGCGCTCGCCAGACCCGCGCCGACGACCAGCACGCGCCGACTCACGCCGACGCCTCCGTGTCGGCGCGTGCGCCGATCGAGCGCCCGAGGGTTTCTGGGAGCAGCGTGATGCCGGCCGCCCCGATCGCGCTCAACACCATCAGGTAGCAGGCCACCAGCGAGGGGCTACCGCCCGCGGTGGCGACGAGTGCGGTGGCGACCAGTGGGATCGTGCCGCCCACGAGCGCGGCCGGGATCTCGCGGGAGATCGCGATACCGCTCCACCGGATGCGGGTGGGAAACAACTCGGACAGCATGGCACCGGCAGGACCCGACGTCATCCCCTGGATCAGGCAGATACCGAGCACCAGGGCGACACCGATCAGCCACGGAGACTGCGTCCCCAGCAGGGCGAACATGGGGAACGGGAACACGATGCCGAAGATCGCGCCGGACAACAGAACCGGTTTGCGGCCGATCCGGTCGGCGAGGCGGCCGAACGCCAGGATCACCGGGATTGCGAGGAACTCGGCGACGATGAGGCCGACGAGCGCGTCGGTGGAGTCGACGTGCAGGGTCTTGGTGACGTAGGAGAGCGCGAACACCTGCAGGACGTAGGCCCACGGGATCACGAAGCTGAACAGGGCAAGACCGCAGAGGATGTGGCGCCAGTGGTTGCGCACGGCGTCGACCAGTGGGGCGCGATCGACCTCGCCGTGGCGGGCCGCGTCCTCGAACGCGGCGGTCTCGCGCACCTTGACCCGCAGGTATCCGGCGACCACGACGATGAGCGCGCTCGCGAGGAACGGCACCCGCCATCCCCAGGACAGGAACACCTCGTCGGGCAGCATCGTGAGCAGCGCGAAGATCAGCGTCGCGCCGCCGGTTCCGACGTAGATCGCGGCGCCCGGAACCGCGCTCGACAGCGCCCGTTTGGCGCTTGGCGTGGATTCGGTGACCATCGTGATCGCGCCGGCGAACTCGGCGCCCGCGCCCGCACCCTGGAACAGGCGCAGCACGATCAGGATGATCGGTGCCCAGATGCCGATGGTCGCGGCGGTGGGGAGCAGGCCGATCAGCGTCGTCGAGACGCCCATCACCAGCAGGGTGGCCAGCAGCATCGGCTTGCGCCCGATGCGGTCACCGAAGTGCGCAAAGACGAGTCCGCCGATCGGTCGCGCACCCAGGCCGACCGCAAAGGTCGCGAACGCCGCGAGCGTACCGGCGATCGCCCCGGCGCCGGGAAAGTACAAGGGGCCGAACACCAGTGCCGCCGCGAGGCCGTAGAGGGTGAAGTCGTACCACTCGATCACGGTTCCGGCCGCGCTGGCCTTGAGTACCCTGCGCCGCTGCTCGCCTGCCGGGGATCGTCGCGACGCGAGTCGCGGTGTCGGCAGGGCGGTGTCGGCAATTTCCATCTGAGGCTCCTCGAGGTGTGTGGATTCGATGCGAGGTATCTGTCGTCCGCCGGCGTGGTTCGACCAGCGAACTCGATCGCTCCGCAGGTCGGCGGTGTGGGTTCGGTCGATACTCGCCGCGACGGGCGAGCACCGTACGGAGACAATCCGTAAACGCTTTCAGACACGAGTGTCTCCGATCACACCCGTGCTGTCAACCCGGCCGCACGGCCTGCGCTGGGTCCAAGGTCCACCGGTCCGGCCGAGCGCCTGCGAGTTCATGGTCGATCCCGAGACCTGTGTAGGTTAGGGTGAAAGCGATTGCTGAGTCGATCGCCGAGGAGGAACCGCCGTGGTCGAGACGCGACTGGCCGACACCGCGGCGTCAGCGGGGTCGGAGTCGAGGGAGAATCGCAAGGTCACTATCAGCACGGTCGCGAAGGCTGCCGGTGTGTCGATTGCGACCGTCTCCCGGGTGATGAGTGGGAGCACGGCGGTCAAGCCGGAACTGGCGCGTCGCGTCCAGGCGGCCGCCGACGAGCTGTCCTACCGACCGAACAGCGCCGCCCGCGGCTTGGCGCTGGGATCGCTGCGCAACATGGGCGTGATCGTCCCGGACCTGGCCAACGCGTACTTCTTCGACGTCGTGAAGCAGATGCATCACGCCGCCGCTTCGGACGGATACCGGATGCTAATCGCCGACTACTCCGGCGAGACGGACGAACTGACGACCGCGCTCGACCTGCTCGGACACGTCGACGGCCTGGTGCTGCTGTCGTCGCGGATCCCCGTCGACGGGCTGAGGGAACTCGCCCGCCAGCGCACTCCCGTCGTGCTCGTGAACCGGCTCGAGATGGGCGTCGACCTGCCGATGGTCGCGGTCGACAACTTCACGGCGATGCTGCAACTTTGCGGGCACCTCGCCCAACTCGGGCACCGCCGCGTCGTCTACCTCGGCGGATCGCCGCTGGCCTGGCAGAACCGGGAGCGGTTGCGGGCGGTCGAGGCGTCGAAGGCGTTCGGCATCGAATCCACCGTCGTCGAGTCCGACGGCACGATCGAGACCAGCTACGGCCTGGTCGACACCGCACTCACCCACGAACCCACGGCGCTGATCTGCTTCAACGACCTCAGCGCCGTCGGCGCGATCTCCCGCCTGCGTGACCTGGGCCTATCCGTGCCTCGCGACATCTCGGTCACCGGCTTCGACGACATCGTCCTGTCCCGGCACATCGATCCGCGCCTGACGACCGTCGTCAGCCCGAAGGCGGAGGTCGGCAGGCTGGCGTGGGAGCTGATGCAGGGCCTGGTCGCGCGCCGCCCGGTCGAGTCGCCGCCGCTGGTGCCGACCGAACTCGTCGTGCGCGAGTCCACCGGGCCCGCGGCGCGCTGAGCTGCGCCGCGCTGAGCTGAGCTGAGCTGAGCTGAGCTGAGCTGAGCTGAGCTGCGCTGAGCTGCGCTGCGCCGCGCTGAGCTGAGCTGCGCCGCGCTGAGCTGCGCCGCGCTGAGCTGAGCTGCGCCGCGCTGAGCTGAGCTGCGCCGCGCTGAGCTGAGCTGCGCCGCGCTGAGTTGCGGCGTCGGGGCGGCCGCCCGTTGCGCTACTTGGGGGTCCCCTGACCGTCGTTTTCGTGCATGTGGGGACCCCTCAGTCCCCGACGTGCGCTACCGCGGGGTCCCCTGACGTCGCTGGAGGTGCGCGGCCGTTGTGATCACGCCGTTGTGGCCTCTGTCCGGTGGTGATCACGCTGTTGTGGCCGTCGACACGCCGAGAAGTGCGGCCACAACGTCGTGATCAGCGCGCCCGGGGGCAGGCGCGACCCGCGACAGCGTAGTGAAATGGCAGCTGCAGCGGCCGGTAGAGCAGCCATATCCATGCACGGGCCGCGGGTGGCCCTCCCTCACCTCGGTGATCACGACCTCATGGCCCCCGACACGCCGAGAACTGCGGCCACAGCTTCGTGATCACCGCGGGCGCCGGGCGGGAGGCCGCGACACCGAACGAATGGCCGCTGACACGCCGAGAACCGCGGCCACAGCGTCGTGATCATCGCGAGCGGGGATGCCGTGAAAAATACTGTAAGCGATTTCTTGATGTTGCGGGGGTCACACGCTATGGTAGGTAAGTCGCGCGGGTCACCTGCACGAATAGATCCGATTCCGAGTTCGAAAGCAATTACAGGAGTGTGCACGAATGGTCGTCATGTCGACTGCACGCGAAGCCGTGCAACGGATACCGTCGGGTGCGACCGTCGCGCTGACCGGGTCCGGTGGGGGCATTCTCGAGCCCGACGCGGTGCTGGCCGCGATCGAGCAGCGGTTTCTCGACGACGCCGCGCCGGTCGGGCTGACGGTGATCCACGCCCTCGGCATCGGGGACCGGCGCCACAAGGGCACCAACCACCTCGCCTATCGCGGTCTGGTGAAGCGGGTGATCGGGGGGCACTGGACCTGGTCGCCGCGGATGATCGAGTTGGTCCGCCACGACGAGGTCGAGGCGTATGCCCTCCCCGCCGGCGCGATCAGCCAGTTGCTGCGCGAGGTCGGGTCCCGCAGACCCGGACTGATCACCGCCACCGGCCTGGACACCTTCGTCGACCCGCGCCGGGGCGGGGGCAAGTTCAACGCCTCGGCCACCGAGGACCTGATCGAGGTGATCGAACTCGACGGTCGTGAGTACCTGCGCTACAAGCCGATCAACGTCGACGTCGCCATCGTCCGCGGCGACGCGATCGATCCGAACGGCAACATCACCTGCGCCCACGAGGCCGCCCAGCTCGACGCGTTCGCGGTGGCACAGTCCGCCCGCGCGTGTGGCGGCCGCGTCATCGCCCAGGTCAAGACCATCCTCGACCGCCCCCTCGACCCGCGCCTCGTGCACATCCCGGCGGTCCTCGTCGACGAGGTGGTGCACGCCCCCGGCCAGCAGCAGACCTACGCCGGCGAGTTCGACCCCGAGTTGTGCGGCGACGCCCCCGCCAGTGCATCGCCCACGGCGAGCGACGACGACCCGATCCGCATGATCATCGCGCGTCGCGCGGCGGCCGAGGTCCGCAGCGGGGACGTGCTCAACGTCGGTTTCGGCGTCGCCGCCCTCGTGGTCGACGCCCTGGCCGAACAGGGCCGCCTCGACGACGTCACCCTCGCCATCGAGCAGGGGCTCATCGGCGGGATCCCCGCCACCGGCGACCTGTTCGGTGTGGCGCGCGGACCCCGCGTCGTGCATTCGTCGACGACGCAGTTCGACCTGTTCTCCGGCGGCCTGCTGGACGTCTGCGCGCTCGGCATGGCGCAGGTGGACGCGACCGGGGCGGTGAACGTCAGCAAGATCGCCGGCGGCATCGTCGGCCCCGGCGGCTTCATCGACATCTCGCAGAACGCGCCGCGCGCGGTGTTCTGCGGCACGTTCACCGCTCGCGGCCTCGACGTCGTGGTGATCGATGGTGAACTCGTCATCCGCTCGGAGGGCAGCGTCGCGAAGTTCGTCACCGAGGTCGACCAGATCACCTACTCCGGCACGCTCGCCCGCCGCGAGGGCCGCGAGGCCGTCTACGTCACCGAACGGGCCGTGTTCACGCTCACCGACGCCGGACTCGAACTCACCGAGGTCGCGCCCGGCATCGACATTGAGCGAGACATCCTCGCGCACATGGGCTTCACCCCGATCATCAAGGATCCTCGCCCGATGGATCCGACCCTGTTCACGCCGCTCGCCACCGTCGCCGCACGGTAGAAGGAGAACCCGACCATGGCCCCGACCACCAGCACGATTCCGACGACGGTCCTCGGCGAGGACGAACGCCGCCTCGTCGCCGAGTTCGTCGACGAACGCATCCGCCCGATCGCCGCGGACCTCGACGAGACCGAGCGCTTCCCCGACGAGATCTACGCCGAGATGGCGAAGATCGGCCTGTTCGGCATCACCGTGCCCGAGGAGCTGGGCGGAATCGGCGGCACCGCACTGGACTACCTGCACGTGATGGAGGCGCTGTCGCACGGTTACGCATCCATCGCCGACCAGTGCGGCCTCGTCGAGATCCTGTCCAGCCTGCTCGCCGCGTACGGCACCGCCGAGCAGCAGGACAAGTACCTGCGGCCACTGCTGAGCGCCGAGAAGCGTGGCGCCTACGCCCTGACCGAACCGGGATCGGGATCCGACCTCGGCTCCATCTCCACCCGCGCGACCCGCACAGCCGACGGATGGACGCTCACCGGCGAGAAGATCTACATCCACAACGCCCCCGTCGCGGACTTCGCCGTGGTCCTCGCGGTCACCGACCAGGCGAAGGGCAAGCGCGGCGGCATCTCCGTCTTCCTCGTCGACGTCGACACCCCCGGCGTCAGCCGCGCCTACCACGAACACAAGATGGGCCAGCGCGCCTCGCAGGTCGGCGGTCTCGTGTTCGACGACGCCCACCTGCCCGCCGCCGCGATGCTCGGCGAGGAGGGCCACGCGTTCGGCTACATGATGAAGGTCCTGGCCAAGGGACGCCTCGGCATCTCCGGCCTGGCCCTCGGCATCAGCCGCGCCGCTCTCGCAGCGGCGACCCGACAGTCGTTGGACCGCAGCCAGTTCGGCAAGCCGATCGCCGACAACCAGGCCATCGCGTTCGCGCTGGCCGACGTGGCGACCGAGTTGCGGGCCGCGACCGCGCTCGCGGTGGAGGCGGCGCGGGCGCTCGATTCAGGCGCCGCCGACGCGGAAACCCTGTGCTCGATGGCGAAGCTCTACTCGTCCGAACGGTCCGTCCGGCATACCGATTCGGCCGTGCAGGTGTTTGGCGGCAACGGCTTCATCCGTGGCTACGAGGTGGAACGGCTCTACCGCGACGCGCGGATCACCAAGATCTACGAGGGCACCAGCGAGATGCAGCGGCTGATCATCAGTCGCGCACAACTGAAGTCGGTCACCGCATGATCGGGCGCACGCTTGCGGCGCTCACCGCCGCGGTGGCGGTCGGCGCATCTGTGGCGGGATGCTCGACGGGCGGAGATCCCGTCGACCGGGCCACGCCGATCCCCAAGGACCAGATGGTGATGGTGTCGGAGGTGCGCTCGCTGACCAACCCGTACGAAGCCGCCTGGGTGCAGGCCAGCAAGGTCTACGCCGACTCGGTGGGGGTCGAGCTGAAGGTCATCGTCTACGGCGGCGACTCGCAGAACGCGCTCTCGCAGCTGCAGTCGGTGCTCGCCGGAGGAAAGACGGTGCTGCTCAACGTCAACCCGAACACGAGCGCCGACACCCCGGCGATCGTACGCGCCGTGCAGAACTCCGGCGGCTACGCGGTGACCCAGTGGAGCAAGCCCGACGACCTGCACCCCGCCGACGTCGGCGACGGCTGGGTCTCCTACGTGACCTACGACGGCGTCGAGGAGGGCCGCGACACCACCGCCGCCCTCGCCGACGCGATGGGCGGCAGCGGCGGCGTGATCGCGCTGCAGGGTCTGCTCGCCAACGACATCAGCAAGGCGCGCTACCAGGGCTTCACCGAGGCGATGGCGAACCAGCCCGGGCTGACGCTGCTCGACCAGCAGCCCGCCGACTTCGACCGCACCAAGGCCTACACCACCACCCAGACCCTGCTCAACAAGTACGGCGACCAGGTCACCGGCATCTGGGCGGCGACCGACTCCATGGCGCTCGGCGCCCTGCAGGCGGTCCGCGAGGCGGGCCGGGTCGGCGAGGTGCAGATCACCAGTGCCGCCGACGCGACACCCGAAGGGCTGGAGGCGATCACGAACGGCGAGATGGTCGCGACCTACACCACCGACCCGTACTTCAACGGCGCCATGGGCCTCGCGATCGCGTACGAGGCCGCCACGGGCGCCCTCGACGTGGACGCGTTGACCCCGCTGCAGCGCGAGTTCTTCGTCGACCAGACCCTCATCACCGCCGACAACGTCGACGAGTACCTCGCCGCGCCGTCCGACGCGGAGATCCTGTCCTCCGTTGCAGATCCGTTCGCCCGGATCGCCGGCCCCATCCCCGCAGGAAAGGAGTGAGCGCCATGACTGCGTCCAACACCGCGACCGACACCGCGCCCACCGCTGCGCCCGCCCGGCCCCGCGCTAGGTCGTCCGCACGCCGCCACCTCGCCACCACGCTCGGCCCGCTCGGCGCGCTGATCCTCGCGTGCGTCGTGTTCGCCGTGCTCACACCGGCCTTCGCCACCGCCAGCAACGCACTCGCGATCGCCGAACAAGCCGCCATCCCCGTCGTGCTCGCCATGGGCGCGACGCTGGTGATCCTTGTCGGCGGCGTCGACCTGTCCATCGAGGGCGTGATGGCCGCGAGCGGGCTCACGTTCGTCCTGCTCGCCGCGAACAGCGTCAACACCAACGACTGGGGCATCCTCGCCGTGTTCGCCGCGGTCGCCGTCGGGCTGTTGTTCGGACTCGTCAACGGGGCGATCCACGTGCTGGGCCGGGTGCCGTCGTTCCTGGTCACCCTCGGCACCTGGTTCGTCGGACTCGGCGTGGCCACCGTGCTGTTCGGCATCACCACCCCGCAACTCGAGGATCCGGGCCTGGCCGCGTGGGCCGGTGGCTCGTGGTTCGGCGTGCCGATCGTGATCGTGTTCGCCGTCGCTGCGCTGCTCATCACCTGGATCGTCTGCCGCCGAACGAAACTCGGCATGCACGTGTACGCGACGGGTGGGGACGAGGCCGTCAGCCGACTGGCCGGGGTCGACGTGCGACGCACCAAGCTGATCGTGTTCGTGCTCGCGGGTGGGTTCTCCGGTCTCGCGGGTGTGCTGGCCACGGTGCGCCTCGGGGTCGGCGACGTCGGCGTGGGGTCGGGGTCGCTGTTCCTGACGCTGTCCGCGGTGGTCGTCGGCGGCACGCTGCTCTCCGGTGGTCGCGGCGGCCCGCTGCACTCGCTGGTCGGTGTGTTGCTCTTGGTGGTCCTCGGGAACGGCCTGCTGCTCTCGGGCGCCTCGCCCTACATCCAGCAGGGTGCGCAGGGCCTGATCATCGTGGGCGCGGCCCTCGTCGCCGCCTGGCCCAACCGGAACCGACTGAGGATCGTCAAATGAGCGCCCTACTCGAACTGCGCGACGTCACCAAGACCTACGGGCCGAACACCGTGCTGGACTCGGTGTCGCTGACCGTCGAACGCGGCGAGGTGATCGGCCTCATCGGCGAGAACGGCGCCGGCAAATCCACGCTGCTCAAGATCCTCGCCGGCGTGCACCGGCCCGACCGCGGCACGATGGCGCTGAGCGGGCGGGAAGTCCGCTTCGCCAACCCGACTCAGGCCGCCGAACACGGCGTCGGCGTCGTGCACCAGGAACAGTCGCTGCTGGTCAACCTGACCGTCGCCGAGAACCTGGTGCTGGGCCACGAGGCCGGGTCGGTGCGGATGGGCTTCGTGGAGAAGCGGCGTATGCGCCGGCGCGCGCAGGACATGCTCGCCGCGGTGGGGTCGAACGTCGATCCGTCCGCACTCGTCGAGGACCTCAGCTTTGCGGAGCGCCAGATGGTCGAGATCGCCCGCGCCGTCGGTTCGCACCGCTCTTCCGAGCCGCCGCTGCTGATCCTGGACGAGCCGACCTCCGTGCTCGAGGACGCCGACATCGAGGTGCTGCACGAGCGGGTGCTGGCGCTGCGCGAGCTGGGTGCGGTGATCTTCGTGTCGCACCGCCTCGACGAGGTGCTGCGCTTCTCCGACCGCGTCTACGTGCTGCGCGACGGCAAACTCGTCGGGGAAGCGCAGGCGGCGACGGCGTCGGAGAGCGAACTGTACGCGATGATGATCGGGAAAACCGCGGCGGAGGAGATCTACTCCGTCGACCGCAAGACGCTCGCCACCGTGTCCGAGCGTCCCCGCCTCGACGTGCGGGACCTGCGCTGCGGCAACGCTGTTCGCGGCGTGTCGCTGTCGGTGGCGGCCGGCGAGATCGTCTCGCTGGTCGGGGTCGTCGGATCCGGGCGCGAGGAACTCGGGCGCGCGGTCTTCGGCGCGACCGCGATCGACGGCGGCCAGGTCCTGCTCGACGGCGAGGCGTTCGCGCCGGGCTCGCCGGTCGAGGCGGTCCGCGCCGGCGTCGCCTACGTGCCCGCCGAGCGGCGCGCGGAGGGGATGGTCGCGGGCCTGTCCGTCGCGGACAACATCGCGCTCGCGCATCCGGCGCGGGCGTGTGGCCGGTTCGACACCGGTTCGGGGCGTACCGCGACAGCCGAGCACTGGATTCGCCGGTTGCGGATCCGACCGCCGCACCCCGGCACGGACATCGCGCGGTTGTCGGGTGGCAACCAGCAGAAGGCCGTGATCGCGAAGTGGATTCTCGACGACAACCTGCGGGTCCTCGTCCTCGACCATCCCACCCGCGGCCTTGACATCGGCGCCAAGGAGGACCTCTACGAGCTGTTCCGTGACCTCAGCGAGCGCGGTGTCGCGCTGCTGGTGCTCGCCGACACCCTCGACGAGGCGATCGGCGTCGCGCACCGCGTCGTCGTCATGCGCGACGGCGTCCTCACCGCGACCTTCGAGTCCAACACCGCGCACTCCCCGGCCAAGATCGACCTACTCGAGAAGATGATGTGACCGTGATGGCAACCTTCACGCAGACCGAAACCCGCACTGGAACCGCACCGCTCGAGTCCGCGCCCCTGCTGACCAAGGACCGGCTGCGCCTCGCCGGGCCGCCCGCGGTCCTGGTCGCCCTGGTCCTGCTGGTTTCGGCAGTCGAGCCGAACTTCCTGTCGATGAACGCCCTTTCGGTGGTCTCGGCCCAGGCGACACCGATCCTGCTGCTCGGGCTCGGCCAGATGTTCGTCATCCTCACCGGCGGCATCGACCTCTCCGTCGCGGCGCTCGCGTCGCTGGCCACCGTCGTGCTGGCACAGCTGCTGCCGAGCCTCGGCTGGGGTGCGGTGGTGGCGACGATCGTCGTGTTCGCGCTGATCGGTGCGGTCACCGGCGCGGTGACCGTGCTCGGGCAGATACCGTCGTTCGTGGTCTCGCTCGGCGCGCTCGGGCTCTGGGGTGCCGTCGCGCTGGCCCTGTCCGGCGCGACGACGATCTACATCAGCGACGGCTACGACGCGATCTTCTGGATGTCGTCGTGGACGATCCTCGGGTTGCCGCTCACCGTCTGGTTCGCCGTGGCGGCGGTCCTGGCAATCTTCCTGGCGATGCGGTTCTCCTCGCGCGGCAACATCTTCCACGTCGTCGGCTTCGGCGAGCGGGCCGCGCTGATGAGCGGCGTGCGGACCCGGCTCACCCGGATCGCGGCGTTCGCGCTGTCGGGGGCGTTCGCCGCCGCGGCCGCGATCGTGCTGTGCTCGCAACAGCAGAGCGCCGCGCCGCAGCTCGCGGACTCGCTGCTGCTGCCGGCCATCGCCGCGGTCCTGGTCGGCGGATGCGCGATCACCGGCGGCATCGGCGGTGCGTGGCGGGTGCTGGTCGGCGCGCTGATCGTCACCGTGCTGCGCGTCGGCGGGTCCGTTGCGGGCATCGACCCGGCCTATCAGCAGGTGGTCTACGGCGCCGTCGTCATCGTGGCGGTCGTACTGACCCTTGACCGCAGCAAGCTCTCGATCATCAAATAGCACTACGGACACGTTAGGAAACGATCATGACCACAGCACACGGGGCAACCATCAACGAGGTCGGCGGCAAGTGGGTCGTCGAGGAATACGACCTCGCCGAACCCGGACCAGGTGAGGTCCGCATCAAGGTGATGGCGTCGGGCCTGTGCCACTCCGACGACCACCTCGTCACCGGCGACATCCCCAACACCCTGCCGCTGGTCGGCGGGCACGAGGGCGCCGGGATCATCGACGCGGTCGGGCCGGGCGTCACGCACCTCGCCGTCGGCGACCACGTCGCCACCGCCTACCTGCCGGCGTGCGGTCACTGCAACTGGTGCGCCCGCGGCATGCAGTACATCTGCGACACCGGCGCCGGCATGGAGGCCGGCATGATGCTCGACGGCACCGCGCGCTTCACCCGCGTTTCCGACGGTCGCCCGGTCGGGGCGATGCAACGACTCGGCACGTTCGCGAACTACCTCGTGACCTCCGACGCGCAGGCGGTGAAGATCGACGACGACGTGCCGTTCGACGTGGCATGCCTGGTCTCCTGCGGCGTCGCGACCGGGTGGGGCGCGGCGGTCAACGGCGCCGGCGTGCGCCCCGGCGACACCGCCATGATCGTCGGCGCCGGCGGCGTCGGAATCAACGCCGTGCAGGGCGCGCAGCACGCCGGCGCGGCGCGGGTCGTCGCGGTCGACCCGGTCGAGTTCAAACGCGAGCAGGCGCTGAAGCTCGGTGCGACGCATGCCTTTGCCTCGATCGAGGCGGCGATGCCGTTCGTGCACAGCGTGACCAACGGCCAGGGCGCCGACGGCGCGGTGGTGACGGTCGGGGTCGTGGACGGTGACCTGATCGCCGAGGCGTTCCGGGCGATCCGCAAGGAAGGCACCGTCGCGGTCGTGTCGATCGGGCAGAACGAACCCGGCATCCCGATCAGCCCGCTGGAACTCGTCGTCTACGCCAAGCACCTGCGCGGCGTCCTGTTCGGCAACCTGAACCCGACCAAGGACATCCCGGCGCTGATCGACTACTACAAGGCCGGCCGGCTCAAGCTCGACGAGTTGATCACCCGCCGGTATTCCATCGACCAGGTGAACGAGGCCTACGTCGATATGCACGCCGGGGTGAACCTGCGCGGCGTCCTCATCCACGAGCACTGAAGGAGCTGTCATGACAGCCATGACGTCCGTTTCCGAAACACCGGTCGCCGTACGCACCTACGGCCAGCACATCGACGGCGTGCGCCGCGCACCGTCCGAGCACCTGATCACCCGCGACAACCCGGCCGACGGCACGCCGCTGGCGCGGTTCTCGGCGGGAACGCCCGCCGAGGCAGAGGAGGCCATCGCGGCGGCGCGCCGGGCCTTCGACTCTGGACCGTGGCCGCGGCTGACCGCGATGCACCGTGCGCGGGTGCTGCTCGACGTGGCCCGCGGGTTGCGTGAAGAGGCGGACCTGCTCGCGCGCCTCGATGCCGAGGAGTCCGGCAAGCCGCTCGCCTTCGCCCAGGGCGACGTCGCGGGAAGCGCCGAATTGTTCGAATATGCCGCGGGACTCGCGATGACGTCGCACGGGGAGGCGCATACCGACATCGGCGCGGACTGCACGGGGCTGGTCGTGCGGGAGCCCGCCGGGGTGGTCGGGATGATCGTGCCGTGGAACTTCCCGCTGCTGCTGCTCGCGCAGAAGCTGCCGTTCGCATTGGCCGCCGGATGTACCGTCGTCGTGAAACCCTCTGAGTTCACGTCGAGTTCGGCGCTGGAGGTCGCGCGGATCGCCGAGGCCGCGGGCGTGCCGACCGGGGTTATCAACGTCGTGACCGGCTACGGCCCCGACACCGGCGCACCGCTGGCGCGCAGCCGCGACGTCGACGTGCTGTCGTTCACCGGCAGCACCGCGACCGGGCGGCGGATCACGGAGGCGTCGGCCGGCAGCGTCAAGCGGCTGTCGATGGAGTTGGGCGGCAAGGCCGCGAGCATCGTGTTCGACGACGCCGACCTCGACGATGCGCTCGACGGGGTGCTGTTCGGCGTGTTCTTCAACAACGGCGAATGCTGTGTCTCCGGTGCGCGTTTGCTGGTGCAGGACACGATCGCCGACGAGTTTGTCGACCGCGTGGTCGCGGCGGCGTCGCGGATCGTGGTCGGTGCGCCGTTGGTGGCCGGCACCGAACTCGGGCCCTTGATCAGCCCGGAGCACGCGGCGAAGGTACTCGACCACGTGGCGCGGGCGCGGGTCGACGGCGCGACTGTGCGGGTCGGCGGCGGGCCGGTCGAGGGCTCGGGCAACTACGTCGCGCCGACCGTTCTCGACAACGTGGCAGAGACGTCATCGGCGTTCACCGAGGAGATCTTCGGACCGGTGTTGAGCGTGACGCGCTTCGGTGACGTCGCCGACGCTATTCGACTCGCGAATGCGACAGAATACGGACTGGCCGGTTCCATTTGGACGAAGAACATCGACAAGGCGTTGACGGCGGCGAAGGGGATGCGCAGCGGTCGGGTTTGGATCAATACAACCATCGACGGCGCACCCCAGCTGCCGGCCGGCGGAATGAAGCAGTCCGGCTTCGGTCGCGAGATGGGTCAGGCCGGGTTCGAGGAATTCACCGAACTGAAGACCATCCAGATTCGGACCGGAAAGCGGTCGCCGGTGTTCGGGCACTGACGCGTCAGGAAGCGTCGGCGTAGGCCTGTTCGATCTCGGCGGGTATGCGCCCGCGGGTGGAGACCTCGTATCCGTTGGTCTGCGCCCATTCTCGGATCGCGCGGGTGCGTTTCGGGTCGCGCTTGGTCACCACGGAGGCCGAGGCGTGGGAACGGCGGCGTCCGCCCGTGCGGGTCGCGTGCGAAACGTATTGGTCTAGCGACTTGCGGAACGCCTTCGCATTCTTCGGGCCGAGATCGATGCTGTAGCCCACGCCGTCGACGGCGAACTCGATGGTTTCGCCCTTGCCGTCTGGAATGAGGGTGCCGTCGATGTCGTCGACCAGTTCGACGATGACTTTCTGTGCCATGGCACTTGCCTTTCGATCGATTCCTCGAGGGTCCATTAACGGTCGATTGTCGGTCAAGTGTCAAAGTACAGTAATTGTCGAGAGAGTGCCGCATTCAGCGCAGCGTTTCGGCAGCGAACAGCGGGTTGTGAGCGCACCGCCTACCCTAGGTCAACTCCGGCGCGCGCAGATGCGCAATCGGCAACTCGAATTCCTTCACGTCGACGATCCGCATTCCCGCTTCCTCGGAGCTGAAGCGGCGGATCACGCTGCCCTGACCGCGGCTGCGGCGGGCGGCGTCCTGACTGTCGAACGTCACCGTCAGCACGATGCGCCCGCCGTCGCGGTCGACCATCACGCCGCTGTTGCAGAAACCGTCGACGGTCTCCACCTCCGGGATTGCGGTGGAGCGCAGTTGGTCGACGCCGACGTCGATGCGTTCGGACGGCATGGCGAGCCAGCTCACCCGCACGGACGATCCGTCGGGCACCGGATGGTCGCGGTGCAGGTAGGCGATCTCCCACTCCTCGACCTCGCCCGCGCCGCTTTCGAATTCGTCGCGCAGCCGGCGGCGGATCTGCGCCGCGTGTTCCTCGCTGTCGCGCATCGCGTCCGCGTCGTCCCAGGCGCTGGTGATGATGCAGCGCCCCGACGCCCGGTCGGCCAACACCGACAACCCGACGCAGCCCTTCATCTCCTGGACCGTGGGCCACACGACGTCGTGGACGTGCGCGACACCCGTGTCGATGGCGGCGCCATGCGACAACAGCGTGGTAGTCCGTGCGAACACGATCCACCTCGTTTCGCTCCAAGGCGGCACCCCGGTGGTGCCGCCGGTGAGTCCAGGGTGCTCCGCGGCTGCGTCCGGGTTGACGGGATTGGGCGAAAAACTCTTCGGCGTGTGTGTAGAAATCGGGTACGTGTCGTTCGAAGGGTTGGTGAGCCCGCCCGACACCCGGTCGAGGCGGGACCGGCACGGAGGAGGAAAGCCAATGCGAGTCATGGTGATGATCGAGGGCGACGGGGTCGACGAGGACAACGTCGCGCCGACCGAGGAGATTCTCGCCGCGATGGGCGCCTACAACGAGCAGCTGGTGAATGCCGGCATCATGCTCGACGGCGACGGTCTCAAGCCCACGTCGGCCGGGGCTCGGATCGTCTTCGAGGGCGGCACGACCTCCGTCGTCGACGGCCCGTTCACCGAGGCGAAGGAGATCATCGCGGGGTTCTGGATCTGGGAGGTCAGGTCCCTCGAGGAGGCGGTCGAGTGGGCGAAGAAGTGCCCCAGCGACCCGAACGCGACGGGGCGCCAACTGCTCGAGATCCGGCCGTTCTTCGAGGCCGGCGATTTCGGTGAGGAGTTCACGCCCGAACTTCAAGCGCAGGAGGAGAAGCTGCGCGAGCGCATCGCCGAACAACACGGCTCGAAGTGAGCCCCCGGTGACCGACCCGGTCCGAACCGTCGAGGCCGTCTGGCGGATGGAGTCGGCCCAGTTGGTCGCCGGCCTGACCCGGATCGTTCGCGACCTCGGTCTCGCCGAGGAGATCGCTGCGGACGTGTTCGTGCTCGCGCTCGAGCAGTGGCCCGAGCGTGGGGTGCCGCCGAATCCGGGCGCGTGGCTGATGGCCACCGCCAAGCACAAGGCCATCGACCGGATTCGGCGTGAGGTCGCGCGCGACGAGAAGTACGCGGTCATCGCGCGCGACCTCGAGACCACCGTCGACGACGAGGTGGTCGCGGTGCCCGACGACGTGCTCGCGCTCGTGTTCACCGCGTGTCACCCCGTGCTCCCGCGGGAATCGCGGGTGGCGCTGACGCTGCGCGTGGTCGCCGGCCTGCGCACCGAGGAGATCGCGCGGGCGTTCCTGGCGCCGTCGGCGACGATCGGGCAACGGATCTCGCGGGCCAAGCGCACCCTCGCCGAAGCCCACGTGCCCTTCGAGGTGCCGCAGGAAGACGAACTGCCGCAGCGGCTCTCGGCCGTCCTCGAGGTGGTGTACCTCGTCTTCAACGAGGGCTACTCGGCCAGTTCGGGCGACGAGTGGGTGCGGCGCGACCTCGCCGACGAGGCGATGCGGCTCGGTCGGGTGCTCGCCGGTCTGATGCCCGACCAGCCCGAAGTGCACGGTCTGCTCGCGATGATGGAACTGCAGGCCTCGCGGTTCGCCGCGCGCACCGATGCCTCGGGCGCTCCGGTGCTGCTGCCCGATCAGGATCGCTCGCGCTGGGACCGCGTACTGATCCGGCACGGCCTCGCGGCGCTGGACCGGGCGATCGAGTTGCGCCGACCGCTCGGGCCCTACACTGTGCAGGCCGCGATCGCCGGATGTCATTCGCGCGCGCCGAGTTTCGCCGAGACGGACTGGGAGGCGGTGGTGTCGCTGTACGACGCGCTCGCGCAGCTGGCGCCGTCGCCGGTGGTCGAGTTGAACCGGGCGGTCGCGGTCCTGCACGCCGACGGGCCCGACGCCGCGCTCGCCGTGCTCGACGCCATTCGGGACGACCCGAAGCTGGCGCGCTACCACCTGCTCGGTGCGGTCCGTGGCGACGTGCTGTCGAGGCTCGGCCGCCACGCCGACGCAGCGGCCGCGCTGGAGGAGGCCGCGGCGCTGGCGCCGACGCGGCACGAACGCTCGTTGCTGCTCGAGCGCGCAGCGGCGGCGTCGGCGCTCACGGAGTAGTAGCGCTAGTCGCCCTGCAGGCGCCACAGCGGGGAGACCGGACCGTGGCCGCCGCCGAGGTCGTAGGCGGCGGCGAGGCAGCGGGTCACCCACCGCTTGGCGAAGTCGACCGCGTCGGGCACCGAGTACCCGTGCGCGAGGGCACAGGCGATGGCGGCCGCGAGGGTGTCGCCGCCACCGTGGTCGTTGCCGGTGTCGATGCGTGGGGCCGTGAACTCGAGGAACTCGTCGCCGTCGAAGAGGATGTCGGTGCTCTGTGTGTCGGTGCGCAGGTGCCCGCCCTTCACCAGCGCCCACTTCGCGCCGAGTGCATGCAACGCCTCGGCGGCGCGGCGGGCGGAGGCGTCGTCGACGACCTCGATGCCGGCGATGAGCCGGACCTCGTCGAGGTTGGGGGTGACGACGGTCGCGGTGGGGATGAGCGTGTGCCGGACGGCGTCGAGGGCCTCCGCGTGCAGCAGGGCGTCACCGTGCATCGACGCGCACACCGGGTCGACGACGAGCGGAACGGGATGGTCGCGTCCGATGCCGACCTCATTGCACACCGCGGCCACCGCCTCGATGATCGGCGTGTTCGCGAGCATTCCCGTCTTCGCCGCGCCGACGCCGATGTCGCCGACGACCGAGCGCACCTGAGCGGCCACCGTCTCCGGGGGGATCGCGTGGAAGCCGGTGACGCCGAGCGAGTTCTGCACGGTGACGGCCGCCACCGCGACGCAGGCGTGCACGCCGCACATGGCCATGGTGCGGCTGTCGGCCTGGATGCCCGCGCCGCCGCCGGAATCGGTGCCGGCGATGGTGAGCGCACGGACGGGGGTGGCGCCGGGCGGGGCGAGGGGGAGCAACTGCACGCGTGTGACCCTATCCCTCGGCCGCCTCGCGGCCGGGGTGATTAGTTAGCGTCAAGCAACTATTCTTGCTCGGTGGCCACCGTAACCTCGAGCACCGACCGCGACCAGGTGTTCGTCGCGGCGGCGTTGATGTGCCTGTTCGCCGCGGTCGCGTCGTGGTTCGCAGGCGGGTGCTACGCACCCCGGGAGCACAATGGGGTGAAACGGACACCGGAGGAGCGGGTGGCAGTGCAGTGACGGAAGCAGCGACCGACGTGAGCGTCGACGGTGAGGTCTCGCAGCGGCTGCGGGATGCCGGCGCGGTGTGCCTCACGCTGGGGCGGATCGGCCGGCAGCTGCGCCGGCACGGCGACCCCGGCACACTCAGCCCCGGGTCGGTGTCGGCGCTGGCGACGCTGACCCGCGACGGGCCGATGCGCCTGGTCGACCTCGCCGCCACCGAGCGAGTGTCGGCGCCGACGATGTCGCGGGTGGTCGCGGCGCTGGACCGCGACGGTTTCGTCGTCCGCTCCCCCGACCCCGATGACGGGCGTGCGCAGCTGCTGTCGGTCAACGACGTCGGCCGGGCGCTCACGATCGGGCTGAGTTCGGAACGGATCAATCGCGTCGCCGACGTGCTCGACCGCCTCGACGACGACGACCGCGACGCCCTGCGCCGCGGACTGGCGGCGTTCGAGGCGGCGCTGGCTGACTAACTCACCGACCGCGGGGCGGATTTTCCATGTCGGCGTTGGACGCGATGATCGCCTGCTGTGAAACTGACGGCGCGTTCGACGCCAGTCCCGCAACGGACCATATCGAGGCCGTTGCTCCGGCCAGCGCGAACTCGATTGTTCAATCGGTACGTTGTGTGCTCGTCCCGGTATCCAGAAGAGCGTCAATGCCTTCCCGGTTTGGTATCACGTGGGTCACGTTCGGCAGGCGCGAGAATCCGGAATCCGCCGATACGAGCGCTGTAGCACCGATCGATTCCGCGGCGGCAGCCAGCACCGCGTCGGAGGAACCGAGTTCCGTGTGTCGTTCGAAGATCCCGAGTCCGGCCTCGAGGTCGACTGCCTCGACGACCATTAGCGGCGCGAATACCGTCGCGTAGGCCTTGGCGAGGTGCACAGCGTCGGATCGGCTGCGTCGCTTCGCCCGGACGTGGGCGAACTCCTGTATGACCTCCGCGGTGGTGGTGGCTGCGATGTCGCCGCGTTCGATCGCGGCGAACAGTTGCTGGCACGGCTGACGGAGGTCATGTCGGTCCCCGACTGCGTAAACAAGCACCGTGGTGTCGACGACGATCACCCGCGGCGTCCCCGTAGCTCGTCCAGTTCCCTCCGGAGCTCGTCTGGTGGCGGAACGCGCATCGGCTCGGCGGCGAGTATCGCCCGCATTGCTGCGCTGCGACGTCGCTGCGGGGCGGGAAGACCGCGGTCGATGGCCTCCCGGATGACGGCGGCAACGGACATCTTGCGCTGTCGAGCGACCGTGCCGACAAGTCGGTAGCGCTCCTCGTCGAGAAGGATCTGCAACCGATGGCTAAACATGCACATACATTAACATGTGTAGGTCTGGGCGGGCGTGCATGAGGGTGTGCACCCGGCCACCACGCTCGCCACGCGCTCGTCGGTCGGTTTCGCGCGGACCAATGGGTGGCAGGTCGACGACGTGGTCGTGTGTCCCGCCTGCGCACCGATCCGACTGCCCGCGAAACAATGCGCGCGAATCGAACCGATGTGTGTTTGAGGAGCCGGATCGCGGGTAACCGACCTGTGGGCGAGCATCCAGCATGTCTTGCCCACACAGTGATTGGGGGAGATCAAGTCGCGTGCGCAAGCCCGATAGGAAACCGACCGCAGTCGAACTGGTGGCCCTCGTGGTTGCACTGGTCATCGGATTCGCGGTGGCAGTCTATTTCGGCAATCTCGTATGGGGCATAGCGGTCGTGACCGCTGTGGCCATCTTGGGTTTCGGGTTCTTCTACAGGGCAGGATCCAACCTCTGACTGCGGTTTCGGTTGCAGCACGTGGGCGGCTGCCCGGTGGAATGGCGACCGAGTCGAGTAAGGACTCGTTAAGAAATAACGTTTACTTTTGGTCCGTGGGCTGTCATGATCATGGTATGGCTGGGGCCGTGCAGTCCGAAAAGATGCTGGCAGCAAAGTTCGCTGCTGTGCTGCCGCACCTGGACGAGCGGCAGCGACG
>DATDBL010000089.1:0-10085 GCA_036524855.1 Aldersonia sp. | reverse complement strand
TGGCCGTCTACTTCGTCGTCGCCAACTGGGACGGTGTCGACGCAGCCGTGCTGCAGGTGCTGGGCGTGACGAACCCGGGTGGCCCGGTGGACGCCCTCGAACTGACCGGATGGCTCGCCTGGATCGCCTGTCTCGACGTCGTCGTGATGGTCCTGCTGCGTGGCTGGCCCTTCGGCGCGATTCGCTCACGCGGTCTGCGGATCGCCGTGGCCGGCATGGGCATCCCGATCGTCGGAACCGTTACCTATGTCCTGGCGGAACGAGTACTCGGCATGTCCTCGACCGGGATCGCCGCCGTGGCGGCGATGGCGATCACGGCGGTGTTCGTGCTGACGATCGGGTTCGAGGGCCGTCTGCTGCGCGGTGTCGGATCGGCATCGGTGCAACGGTTGCTCTCGCTCGCGGCGATGTGTGTGCTGGCCGGGCTGTTGTACGCCGTGTTGGTTGGGGTCGCCGAACGATATGAGTCGTGGACCGAGGTACCACCCGAACTGTGGGTGGCGGTCTCCGGCCTGAACATCCTTGCGCCGACGCTGATCCTGTACGACTCGGTCTGGGGGAAATGGCCTTTCGGCTCCTCCGGCGACGAAGAAGTCACCGGCTGAGAACGGCCGAGGCGGCGCTGGCGATTGGCAGCTGATATCCGGAGCGACAGCGCTATTCGGCGTTGTCGAGCACCCAGCCGGCATGCTGGCAGCGTGTAGCATGCCACGCATGATCTCCGCTGACTCGCTGGCTGCCGAACTGCGCCGTGCGGGACTCGTCGACGTGCTCTGCGACGGCACGACCCGCGCGGCCTACTCGTCGGACGCATCGCTGTATCGGGTGCGGCCGCTGGTGGTGGCGCGACCACGCTCGGCCGACGAGGTAGCCGCGGCGCTGGCGGTGTGCCGCGGGGAGGGCGTGCCGGTGACCAGTCGCGGTGGGGGAACGTCGGTGGCGGGCAACGCGATTGGGGCGGGGCTGGTGCTCGACTTCAGCCGGCACATGAACCGCGTGCTCGCTGTCGACGCCGAGAACCGCACGGCAACGGTCGAGCCCGGCGCGGTGCAGGTCGTGGTGCAGCAGGCCGCCGCGGCGCACGGGCTGCGGTTCGGGCCCGATCCCTCCACGTACACCCGGTGCACCGTCGGCGGGATGATCGGCAACAACGCTTGCGGGGCAAGGTCGCTGGGCTATGGGCGAACCTCGGACAACGTCGCCGCCTTGCGGGTGTTGACCGGGGCCGGTGAACCGCTGCACCTGAACGGGGATCCGCCTGCGTCGCCGCCGCTGGCGCGCCTGCAACTGCTGACCACCGACAACCTCGCGACCATCCGCACCGAACTGGGCCGGTTCGGCCGCCAGGCGTCGGGCTACGCGCTGGAACATCTGTTGCCGGAGAACCGATTCGACGTCACCCGCATGCTGGTCGGGAGCGAGGGCACGCTCGCGATCACCACCGAAGCTACGGTGCGGTTGGTGACCGAACCGCCGCATCGGGTGCTGGTCGCCCTCGGCTACCCTGACATCGCGGCCGCGGGTGACGCCACCGGATCGATCCTCGCGCACGACCCCACGGCGTGCGAGGGCATCGACTCCCGCCTCGTCGACGTACTGCGCGAACGCCGAGGCCCGAATGCGGTACCGCCGCTGCCGCGCGGGGCGGCCTGGCTGTTTGTCGAGGTGGCCGGAGACGACCTCGCCGAGACCGTCGCCCGCGCCGAACGCCTCGGCGTCACCTGCGGGGCGATCGACAGCCGTGTCGTCCCCGACACCGCGCAGGCGGGCGCGCTGTGGCGGATCCGCGCCGACGGCGCGGGCCTGGCCGGGCGCAGCCCCGCCGGGTTGCCCGCGCACGCGGGCTGGGAGGACGCCGCCGTGCCCCCGGACAGGCTGGGGGACTACCTGCGCGAGTTCGACGCGCTCATGGCCGACTACGGGGTCACGGGTCTGCCGTACGGTCATTTCGCCGACGGGTGCCTGCACGTCCGCGTTGACTGGCCGCTGGACAAGCCCGGCGGCACCCGGATCTTCCGCGACTTCCTCGGCGCCGCTGCGAAACTCGTCGCCGGATACGGCGGGTCGCTGTCGGGGGAACACGGCGACGGCCGCGCCCGCAGCGAACTGCTCCCGCTCATGTACAGCCCGGCGGCGCTGAACCTGTTCGGCGCGGTCAAGCACACCTTCGACCCGGACAACGTCCTCAACCCCGGTGTGCTCGTCGATGCGCGACCGCTCGACGCCGACCTGCGGGTCCCGGCCGCGCCGCTCGTGCGGCGCAACTTAGCGCTGGCCTACCACCACGACGGCGGCGACTTCACCCAGGCGGTGCACCGCTGCACGGGGGTCGGCAAGTGCCGCGCCGACAACACCGCCTCCGGTGGGGTGATGTGCCCGTCCTATCAGGCGACTCGGGAGGAGAAGGACTCCACCCGAGGACGCGCCCGGGTGCTGCAGGAGATGATCAACGGCACCGCCGTCACCGGCGGGTGGCGTTCGCCCGAGGTGCACGAGGCACTGGATCTGTGCCTGTCCTGCAAGGGATGTGCGTCGGACTGCCCGACGGGTGTCGACATGGCCGCGTTCAAGTCCGAGGTGTTGCACCAGAGCTACCGCCGAAGGCTGCGTCCGCCGTCGCACTATTCGCTGGGCTGGCTGCCGCGTTGGGCGCGGATTGCGAGCAAGGCCCCGGGTCTGGTCAACGCCGCCATGCGTATCCCCGGGGTCGGCCCGCTCGCGCTCGCGGGTGCGGGTGTCGACAAGCGCCGCACTATCCCGCCGTTCGCGAAGCAGACGTTCCGGTCCTGGTTCGACGCCACCGCCGGCGACCGGGCGCAGACCGGTGACCCGGTGGTGCTGTTCATCGACTCGTTCACCAACTACTTCACGCCCGAGGTCGGCCACGCCACCGTGCGGGTGCTCGAGGCCGCCGGCTACCGCCCGCAACTCACCGAGAAGTCGCAGTGCTGCGGGCTGACCTGGATCTCGACCGGGCAGTTGAGCGCGGCGCGGAAAATATTGGGCCGCACGGTTGCCGCGCTGTCCGAGCCGGCGTCGGCGGGTGTCCCGATCGTCGGCATGGAGCCCTCGTGCACCGGGGTGCTGCGTTCGGACGCAATCGAACTGCTCGGTGACGCCGCCGATCCGGTCGCGGCCGACACCCGCACCCTGGCCGAGTTGCTGACCGAGCGCGGCTGGGAGCCGCCGTCGCTGGTGGGGGAGTCGGTTGTCGCGCAACCGCATTGCCACCACCACGCGGTCATGGGCTGGAGCACCGACGCCAAGCTGCTCGAATCCGCCGGCGCCGACGTCCAACGCCTCGGCGGCTGCTGCGGGCTGGCCGGGAACTTCGGAGTGGAGAAGGGGCACTACGAGGTGTCCGTCGCCGTCGCGGAACAACAACTGCTGCCCGCGGTCGCGAAGGCGGGCGCGGACACGACGATCCTCGCCGACGGCTACTCATGTCGAACGCAACTGGCGGACCTCACCGACCGTCGGGGCAAGCACCTGGCCCAACTGCTCGCCGACAAGCTCGACCTCACGCCGATGTGAACCGGTGGCATCGCTGTCGCGGCGCATCCCCCCGCGGCCTCGAGTTCGAACGCGAGGACTGGCTGCTCGGCGTCGGCGAGATCGCCGGCACCCGCCGCCCGCGGTTCTGGACTAAGGCATCGCGACCGGCTGGACCGGCCCTTACGCGTGACGGAGGTTCGAATGCCGTCCTTTCGGGTAGCCACTGGCCATGAAAACCAAGGACTCACTCGCGATCTATCTCAACGATCACTATGCAGGCGCCGCCGCCGGTGTCGCACTGATCGAGCGCATTGCTCGCGCACACGACGGCCCCGTCGGGGCCGAATCGAACCGGCTCGCCGCCGAGATCACCGCCGACCGGAACGTCCTGCGCCAGCTGATGCGGCACCTCGGTATCGGTGTGAGTCGCTACAAGATGATCGGGGGTTGGCTTGCCGAGAAGGTCGCGCGGCTGAAGTCGAACGGCCGGATTATCCGGCGCTCACCACTGAGTTCTGTCATCGAGACGGAGGGAATGCTCACGGGCGTGCACGCCAAGGCCGCCGCTTGGCGGTTGTTGCGTGCGGTCGCCGAGCACGACACGCGCCTGGACCCGGCCGAGTTCGACGCGCTGGTTGCGCGCGCCGAGGATCAGGCACGTTCGCTCGAACAATTACGGATCACGATGGCCCTCGACGTGTTCGGTAGACACGGCACGGCCGCGTCGGCGGTCGGCGGATCGACGCGGGATTAGGCCGATCGCACGTGGGTATGCACGTCGCATGAACGAACCATCCGACGATGCGCACGCGGCGCACACCATCGACTACCCCGGACGAACCGGCGACATGGCCGAACAACCGCGCGACGAGATGCGCGGCTACCGCGGCCGTGACCTGTTGGCCGGCAAGAGGGCGCTGATCACCGGCGGCGATTCGGGGATCGGCCGCGCGGTGGCGATCGCATTCGCGAAGGAAGGCGCCGACGTGGCGATCGCCTATCTCGAGGAGGACGACGACGCCCGGCACACCTGCGAACTGGTCGAGAAGGAGGGTCGCCGCTGCGCTACGTACCGGTGTGATCTCGCGATAGCGCAGAACTGCCGCGACGTCGTCGCGCGCACCGTCGATGACCTCGGTGGACTCGACATCCTCGTCAACAACGTCGCCTACCAGAACCCGGTCGACGACTTCGCCGACCTCACCGAGGAGCAGTGGCGGCGCACCTTCGCGGTGAACATCGACAGCTACTTCCACACCGCCCGCGCCGCGGTCGACCATCTCGGCGATGGCGGGTGCATCATCAACACGAGTTCGGTCAACGGGTTACGGGGCAACAAGACCCTCATCGACTACGCGTCCACCAAGGGTGCGGTGAACGCGCTTACCCAGTCGCTGGCGCAGGCGCTCGGCGAGCGCGGAATCCGGGTGAACGCCATCGCGCCCGGCCCGGTATGGACGCCGCTGATCCCGGCCACCATGCCCGAGGAGAAGGTCGCCAGCTTCGGTGACCAGGCGCCGTTCGGGCGCGCCGCGCAGCCGGACGAGATCGCGCCCTCGTATGTGTTCTTCGCCTCGGGGACGATGTCGTCGTACTACTCCGGCGAGGTGCTCGCCCCGATCGGCGGGGAGACGCTTCCGGGATGACTCTTGCAAGCATTGGCCCTGGTAGACCACGGTCACCCCGGCGCCGCAGCCGTCCAGCAGCGAGACGACGGGTGGGGCCGGCGTGAGCGCTCCGTCGGTGAGACGCAGGTCACACCAGCGCAACGTTTCCCGATCGCCGTCGGGGGTAATCGGAGCGAGTGCGGACAGTGAAGCCGTACTGAGAAGCGACGAAGGGAAGAGCCATGGCAGACAAGAACAGCGGTCCCAGCGAAGGCGTCAAGGGCGTTGTCGAGGGTGTGAAGGGCAAGGTCAAGGAAGCCGCGGGCGCGGTGACCGGCAACGACGACCTCGCGCGTGAGGGTCGCGCTCAGCAAGACAAGGCGGAATCTCAGCGCGAGGTCGCGCAGAAGGAAGGCGAGGCCGAGAAGGCGCGCGCGGAGGCCAAGGTGGACGAGGAGCGCCAGCGCGCGGCCCAACAGAACTCGTAATCGAAGCTGTGCGGTTCCGGGTGCGGTAAGCAGATCCGCGCTTGGACGGCACGAGTTCGGCCCCACGTGGAGTGGGGCCGAATTCGTGTGACCGTCCGTTCAGGTTTTCTGCTGCCTGGCAGGCGTAGCCCCGACCGATGGGTGGATGTCGGAGCGGGTGAAGAACGAGATCTTGCCGTTGGTTTCGAGAACGGCCAACTCGATGTCGCTGACCTGCCGGATTCCCCGCTGGCGTGCCGCGGCGGTGAGATCGTCGATCGACAGCCGTTCGCTCCGCAGCCGGGCGTGGTCGATGGTCCCGTCGGTCACTATGACGACGGGAATTCCGTGGGTGATCCCCCGGAATCGGCCGGCCCGCGCGTTGAGCACCGACAATCCGATGGTGAACATGGCGAACGTCCCGATCGTCAGGACCGCGGCGGTGACCGAATAGTCCTGCTGGGTCGCGGCCTGCTGAATGAGGTCACCCATCACCACGAACAGCACGAGTTGAAAGGCGCTGAGTTCTCCGACCGTGGTGCGCCCGGTGATCCGGGTGATCATCCACAGGAAGAGGAACAGGAACGCGGCGCGGACGACGATCTCCATTTCAGGGCACCAGCCTCGTGTTGTAGTCGATCCGGGCGACTTCGCGGCCATCGAGCCAGATCGCGGCGGATCCCGGCGCGCCGCGCTGGCTCGCCGGTTGGATATAGGCATCGAATCCCAGGACGAACTCCTCGCCGGGTGGCGGATCGAATGTGAGCAACAGCAGGTCCGCGCCGCGCGTCTGGGTCGCCGGATCGGGATACCAGCCCTGAGTCTCGAAGATCGAGAAGTAGTCGGCGGTGAGCGCAATCGTGACACCGTCGCCGAAGCCGCCGGGTTTGGTGACGTGCAACTCCCACCGCACATCGAGTCCGGCGCGGGCGACCGCGGGATAGTCGAGGGTCAGCGTGAAACCCGCCTCGTCCGCCGTCGCGGTCGCGGTGCGGACCCCCAACGCGCCGACGAGTCCGAGGGCGACAAACAGCGCCAACGCACCCGTCGTCACCCGGCGCAGCCCGGTCACCGCAGGTGACCGCGCCCGACTGGCGACACCCGCGGTCATCGAGTCCGGGTCGTCTCGCGGCGACTCCACAGACCCGGAGTTACCCGGCCGTCGCCGCTCCAAACCTCGAGACCAGCGCCGTGGGCCCGCTATCGGTGGGCCTGACGACACACTCCCGTCCCAAAGCGCCGGGATCCCGTCGATTCGGACCGGGAGTGTGTCGCTGGGCCCACGCGTCCGAACAGTCGGCGCACGCGAGCGCACCGGGCTAGGGTCGACCGCATGGCACCGAGGTTCTTGGAGTGGCCGGTTCTCCGGCAACTGCGCTCCGGTGACCTGCTCGGGCGGGGGCCCGCGGTGACGTCGAAGAACACCCGCGCCATCACCCCACGCACCGCGACCGCCGACCGGGTGGTGCAGAGCGTGTGCCCGTACTGCGCGGTCGGGTGTGGTCAGCGGGTCTACGTCAAGGACGAGCGGGTGGTCCAGATCGAGGGCGACCCCGACTCGCCGATCTCCCGCGGTCGGCTGTGCCCGAAGGGTGCGGCGAGCGAGCAGCTGGTCAACTCTCCGGGGCGGCAGACCGAGGTGCTCTACCGGGCGCCGCGCGCCACCCAGTGGCAGCGCCTCGACCTCGACACCGCCATCGAGATGGTGGCGGAGCGGTTCGTGCAGTCGCGGCGCAACGCCTGGCAGGACGTCGACGAGCAGGGCCGCGCCCTGCGCCGCACGATGGGCATCGCGTCGCTCGGCGGTGCGACTCTGGACAACGAAGAGAACTACCTGATCAAGAAGCTGTTCACCGCGGCCGGTGCGATCCAGATCGAGAACCAGGCTCGTATTTGACACTCCGCCACGGTTCCCGGTCTGGGAACCTCATTCGGGCGGGGCGGCGCCACACAACCGCTGCAGGACATGGCCAACGCCGACTGCATAGTCATCCAGGGGTCCAACATGGCCGAGTGCCATCCGGTGGGGTTCCAGTGGGTGGAAGAGGCGCGGGCCCGGGGTGCGAAGGTGATCCACGTCGACCCGCGCTTCACCCGCACCTCGGCGGTGTGCGACAAGCACATCCCGATCCGGGCCGGATCCGACGTGGTGCTGCTCGGTGCGCTCGTGAACCACGTGCTCACCCATGACCTGTGGTTCCACGACTACGTCGTCGCGTACACCAACGCCGCGACGTTGATCAACGAGGACTACCGCGACACCGAGGACCTCGGCGGTCTGTTCTCGGGCTACGACCCCGAAACCGGGCACTACGACCCGTCGACCTGGGCTTATCTCGCCGACGAGGGAACCGAGCAGGAGGGAGACGCCGAGCACGGTGCCAGCGCGTCCGCGCGTGCCGCGGGCGAGGAGTACGGCAGCGGTGGCCCGCCGTTACCGCACGCTCGCGTGTTGCGCGACGACACCCTGGCCGACCCCCGCACGGTGTTCCAGATCGTCAAGCGCCACTACGCCCGCTACACCCCGGAAATGGTCCGCGACGCCTGCGGGATCTCGATCGAGGACTTCGGCTACCTCGCGCGGGCCATCGTCGAGAACTCCGGACGCGAACGCACCACCTGCTTCGCCTACGCGGTCGGCTGGACCCAGCACACCCTCGGCGCCCAATTCATCCGCACCGCAACGATTCTGCAGCTCCTTCTGGGCAACGTCGGGCGCCCGGGCAGCGGCATCATGGCGCTGCGCGGGCACGCCAGCATCCAGGGCTCCACCGACATCCCGACGCTGTTCAACCTGCTCCCGGGCTACCTGCCGATGCCGAAGGTCGGCGTCCACGACAGCCTCGCCGACTACCTCGACGTCGTCGGATCCAAGCAGCAGAAGGGCTTCTGGGCCAACGCCGACGCGTACACGGTCAGCCTGCTCAAGGCCTGGTGGGGCGACGCCGCCAGCGCCGAGAACGACTGGTGCTACGACTATCTCCCGCGGCTCACCGGACCGCACGGCACCTACCAGACCGTGATGGGCATGCTCGATGATCAGGTGGAGGGCTACTTCCTGCTGGGGCAGAACCCGGCGGTGGGGTCGGCGAACGGCCGGATGCAGCGCCTCGGCATGGCGCACCTGAAGTGGCTGGTGGTGCGCGACCTGAACATGATCGAGTCGGCGACCTGGTGGAAGGACGGGCCGGAGATCGCGTCCGGCGAGTTGCGGACCGAGGACATCGAGACCGAGGTGTTCTTCCTGCCTGCCGCGACCCACGTGGAGAAGGCCGGATCGTTCACCCAGACACAGCGTCTGCTGCAGTGGCGCCACCAGGCCCTCGCGCCGCCGGGACAGTGCCAGAGCGAACTGCACTTCTTCCACGAACTCGGCAAACGGATCCGGGCGCTCCTCGCCGACTCCACCGACGAGCGGGACCGGCCGCTGCTCGACCTGACCTGGGACTATCCCACCGACGCGCACGGCGACCCCGATCCCGAGTCGGTGCTCGCCGAGGTCAACGGCTACCGCACCGAGGACCGAGAACCGCTGTCCGCCTACACCGAACTGCGGACCGACGGATCCACCGCCGCCGGGTGCTGGATCTACACCGGGGTCTTCGCACACGGGATCAACCTGGCCGCTCGTCGGGTGCCGCAGGGCGGCCCGACGCCGAACCAGACCAAGTGGGGCTGGGCGTGGCCAGCCGACCGCCGGGTCCTGTACAACCGGGCGTCGGCCGACCCGGACGGCAAACCGTGGAGCGAACGCAAACGCCTGGTGTGGTGGGACGCCGAGCAGTCCCGGTGGGTCGGTGACGACGTCCCCGACTTCGTCGTCGACCGCGCCCCGCACAGTCGGCCCGATCCCGACGTCGGCGGCCCGGACGCGCTCGCCGGCGACGACCCGTTCGTCATGCAGGCCGACGGCAAGGGCTGGCTGTTCGCCCCGAAGGGCATGGTCGACGGCCCGCTGCCGACGCACTACGAGCCGCAGGAGTCGCCGGTCGCGAACCTGCTGTATCCCCAGCAGCAGAACCCCTCTCGGGTCGTCTTCCCGCGCAAGGACAATCTGAGCGCGCCCAGCGCGGGCGACCCCGGCGTCGACGTCTACCCGTACGTGTTCACCACCTACCGGCTCACCGAGCACCACACCGCGGGTGGGATGAGCCGCTGGCTGCCGTACCTGTCCGAGTTGCAACCGGAGATGTTCTGCGAGGTGTCCCCGGAACTCGCCGACGAACGGGGCCTCGAACCGTACGGGTGGGCGACGATCATCTCCCCGCGTGCGGCGATCGAGGCGCGGGTGCTCGTCACCGAACGGTTGACCCCGCTGGTGATCGGGGGTCACACCGTGCACCAGATCGGGTTGCCGTACCACTGGGGGGTGGGCGGTGACGCGGTCGTCAGCGGCGACGCCGCCAACGACCTTCTTGGCATCACCCTCGACCCGAACGTGCAGATCCAGGAGTCGAAGGCCGCCTCCTGCGACATCATTCCCGGCCGCCGACCCCACGGCGAGGACTTGCTCCGG
>DATDBL010000088.1:0-14629 GCA_036524855.1 Aldersonia sp. | reverse complement strand
GCGAGGTCGGCGGCGAGCGCCTCGGCGTAGACCACCAGGCCCGGCGTGTCGATTCCGTACGGCGCGCCCGCTGTCGCGAGCCGCGCCGAAGCGCGCCGCAGCAGAGTGCGGGCACCGGAACTGTTGCCGCGCTGCACATGCGTGATGCCGACCGCAAGCTGTGCCAGACCCTGCCACAGCTCCCGCTCCTCGAGCGGCCCGTTCTTCCACGCCGCCTCCAACACCTCGTGCGCGTGAAAGGCAAGTCCGCGGTCGAGCAATTCCTGCGCGTAGTCGAGCGTCTGTTGCGGCGCGAGGTCGAGATCGTCGGGGATCCGTTCGACGCCGGGGCTGCCCTTGGGTAGCGGTCGCCCGAGCGCGTCGCGCGGTCGGGCGTTGCGCGCCCGTCCCGTCTCGTCGCGGTCGCGGTCGTCGGTCACGGCTCCAGTATCCCGTGCCCCACCGCCACCCGCCGGGGCGCCCCTTTGCCGCACACCGCGGGAATTGGGCGAGCCGTGCGAGGTCGACCGTGTATAGAAATGGCGGCGAATCGAGCGTCTTGGGACCGCCATTTCACTACGAGGTTGTCGTCTCTGTCGGCCAACCCGCTACCACACCTAGAGAGCACCGCTTACCGGCAAAAAGTAGGGGCGCCCTCGCGACGGGGCGCCCCTACCAGCGCGGAGGATAGGGGATTTGAACCCCTGAGGGCGTTAACCCAACCCGCGTTCCAGGCGAGCGCCATAGGCCACTAGGCGAATCCTCCGTGGGGAAGCATACCGGTCAACCCCGGGCGCCCGGCAAATCCCCCGGCCGCTACACTGGCCGACGGATCCCGCGCGGCGCGCATCCTGTGAACTCCCCCAGGGCCGGAAGGCAGCAAGGGTCAACGGGCTCTGCCGGGTGCGCGGGGTCCCCTTAACTTCCGCTGCAAAATCGACTCCTCGCGGCGGGTAACCTGTGTAGCCGACGTGCCGGGTCCCGGCGCGTGCCAGGCCAGGGAAAGGTACACGAGGCGATGCCCCGTCAAACGCAGATCGGGTTGATGAGTCGCGACGAACTCGAGCACGAGCACGAGCAGCAGCGCGCGAGCTACACCAAGCTGCAGGACGCGAAGCTCAACCTCGACCTCACCCGCGGCAAGCCCTCATCTCAGCAGCTCGACCTGTCCGGCGCCCTGCTCACGCTGCCGGGCGACGACTACCGCGACGCCGCCGGCACCGACTGCCGCAACTACGGCGGCCTCACCGGCGTGCCCGAGCTGCGCGCGATCTTCGGCGAGATCCTCGGGATCGGGACGGACAACCTGCTCGCCGCGAACAACGCGAGCCTCGAGATCATGCACGACCTGCTCGTGTTCGCGCTGCTGCACGGCACCCACGACTCGGAGCAGCCGTGGATCGCCGACCCGGGCCGCAAGTTCCTCTGCCCGACCCCCGGCTACGACCGGCACTTCCTGCTCACCGAGTCGCTGGGGTTCGAGCTGATCCCGATCCCGATGAACGACGACGGCCCCGACGTCGCCGCCGTCGCCGAGATCGCCGGCAGCGACCCCTCCGTGAAGGGCTTGTGGGCCGTCCCCACCTATTCGAACCCGACCGGGGCGATCTACTCGGAGCGGGTGGTGCGCGAGCTTGCGACCATGCCGACCGCGGCGCCCGACTACCGGCTGTTCTGGGACAACGCCTACGTCCTGCACGCCCTCACACCCGAGGCGGCGCCGGTGTTCGATGTGCTCGGCATGGCCGCCGAGGCCGGGCACCCGAACCGCCCGTACGTGTTCGCGTCGACGTCGAAGATCACCTTCGCCGGAGCCGGTGTCGGGTTCCTCGGCGCGTCGGACGCCAACCTGAAGTGGTACCTGTCGCACACAGCGAAGATGAGCATCGGCCCCGACAAGCTCAACCAACTGCGGCACGCGCGGTTCTTCGGCAACGCCGACGGGGTGCGCGCCCACATGGCGCTGCACCGCGACCTGCTCGCGCCCAAGTTCGCGCTGGTCACCCGCATTCTCGAGGACCGTCTCGGGGCGTCGAAGGTCGCGTCGTGGACCGAGCCGAAGGGCGGCTACTTCATCAGCCTCGACGTCCTCGACGGCACCGCCGCCCGGACGATCGCGCTCGCCAAGGACGCCGGCATCGCGCTCACCCCGGCGGGGTCGGCGTACCCGTACCGGACCGACCCCGCCGACCGCAACATCCGCATCGCGCCCAGCTTCCCGCCTGCCGACGAACTCGAGACCGCGATGGACGGTCTCGCGACCTGCGTGCTGTTCTCGGCGACGGAGAAACTGCTCGACGACTGATCTGCTCGAGGAAGGGACGCCATGGCCAAGTCGCTCGTGCTCGCGCAGAACGCCACCGCGGACGCGCTGCTGTCCAACAATCCGGCGGCGCTGCTCACCGGGATGCTGCTCGATCAGCAGTTCCCGATGGAGTCGGCGTTCGCGGGACCGCAGAAGATCGCCGAGCGGATGGGCGGCGACTTCGACATCGAGGCGATCGCGCACGCCGACCCGGAGGAGTTCGCGGCACTGTGCTCGCAGACCCCGGCGGTGCACCGCTACCCGGGGTCGATGGCGAAGCGGATCCAGGCGCTGTGCGCCCACCTCGTCGAGGCGTACGACGGTCGCGCGGAAGGGATCTGGACCGACGGCAACCCCGACGGTCGCGAGGTGCTGCGGCGGCTGAAGGCCCTTCCCGGCTTCGGCGACCAGAAGGGGCGCATCTTCCTCGCGCTGATCGGCAAGCAACTCGGCGTCGACCTCGACGGCTGGCGCGACGCCGCCGGTGCGTACGCGGAGGAGGGGTCGCGCCGCTCCATCGCCGACGTCACCGATGCGAAGTCGCTGCTGGAGGTCCGCGAGTTCAAGCAGGAGCAGAAACGCGCCGCCAAGGCCGCCAAGTAGCCCCCGCACCCGTGAGTGGTTGACGAGTCCGCGACATTTTCCCGTCGCTTCGCTCGCCCCGAGACTCTTTACCACTCACGGGTGTTGACCAGCGCAAACAGGCTCAGAAAGCTGCTTCGTCGAGTTCCATGATGTCGTTGTCGATCGCGGCGAGGATGGCGCGGGTCGCGGTGAGCTCGGGCAGGACGTTCTTGGCGAAGAACGACGCGGTCGCGATCTTGCCCTGGTAGAACGCCTTGTCCTGCGCCGCCCTGTCCTTCGACGCCCCGCCCTTCGACGCCCCAGCCTTGTCCAGCGCGGCCATCGCGATCTCGGCCTGCCGCAGCAGCTGCCAGCCGATGAGCAGGTCGCCGACCGACAGCAGGAACCGCACCGAACCGAGGCCGACCTTGTACAGCTCGGTCGGCTGGTCCTGCGCCGCCATCAGGTAGCCCGTCAACGTCGCGGCCATGCCCTGCACGTCCTCGAGCGCGGTGGCGAGCAGCTTGCGTTCGGCCTTGAGCCGGCCGTTGCCTGCCTCGGCGTCGAGGAACTTCGCGATCTGGCCGGCGACGTGCGCGAGCGCGACGCCGCGGTCACGGGCGATCTTGCGGAAGAAGAAGTCCTGCGCCTGGATCGCGGTGGTGCCCTCGTAGAGCGAGTCGATCTTCGCGTCCCGGATGTATTGCTCGATCGGGTAGTCCTGCAGGAAGCCGGACCCGCCCAGGGTCTGCAGCGCCTCGGTCAGGTACTGGTACGCCCGTTCCGAACCGACGCCCTTGACGATCGGCAGCAGCAGGTCGTTGACACGGTAGGCGAGCTTCGCGTCGACACCCGAAACCTTTTCCGCCACATCGAGGTTCTGGTGCGCGGCGGTGTACAGGTACACCGCGCGCAGACCCTCGGCGTAGGCCTTCTGCATGGCGAGGCTGCGGCGTACGTCCGGGTGGCGGGTGATGGTGACGCGCGGCGCGTCCTTGTCGGCCATCTGCGTCAGGTCCGCACCCTGCACGCGTTCCTTGGCGTAGGCGAGCGCGTTCAGGTAGCCGGTCGACAGCGTGGCGATCGCCTTGGTGCCCACCATCATTCGGGCGTGTTCGATGACCTGGAACATCTGCGCGATGCCGTCGTGCACCTCGCCGACCAGCCAGCCCTGCGCGGGAACCCCGTGTTCACCGAAGGTGACCTCGCAGGTCGCGGAGACCTTCAGGCCCATCTTGTGCTCGACGTTGGTGACGAATACGCCGTTGCGCTCACCGAGTTCGCCCGTCTCCGGGTCGAAGTGGAACTTCGGGACGAAGAACAGGCTCAGGCCCTTGGTGCCCGGCCCGGCGCCCTCGGGTCGGGCGAGCACGAGGTGCATGATGTTCGGGAACAGGTCGTCGGAGTCACCCGAGGTGATGAACCGCTTGACGCCCTCGATGTGCCACGAGCCGTCGTCCTGCTTGATGGCCTTGGTGCGGCCGGCGCCGACGTCGGAGCCGGCGTCCGGCTCCGTGAGCACCATGGTCGCGCCCCAGCCCTGCTCGGCCGCGATCTGTGCCCACTTCTTCTGCTCGTCGGTGCCGTTGTCGTAGAAGATGTTCGTGAACCCGGCGCCGGCGGCGTACATGAACGCCGCGGGCTGCGCGCCGAGCAGCAGCTCGCCGATCGCCCAGTAGACGGTGCGCGGGACTTCGATGCCGCCGAGGGCTTCGTCGACGCCGAGCTTGTCCCAGCCGCCTTCCTGAATGGTGCGGTAGGCCTTCTTGAACGCGGCCGGCAGTGTCACCGAGTGGGTGTTCGGGTCGAAGACCGGCGGGTTGCGATCGGCCTCGGCGAACGGCTCGGCGAGCGGGCCTTCGGCGAGGCGGCGTACCTCGGTCAGCATGTCGCGCACGGTCTCTCCGTCGAGGTCACCGTAGGCGCCGGACGCGAGGATCTCGTCCATGCCGAGAACCTCGAACAGGTTGAACTCCAGATCGCGGACGTTGCTCTTGTAGTGGCCCATGCTGCGTCACTCTCCATTGAGATCTCGGTGGGGTGGTGCCGACCGGCTCCTCCTGGTGCGATCCGTTTCGGTATCACCCACGGAGTTACCGGCCGGTAACTTAGTCCTATGTTACTACCGAGTAAGTGATCCTTCAACCGTTGTGTGACGGTCGCCACGACGGGTGCCGGATAGTGTTTGCGGATGCGCGTGCAAACGTCCGCCGGACCCGCCGAGGTCGCGTTCGACGCTACCCCGGAAGCCCGGTTCCTGCTGGTCATGACCCATGGCGCCGCGGGTGGGGTGGACACGGGAGACCTCATCGCAGTTCGCGATGCCGCGGTCGCGCTCGGGGGAGCGGTCGCCCGCGTGCTGCAACCGTTCCGGGTGGCGGGCGCGCGGGCGCCCGGGTCGGCAGCCAAGCAGGATGCGGCGTGGGTGGAACTGGTCACCAAGCTGCGCCGCAAGGTGCCGGGCGTCCCGCTGATCCAGGGTGGACGCAGCAACGGCGCCCGGGTCGCCTGCCGCACCGCGCGCGACCTCGACGCCGTCGGGGTGCTGTGCCTCGCGTTCCCGCTGCACCCGCCGGGGAAGCCGGAACGCTCCCGCGCCGAGGAATTGCGCGACGCCGGGTGCGAGACGGTGGTGATCAACGGCGACAAGGACCCGTTCGGCGTGCCCGACCCCGCCGACGCGACTCTCGTTCACGTCATCCCAGGCGAGACGCACTCGCTGAAGAAGTCCGCGGCTCCGATCGCCGAGATCGTGACGCCGTGGTTAGTGCGCTGGTCCGGCGGCTGAGTCGGTATCAACGGTGTCGACATCAACCGTGTCGACATCAACCGCGTCGACATTGACGGCGTCGGCATTGACGGCGTCGACGTGCACCACGCCGGGGTCCGCCGCGGCCTTCTCGGCCACGACCAGTGCGTCGATCGCGTCCTGCGCCTCGGTGAGCCGGCGGCGTTGCTCGGCGACCCGCACCCGCATGGCATCGCCGAGGTTGGCAGTGGTTGCTTCGTGGTCGGTGATGTCGGAGACGATGTCGTCAGGGGTGTAGAGGATCGCGGGATCCTGCGGTCCGCCGAAGCCCTGGGCGATGTTCGTGGTGTCGTGCCCGACCAACACCAGCACGCCCCGAGGCGCCAGCGCCCGGACGACATGGCGCAGCACCGTGCGTCGCTCGTCGGCCGGCAGGTGCAGGTAGGCGATGACGATCAGGTCGAACGTGTCGGTGCCGAGGTCTTCGGTGACGACGTCGGCGCGGTGCCAGGTGATCCGGCCGCGCACCGACCGCGAGGCCCGGCTCGCCACCGTGCGGCCCTTGTCCAGCGCGACCTGGGAGAAGTCCAGGGCGGTGACCTCCCAACCGCGTTCGCCCAGCCAGATCGCATTGCGGCCCTCACCGCAGGCGAGGTCCAGCGCCCGCCGCGGCGGCAGCGACCAGCACATCTCCACGACGAACTGGTTCGGCGGCGCACCCCAGATGAGATCGGCGTCGGCGTAGCGGCGGTCCCAGTCGGCGGCGTCCATCAGGTGCGGTCAATCTTTCGCGAGGATCAGCCCAGCGACGTCCGCATCAGCACGACGTTGTACTGCGAGTGGATCGTCGTCAGGAAGAAGAGGTTCGAGCCGGTCTGGTACGGATACAGCGACGGCGCGTACGCGGTCGGCAGTTCGCGCGTGTCGATCAGAACCTCCGGCGGACCCCACGGTCCCACCGGCGAGGACGCGCGCCGCATCACCACCGAGTTGAACGGGTCGGTGGTGAGCATGATGTATTGGCCGAGGTACGAGTTGTACTGCACGGACAACTCGGCGACGCCACCTGTGATCGGCGTCGCCGCGTTGACGTCGTCGCGCTTCCATTCCTTGCCGTTCCAGTATTCGTAGGCGGCGAGGTTGCGCAGTTCCCGCTCCGGCACGCGCGCAATGTAGGCGAGGTTGTTGCGTCCGGGCGGGGTGCCGTAGACGTAGACGAAGCCGCCCTCCTTCAGGAAGGCGTTCATCTGGAAGTTCCGGTGCCCACCCTCGGCCGGCCGGCGCGTCTCGGTCGCCTCGATCCAGTTCTCGCCGTTGTCGCCGGAGACGGCGAGGCCGGCGAAGTTCGTGGTCCAACGCCCCGGATCGTCCCAGGTGCGTACCGACATCATCGACATGTACTGCACGCCGTCGACGGCGATACCGGCGGTCGGGATGCGGCTGATCTCGATGAACGGGATCTTCGGGCTCGGCACCAGGTCCTTGGCCTGGCCGAAGATGTCGCGCACGACGCTGTCGTAGATGATGCCGTCGGCGGGAGTGCGGTCGTGGCTGCGGACCAGGATGTTCGAGCGCCACGCCCACACGCTGCCCGCTAACAGATTGGGGGCGCCCAACCCGGCGGAGTCACCGTAAGCGGTCAGCATCTCACCGCGACCGTTGTCCCACATGATGCCGAGGTCGGTGCCGAGCACGTTGTAGCTCTGCGTGTTGTTCGGGCTTGCCATGCCGGTCGCCTGGAACACCGCCTGTGTGCGGCCGTGCAACTGGGGCAGGCCGACCGTGCCGTTGAGCACCGGAATCGGGTTGACGGCGTTGGGATTGGCGGCGGCGGGGGCGGCAAACGTCAGTACGGACGCGCTGACCGCGGTTGCCGCCGCCATCATGATCGAACGAGCACGCTGCACCTCGGGGTCCCCACTCTCTCGGTGTCGGCGACAGCGGGATCGAGCCGGGCGGGCTCGCCGGCTGTCGAAAGCCACGAAAGCATAACAAGGGTGGCCGCCACGGATCTCGCTGTTGGCTAAACCTGTAGTGGAGATTGCGAGTTTGTGCTGGTGGGACGGCTCAGTGCTGCGCGCGCTCGCTGCGTGCGCGCCGATTGCCGACCCGCCGCGGATCATTGCGGTGCCCGTTCGCGAACAGCCGCCCGAGCACGAGTGCGACCGGGACGGAGATTACCGCCCAAGTGCCGAGCACCCACGCCCACATCATGCATTCAGTGTGCCAGTGTCACGCGTCACATTGCAGACCCTGTGTCGCGATGCAATAACGATTCGGGCTACTCGGGTGAAGTAACTGGCTGAATGCTCGGCGACCCGGTATAGGCAAACGGGCCCTCGTTCGGGCACTTGACCAACTGTGCCGCGAGGTCGAAACGGGGAAGCCTGGTCGGCGGCGTCCAAGCACCCCATGCGCGGTACCCCCAGTAACGCGCACCGTATGCCAGGGTGTAACTGCGGGCCGATTGTCGCCTGCGCGGGCGGAAAGTATGACATACGTCACATTCCCGTCCTGCGATCGAATGACAGGCGTCAGCGTGTCGGCGAGGTACTCGCGGCCGAGCGCGAGCACCGGGGCGGCGCCGACGGTCAACTGCGACAGGATCGAGTCCGATTCGGTGTCGGGGCTTACCTCGCAGGTAATCGCGCTCGACGTGGCGTCTTTCTAGCGTGGAAGCCACCGATACAAAGGGATATAGAGGAGGCCGCCATGGCCACACGACACCGCCGAGGGCTGTATCTGATCCTGCGTCTCGACCAGGCCGGGTCGGCGGCGTTCATTCCGCTCGCGCTCACCACCGCGCCGACGGTCGCGTTCTTCGACCCGGGTCCGACGGTGGAGGCCATGCTGTGGTCGGCATGGTTGCTGTACGCCGTATGGCTGGCCGCGCTCGGCGTCGCGATGGCGTGCGGGCTCGGCCGCGCGCTGCGCCGCGGCGAGGTGCTGCCCGACGACTGGTGGAATGCGTTGCTCAACGTTCGCGACGACGGCGGGAGTGGCGTGGCGCACACGGCCCCTTCCCGACGTGCGGACCCGGCCGGTGTCGGGTTGAATTGACCTTCGACGTGCCCTGATCGGAACGGGCACCCGCGTGCAGCGTTGCCGCAGTTCTAGGGTTCCGCTCGGTAACAGAGGATTAACCAACTGTGGACTCGCCGCCGCGCACCCGTTCCATCCACCTCGTCCACGGCACCACGAACCGCAAGATCAACCGCTGGCAGATGCTCGCCGGGCTCGGTGGGTTCGTGCTCGCCACCGTTCTCGCCTATGTGCTGTTCGGGAACTACCGCACCTTCCTGATCGTCGGTGGCGTGCTGTTCTCGCTGTTTGCCCTGGTGATGAGCGCGTCCTTCCTGGTCGCGATGGCCTACACGAAGCGGGAGTCGGGCATCGAGGACGACCTGCTGCTCGGCCCACCGCGCGGTCCGTCGCGGCACGCCATCGCCGTGCTCATCCCGGCCCGCCACGAGACGGCGGTGCTCGCGCGCACCCTGCTCAACACGGCCTGGACCCAGCGCGAGCACCGCGACCACCGCATCGTCGCCGTCCTCAACGACGACGACCCCGACACCATCCGGGTCGCCGCCGTTGCCGCGCGGGTCGTCAACGAGGGACTCGCCGCCGGCGCCGACCACGACGAGATCGAGCGTCGCCTCGCCGTCGCCGAGCACGAATCCGGCATGCCGTTGGTCGACCTGCTCGACGCCGTCGGTGCGGGCCCGGTCGACGTCCTCGTCTACCCGCTGCAGGGCCGGCCGCCGAACAAGCCGCAGCAGCTGAACTACGCGTTCACCCGGCTGCGCTCGTGCGTGGAGGTGTTCACCGTGCTCGACGCGGAGAGCATCGCCGCGCCCGGCCTGCTCTCCGTGGTCGACCAGGCGTTTACCGACCATCCGGACGTCGACATCATCCAGGGCGGCATCCAACTGATGGACCCGCACTGCGACGGCCCGTGGCGGGAGCGGGTCCGCACGCGGCTGCAGCGCTGGTACGCCTGGCACAACCTGCTCGAATACCTGCGCTGGTTCTCCTCCCAGATGCGCTACCAGTCCGACAAGGGCTTCATGCCGCTCGGCGGCAACACCGTATTCCTGCGCACCGACCTGCTCGCCAAGACGGGCGGCTGGCCGATGTCGCTCACGGAGGACTGCGAGCTCGGCGTCCGCGCGACCGCGGTGCACGGCGCCCGCACGCTCACCTTCTACGACCCGCGCCTGGCCACCCGCGAGGAAACCCCGCCCGATCTGCACACCCTGGTCAAGCAGCGTCGACGCTGGAACATCGGGTTCATCCAGAGCTTCGTCGCCGGCAATTGGCGCTCGCTCCCGGGCCGTCGGCAACGGCTGATCGCCTGCTGGATCCTCACGATGAGCCTGTTCCAGACGGTCTCGTTCGCGATGCTGCCCGTCACGCTCGTGACCGCGTTCTGGATCGATTCGCCCGCCCCGCTCGCGGTGGCGATGTGCATCCCGACGATCGCCATCGCGCTGGCGGTGGCGCTGCAGATGCTGCAGATCCACGAGTACGGCCGGGTCTTCCACCGGCGGGTGCCGTGGCACGTGTACCCGCTGTTCGTGGCGACGTTCTACCCGTACCAGTTGGTGCTGTCGTTTGCGGCCGCGCAGGCCGTGCTCTGGTACGTGCTCGGCCGGCTCGGCTGGGACAAGACGACGCACGTCGGCGACCACTTCGCGGCGCACGTCCTGCCCGCGCGCGGCACGCCCGCTGTGCGCGGCGCGATGCTGGCGGAGTCGGCATGACGACGGTCGTCGAAACACGACCCACCGCACCGCGGCCCGACCCGGCCCGCCGCAGCCGGCGCGCCGACCTGCTCGTCGTTGCCGTGCTCATGCTGGTGGCCGGCGTGACCACCGCCGTAAACCTCTCCGGCTACCCGATCCGGTTCGGCGACGAGGGTACCTATGTCTCGCAGGCGTGGGCGATCCCGAACCTGGGGGAACTGGCGCACTACACCTACTGGTACGACCATCCGCCGCTCGGCTGGCTGCAGATGTCGGTATACGCGGAGCTCACCTTCGCCTGGGAGCGCTGGTCGGACAACACGACGATGGTCGGGCGCGAGTTCGCGGTGCTTCTGCGGATGGTCTCGACGGCGTTGCTGTACGTACTCGCCCGCCGGGTCGGGATGCGCCGGTTCTGGGCCGCAACCGCAGCGCTGCTGTTCGTGCTGAGCCCGCTCGCCGTGCACTACGGCCGGCTCGCGCTGCTGGACAACATCGCCATGCCGTGGGTGCTGGCCGCGTTCGTGCTCGCGTTCTCGCCGAGGCACCGCTGGAGCGCATCGATCGGGTCGGCGCTGTGTTTCGCGGTGGCGGTGCTGAGCAAGGAGACGCTGCTGCTGCTCGCGCCCGCGCTGGCGCTGGCGATCTGGACGAACTACCGCCGCTCGGCCAACCGGGGTTTTGTCCTCGTCTCGTTCGGTCTGGTCGGGTTTCTGACCGTGCTGCTGTACCCGCTGTATGCAGCGACGAAGAGCGAGCTGATCCCGGGTGCCGGGCACGTCTCGCTGCTCGAGGCCGTCGAGTGGCAACTGCGCGGGCGCGTGGGCAGCGGCAGCGTCTTCGACCCGGACAGCGACGCGCACAACCTCGTGCGCAACTGGCTCGAGCTGGATCCGTGGCTGCCTGTGATCGGCACGATGGCGGCGGTGCCGCTGCTGTTCGACCGCCGGCTGCGACCGCTGATGCTGGCGCTGCTGGTGCAGGTGGTGATGCTGCTGCGGCAGGGCTATCTCCCGGCGATGTACGTCACGATGCTGTTGCCGTTCCTGGCGTTGGCGGTCGGGGGTCTCGGGGACCGGTTGTGGCCGCGGCTGCGGGCACTCGGCGCGGACCGGTCCCGCCGCGCGACCGTGCTTGCCGCGGCGGGGGCGGCGGTCGCGATCGGCGCCGCCGGGGTGGCGACGCCGTTCGTGGCGCCGGCGTGGGCGGGCGGCCTGCAGCGCCAGTGGAGCGTCGATGACGACGCGCCGCAACGCGCCGCGGTGGCGTGGCTGCGCGACAACGTGCCGCACGACGCGGTGCTGGTCTCGGAAGCCGAATTGTGGCTCGACCTGCACAACGCCGGGTTCACCGGGCCCGGCAACGTGTGGGTTTACAAGGTGGACAGCGACCCCAGCGTCGCCGCGCAACTCGGTGGCTGGCAGCGCATCGAGTACCTCGCGCTGAGCCGGGCCACGCTGGATTCCCAGTCATTGCAGACCATGCCGTGGGTGTTCGAGGCGCTCGCGCACGCGCACGAGATCGCCCGGTTCGGCTCCGGCGCGAACACCCTCACCGTCCTGCGGGTCACGCCCGGCTGACGCGCCGATCAGGCCACCAGCAGCTTCTCCAGCTCCGCGAGGGCACTACGGGCGTAACCGCGCCAGACGAACGTGAACGGCGGCATTGCCAATTGCGCGGCGCGGGTGCGTGGCGTGATCGTCCACTGCCACGTGACCTTCGTGACTGCGCCCGCCGGCTCGAACCGCCAAGCGCCCTCGATCACGCCGACGAGCGGGGCGAGCGGTCCGGTGATGCCGGTGATCCGGTAGTCGTACCCGTGCGGCGGGTCGACGCGGGTGAGTTGCTCACGCAGTGTGCCGGTCCCGGCGAGCACGATCGTGCGGGTCTGCCCGACTGTGTCCCAGCTCGGCGGCTCGTCGCGGATCTGCTTGATCGGCGGTAGCGGGCCGTACCAGTGCCGGAACAGGGTCGGCATCGGCATCGGCAGCGTCTTATCGTAGGCATACTCCACCGACACGGGGATGGTGCGGGACTGCGCGACGACGGTCGGGGGTGGCATGGCGTTGATGCTATTCCGCTGTTTCGGCGGCGATACACGAACCTTGCCGGGAGGTTTCGTCTCCGCGCCGAAAAGCAGACCTCGAGCCCGGCGACGGGAGACAATCGGCAAGTGAGCACACCGCGCCAATCGATCCCGCCCCGCCCGATCGATGCGAAAATCGCCCGTTCGTGGCTGCTGGTCAACGCGACCCGCACCGAGACGTTCGACCGCGCCGCGAAATCGCGCGCCGATCAGATCGTCCTCGACATCGAGGATGCGGTGGACCCCAAGAACAAGGACAGCGCCCGCGAGGACGTCGCCATGTGGCTCGAAACCAACTCCGCATGGGTGCGGATCAACGACCGCACCACGTCGTTCTGGTCCGACGACGTCGACCGTCTGCACAGCCTGCCCGGACTGGCCGGCGTCATGCTCGCCAAGACCGAGGCCGCCGAACACGTCACCGAGACCGCCGATCGGCTCGGTGGCGCGACGCCGGTGCTCGCGCTGATCGAGTCGGCGGTGGGGATCGAGGAGGCGCGGTCCATCGCGTGCGCCCGCGGGGCGTTCCGGTTGGCCTTCGGCAGCGGCGACTACCGCCGCGACACCGGGACCGGTTCCGACGATCTCGCGATGGCATACCCGCGCTCGCGGCTGGTGGTGGCTAGCCGGATCGGCGACCTCCCCGGCCCGATCGACGGCCCGACGGTCAGCCACAGCTTCCCGGTGCTGCGCGAGCAGTCCGCGCTGACGGTCTCGCTCGGGCTCACCGGCAAACTGTGCCTGGACGAGGACCAGTTGCCCGTGATCAACGAGGCGATCAGCCCGACCCCGTCCGACGTGGCGTGGGCGCAGGACTTCCTGGCCGACTTCGAGGCCCGCGGCCGCGTCGTCCGCGACGGCAGCGACCTGCCCCGACTCGGCCGCGCGCAGAAGATCGCAAAGCTTGCGGCGGCGTTCGGCGTCACCCCGAGCTGACGAGAGCTGAATCCACGTCGGGACGCCCACGCGGCGAGGTCTCCTCGTGGGCGCCGTCCGCCGGTACCGCGCGTGCCCGCCGAACAGCACGACGGCGTTGTTCCTCCGCGACGATCGCTGGACCGGGTGCGCGGCGACCACGGTGGAGCCGCTGACGGTGCCGCTGGTCCTTGTCCTGACTGCCTCGTCGCGACTGCACTCGTCATGCCGCCTCTCGGTCGGCGCCCACGGTCGAGCTGCTGACGGTGCAGCCGCAGGTGCTTGTCCGGACCGCGTCGTCGCGACTGCGCTCGTCATGCCGCCTCCTGGTGGGTGCGCCGGAAGAATCCCGGCACGGGTTTTCGGTGTCTGTCGATCCGTTTCGGTGGGACGATCCACGGGTGACCGTCGCCGCCGATGACCAATCCCCAATAGCCACGGTGGATTTCACGATGACACCGACCACACAGCAGCGCGGTGTTGTCCAGGTCGGTGGGGCCACCCGCGCTCCAATGGACCAGGTGATGGCCCTGGCACCAGGCGGCGGGGGCGCCGCAGCGCACGCACCCCACGTCGCGGGCGACCAGCGCGCGGCGCAGGCTCGCCGGGACCAACCGTTGGGTGCGCCCGAGCTGCAGCGGCACCTCCTTGTCGTCGAGCAGGATCTTGCTGATGGTGCAGTCACACGCCAACATCAGCGCGAGTTCCTGGGAGATCGCACCGGTCCACTCCAACCGGAACGGCGCCGACTCGCAGAACCGCGCCGGGTCCGGGGCCTCCGTCTTGGTGGCGACGAGGTCGCGGGCTTTCGCGGTGAGCACCAGGTGCGGCTTGACTCCACCCTCGGTGGGGGCGGCACCGGAGGCCAGGAACAGATCCAGCATGGTGGCGAACCCGTCGCCGTTGCGTTCGGATGGGGTGCGCTCGTCGGGGGTGCCGTCCGCGGCCGGGGCGGGCTTGCACAAGGGTGACAGCGCGGTGCGCAGCTTTTCCCCGTTGAGGGCGTCGAAGTCGCCGACGAGGCGGGTGCGTCCCGACCGGGTCTGGGAGATCTCCAGGTAGTTGCGGGTGGTGTCCTCCGACGGGGTGTCGGTCTCGCGCGGATGGAACCGCAGCGCCAGGTCGCGGCCCTTCTCGGCCACCAGGTACGGCGCGTGCACTCCCGCCACCGCCAGCAGCGTCTCGATCGCCGCGTCGCGGACCGTCGCGTCCAACTCCGGGGCCGCGCGGTCGATCGCGGCCATCGCCGTCACGATCGCGGCGGCGTGCTCGGCGGAGATCTCCCC
>DATDBL010000087.1:0-9847 GCA_036524855.1 Aldersonia sp. | reverse complement strand
CGCACCGGGATGGCCCGTTCGGGGCACGCTGGTGGGCGCAGCAGGCAGTCGACTGGATCGGCGAGAGCCGCGCCGTCGCCGGCGGGGGCTGGTATCCGGGGCAGCCGCTGCTGGTCACCGCCAACGACTACGAGATTCGGCTCTACAACGGCGACACCGGCGTCGTCCTGGTCCACCCCGCCGCCGACGCTGCTGCTGCCGACGGGGCGATCACCGCGGCGTTCGCCCGCGGGAGCGAACCGTTCCTCGTGCACCCCAGCCACATCGCGGCCGTGCAGACCGCGTACGCGATGACGATTCACCGCAGCCAGGGCAGCCAGTACCGGACGGTGTCGGTGATCCTGCCCGAGTCGGGCTCGTCGCTGCTCACCCGCGAGTTGCTCTACACCGCAATCACCCGGGCGCAGCACCACATTCGGATCGTCGGTACCGAGGCGGCGGTGCGGTCCGGCATCGAACGGCAGGTGCTGCGCGCGAGCGGGCTGCGCCGGGTGCTGCGGAGTTGACCGGCTGTCTAGCCGCCGGCCGCCGCGCGCACCGCCTCGAGCACGTGCTCCTCGACTGGTCCTCGCGCGAGCCCGACGTCGTCGAGATGGGCGGCGACGTCGTCGTCGGAGTAGAGCGCGAGCAGGATGTGCTCGGTGCCGATGTAGTTGTGCCCGTGCGCGATCGCCTCGCTGAAGGTCGCCTCGAGCACGGCCTGCGCGGGCGGGTCGTAGGGAATCAGGTCCGGCACCGTGCTGGCGGCCGCGGGAAGCGCGGTCCGCTCCCGAACCGCGGAAAGCGTGACGCCCTGCGCGACAATGGCCCTGGCCGCCAGCGCCTCCGGCTCGCTCAACAGCCCGAGCAGCAGGTGCCGCGGCGAAATCAGGTCGTTGCCGGCGGCGCGGGCCTCGCTCTGCGCCGCCATCACCGTGTTGCGGGCGCGCGGGGTGAACTTCCGGAAACCCTCCGCCGGGTCGATCGGCGGCAGGTCGGCGGATTTCGCCACGAACCGCTTCTGCGCCGCCTGCTTGGTGACGCCCATGCTCGCGCCGATCTCCTTCCACGACGACCCCGCCCGGCGGGCCTGGTCGACGAAGTGCCCGATCAGCTGGTCGGCAACCTCGCCGAGGTGCTCGGCGATCATCACCGCGTCGGCGAGCTGGTCGAGCGGGTCGGTCCGGGTCTGCTTGATGCCGTCGATCAGGTCGCCGAGACGGACGCTGTACGTGGGTTCGCTCATGGCGTCAACCCTAGGTTGACCACTGGCGCTCGTCAACCTCGAGTTGACCTCCGATAGTTGAGGTGCGCATCCATGGACCGGGCTATGCTCGTCGCTCATGGTCCGGTCGCTCGCCGCCGCCGTCGTGGGAATGCTGATCGCAGCACTCGCCGTGCTCGCTCCCGGCGCCGCGGTCGCCGCGCCGTCGCCCGACCACGTCGCCGCCGCGGCGCGCGGGTTCGTCTACGGGTACAGCCCGGTCGCGATGGCCCGCACGCGGGCGCTCACCCTCTGCGGCACGGGCGGGACGAACGTGTTCCTCAACCTGCCGGTCACGGCGAACCCGCTGTTCCGCGCGGTCGTCGCGCCGAACGCCGAAACTCTGTACTCCACCGCGTATCTCGACCTACGCGACGGCCCCGTCACGCTGAGCTACCCGCCCACCGGCGGTCGCTACGTCGTGTTCCAGTTTCTCGACATGTACTCCAACGTGATCGACAACGCCGGCACCCGGGTCGACGGCCCCGGCGGCGCGACCGTGACCCTCGTCCCGCCCGGCTACGCCGCGCCCGTCCCGGGCCGACGCATCGAGTCGACCACCTGGGACCTGTGGGTGCTGGGCCGCACGCTCGTCGGCGGCGGCGGGGTCGACCCGCAGGCGCTGCAGAGCGGCTACCGCATCGGCGTGAACCGAGCCCCGGTCGCCGGCGCGACGCCGCGTCTGCACCAGCAGTCCTGCAGCCTCGTCAGCCCGCAGAACCTCGTCTCGGCGGGCGCGGGCTTCTTCGACGAACTCGCCGACGTCCTCGCCGCCGACCCGCCGCCGCCCGCGGATGCCGCGGTGCTCGCCGACCTGGCGTCGGTCGGGGTGACGCCCGGATCGCACCCCAGCACGACGGGCGACGTCGCGGCGCTCGCGGCAGGGGCCGGCGGCGGCAACGCGATCGTCGACAACGCGGAGGGCGTGCTGCGACCGGTCGGGTCATGGCGCACCAGCGACCTCGCCGGGGTCTACGGCACCGACTACCTGCTGCGGGCGTTCTTCACCAAGGTCGGTCTCGGCGCGAACGTGCTCGAGGAGACCCGCTACTATCGCGCCACCACCGACGCCGCCGGTGCGCCCCTGGTGGGCGGACGCTCCTACACGATCCACCTGCCGCCCGGAAACCCGCTCGTGCCGGTCGATCTCGGCCGCGCCGGGTGGTGGTCGGTCACGGTCTACGACCCCGACGGGTGGCTCGTGCCCAACATCGTGCTGCGCTACTCGTACGGCACCGACATCGAACCGCTGGTCCGCAACCCCGACGGGTCGGTGGACATCACCGTCGGCGCCGTACCGTCGCTCGCGCCGAACTGGCTCCCGGCGCCCGCCGGCGGGTTCCAGCTGATCTTCCGCCAGTACATCCCCACCGACACCGGGTGGGCGCCGCCGCCGATCCTGCCGGCCTAGGCCTCGCGCGCCCGGCGGGTGAGTTCGACCGTGGCCGAACGCAGTTCGCCGATGCCGTCGAGCGGATTCGGATATCCGACGCGGGTCACGGCCTGCCCGCGCGGAGTGTCGACGTGCAGGTCGAGGCCGTAACGGTCGGCGCCGGTGCAGTGCGCCGCGGTCGCGTCCGGGAATCCACCGAACGCCCGGGTCATCGCCAGCAGGGCGTCGGCGTGGTCCTCGTTGAGGTGCGTGACGGCGCCGGTGGCGAGGCGCCGGACCGGGTCGGGTTCCGCGGCGGCGTAGTCGTCGGCGTTCGCGGAGTCCATCCGCCCGTAGCCGCCCACCCAGCGCACCCGGTGCACCCGCAGGATCCACAGCGAGAAGTCGGTGTAGTCGATGTAGTAGCGCGCCGAAGCGACCGCGTCGAGGTGGGCTTGCCGGGCGGCGTCGTGCTCCTCCGCACTCGGATGCTCGACGACCCCGGCGAGCGTCACGCGCGCGGCTGCCAACGGGTCCGCCGGCGCGGTGTGGTCCGCGGGTGCGACGATCGCGATGCTGGCCCGCGGGTCGGTGGCCAGGTTTCGGCCGTGCTCGGCGAGGTTGGACACGCACAGGACCGGCGCGCCGCCGAGCAGGCCGTAGGTGACCAGCGACGCCCACGGGTCGCCGTCGGACAGGCTCGCCAGCGTCGCAGTGTTCGTCGACGCCGCGAGGGTGCGAGCCTCCTCGGCGGCGGTCGGCCGGCGCGGATGCGCTACGGGCGTGAGCGGCGGCGCCATCGTCGGCGCGTCGCCGGGATCGCCGTGATCTCGGGGTGCGCTGTCGCGGGTCATTGCTCCACCCCCTCCGGGCTGAACTGGCTGGCGCTGAACACCGCACCGGCGGGGTCGGCGATCAGCGCCTCCCGGGTCCATTCGGTGTCGGTGGTCGAAACGACTCTTCCACCGAGTTGCTTTGCCAGAGCCGCGGTTTCGTCGCGGTTCGCCACCGTGAAGGTGACGTGCCAGCGCGGGGTCTCGCCGGCCGGCAGCGCGTTGAGCCAGCCGATCGCGTCGGCGAAGCCGGGCGGCGCGTCGATCCCCGCCTGCCGCTCGTGGATGCCGGGGTCGACGGTCGCGGCGAGGTGGTCGCCGTAGCCGTGGCGCGTGATCATGTGCGCGAAGCCGAGGTCGACGAACCCCCACCCGAACACCGCGGAGTAGAAGGCGCGGGCGGCGTCGAGGTCGGTCGTGTACAGGTCGCTGAAGTTCCACGTGCCGGGGCTGTTGGTCAGCTGGGCTCCGGGCCGGTTCTTCGCCTGCCACAACCGGAATTCGACGCTGGCAGGATCTGCGCAGACCACAGATACGCCGCCCTCGCCGGCGGCTGTGGGCTCGACGACAACACTCCCACCGGCCTCCCGCACCCGCTGCGCCGCCGCAGTCGCGTCGTCGACGGCGACGTAGGTCGCCCAGCTGTGCGCGTCGGGGTCGGTGGCGGTGGGATCGGCGGGGCCGCCGAGCCCGGCCACGTCCTGATCGTCGAGGCGGGCGATGACGTAGCGGAACGGCGCCGTCGGCGGGGTCGCGTCCGAGAACTGCCACCCGAACAGCTCGCCGTAGAAGCTCTTGGCCGCCTCCACGTCACCCTGTTCGAGGTCGATCCAGGACGTGACGCCCTCGGGGTAGGTGCGGATCATTTTGCCGACGCTACCCGTGCCGGATGCCGACCCGCCCACGGCCGGGCCCGCTCGAGTTGCGCGGCGAGCCGCAGCAGCAGGCCGTCGGAGCCGAGTGCCCCGACGAACTGCACCCCGAGCGGCAGCCCGTCGGTGGTCCAGTGCAGCGGCACGTTGATCGCGGGCCGGCCGGTCACGTTCGCGAGCTGCGTGTACGGCACCCAGCCGAGGTTCTCGCGCACCAGGTCGTCGATGATCCCGGTCGCCGCGACGATCCGCCCGCCGCGTGCCTTGCTCATCGCGCGGGAGACCCGCTGCAAAGTCGGGGGAGTGGTCAGCGCGCCCACGGGCAGCGGGGGTTTCGCGAGCATCGGCGTGAGGTAGCAGTCGTAGCCCTCGTGGAACTCGGCCAACGCGCGCACGTAGGTGGCACGCTCGTCGAGTGCGGCGAAGAGCGCGCCGACGCCGGCCGAGCGGCCCAGTTCCGCCACGATGAGCGTGTCCGCCTCGAAGTCCTTGTCCCGCGCCCCGACTCGCTGCTTCGCGGCGGTGACCTCGCCGTGCAACTGGGCGAACCACACGGTGAGGAAGTCGCGACCCAGCGCGGCGTCGTCGTAGCCGGGACGGGCCGCGGGTCAGCGCGCCCTGGGTGACGAAGCCGAACATCGGCTCGCCGATTCGCGGCCCGTACGGCATCAGCCCACGCGACGGTTTCAGGCCGACGAGGCCGTTGCAGGCGGATGGACCCGCCACCGTCGTTGGCGCCCGCGGCGGGGACGAGGCCCGCCGCGACCGACGCGGCGGACCCACCCGACGATCCGTCGGGCGTGTGCCCGAGATGCCACGTGTTGCGAGTGGGTCCCCAGAACTCGGGTTCGGTGACGGCCTTGGCGCCGAACTCGGGGGTGTTGGTCTTCCCGAACACGACGAGGCCCGCGTTGAGCAGGCGTCGCGTGTAGTGCGAGTGCTCGGTCGCGACGTCGGCTGCCAGGGCGCGCGAACCCGACGAGGTGGGGTACCCCGCGTACTCCTACGCGCCCGCGCCAGCGCCAGCAGTTCGGCCGCGGTGACGTCGCCGCGGGCGACGAGTTCGGCCAGTCCGGTCGCGTCGTGTGCCATGTACTCCTCGAGGTTCACCCGGCCGATGCTAACCAACCGGACGAATGTCCGGCTCGGACGAGTCTGGACCTGCGGTTTGTAACAACCGTGCGGAAAGCCTCGACAACAAGCATGATCAACATGCCCGGCGTGAGTCCCGGCATGGGTCTCGCGCAGTAGATGAGGAATGAGCATGGGTCTACGTGTTTCCGCAGGTAAGAGTCGGCGTCGGGGTAGAGTCACGGCGAATCTCGCGGTGCCGGGCGCGCTCGGCGTCGCGGCCCTGATCGCCACGCCCTGGTCCAACCCGGGCGCCCCGACGTCGATGGCGACCGCGCTTACCGCGGCGTCGTCGCCGGCCTGCTACGACATGGTCAGCATCGCGATCGGCGGCCGCAACGACGTCCCCCGCGAGGGGTCGAACCAGTTCGTCACCGCGCCCGACGGCACCGTGCTGCCGGCCTCCATGTCCGGTGACTACTCCAGCCACTGGTTCACCCCGATCATCGACGCGCCGAAGGGTGCCGTGGACTCGGACTCGTACGCCTCGATGTACATCGAGTACCCCGCGAACATGTCGACCTACGAGGACGCGGTCGACGCCGGCGTCGCCAATACCGAGACGGTGATCCGCTCGATCCAGGCGTCGTGCCCGGACACGAAGTTCGCGATCGTCGGCTACAGCGAGGGCGCCGACGTCGCCCGTCGCGTCGCGATGGAGGTCGGTAACCAGACCCCCGGCAGCGACGGCTCGTACGGCATCGTAGATCCCGATTCCGTGGTCGGCGTGGTGATCCTGGCCGACTCCGGGCGCACGGCAGGGGAGGGCCAGTTCCCCGGCGCGGAGAACCCGTACGGAAACCCCGACGGATTCGGCGTCGCATATCAGACCGGGCAGAACAGCGCGTCGGGCGCTGGTGCGCTGCCTGGCACCTCGGGCAGCTTCGGCGCACTCAACGGCAAGGTCGCCTCGTTCTGCTCCGAGGGCGATCTCACCTGCTCCGCGCCCGAGAACATTGCGCTGCTGCAGCTGGCGGCGAACATCGGCCGCCAGGTCAACGTCGACAACCTCGAGCGTGACGGCCTCACCGAGGCCACCGGCGCCGACGTCGCGATGGTCGTCGGGCAGATCGCGCTCAAGGCGTTCGCCGACATCGCGTCGCAGCCGAACTGGATGGCCAGCGACGAGACGTTCCTGGACGTGCTGATCAAGGTGTCCGACCCGGCCTACAAGCCCTCCGTGCAGACCGTCGCGGCGGATACCGACGAGCTGCGGCCGAATCAGATCATCGACCTGGCCTACCTCCCGCAGAAGATCCGCAACGAGATCATCGGGTTCATCGCCGACAACCAGAACACCATCCAGGTCGCAACGAGTGACCCGTACCAGCAGACGCTCGGCGAGGGCACCGGTCACCACTTCGACTACTGGCGCGACTCGTCCGACAGCCAGCCGATGACGTCCGCCGAATACGCGGCGGCATGGCTGACGCACCTGGCGGAGGAGGCCGACAAGGAGAAGGCCGCCAAGGCCGCCACCGCGCAGACCGCCACGGTGCTGCTGGCGTCCGCGGAGACGGAGGGGTCGGTTTCGACCGGCACCTCCACCGCCGCCGCGACCACGACCTCCGGTGCGACGACGACCACCAAGCCCGCCACCGCCAAGGTCGCGGGAACCAAGACGTCGGCGACGGTGACCACGACGACGACCACTTCAGAACCGTCGACCGCCAGCACCGCTGCCCCGGTGCACACGGTCACGTCCACGACGCAGGCGCCGGCGCCGGCGGTGACGGAGGCCCCGGTCGTCACGGAGGCTCCAGTCGTCACCGAGGCCCAGGTCGTCGAGTCCGAGACTGTCGTCGAACCCCAGGTCGCTGTCGAACCCGAGGTCACCTCCGCCCCGGTCGTCGAGGAGACGGCCGAGCCAGCGGAGGAATCGGAAGTCGTTGCGCCGCTGACTACTACGGTGACGCCGACGTCCTAGTCAGCACGTCGGCACCTCGACGAGCATCTCGTCGTGGGCCCGGAACACGGGTTCGAACCGGACCCGGTGCCGGGCCGCGGCATCCGTGAGCAAACGAGCCCAGGCTCGGTCGGTATCGCTGATACCGCCCGAGCCTGGTCGCGTCAGCAGGGCGGCCATGCGCACGTCGGCCACCTCTCCGATCGCCTCGCCCATCGCCCAGACGAGGTTGTTGGCGACCTGCTCGTCAGGTGGGCAGTCGATCTCGACCTGCGTGAGCGCCTTGGTGAATCGGTTGTCGGGTCCGATCACCGCCATCCAGACGAGGCGCTCCCCGAATCCCAGCGGCCCCATCAGCGCACGCCAGCGCTGCTGCAGGTCGGTGGGGGAGTGGATCGGGTCGTTGGCGGTGCTGATGTGCGGGATTGGATGTGCATTCAACGAGGTCATGGCTGCCATCGTCGGCGGATGCGCCAGATTCGCGAAATTTGTTATCCACAAGCGGATCCCTGTGGATAACGAACTTGACAAGATCGGCAACTGAGGATTCGTTCGGTCGGCGCCACGAATCCGGCCGTCTCGGTGGGCCGACACGCAATCGAACGCATAGTTATTCCGGCAGAATGGGTCTCAAATGTCTAGGGGACGGTGGCGTGGTCCGCGGTGAGTGCGTCGATAGGCCCACCCCCATCGGCGCCGGATGTGGTGGTGCGGTCGAATCGGCCGCGCTGTCGTCGGTGATCACGACCTTGTGGCCCCGACACGCCGAAAAATGGGGCCACAAGGTCGGTCTCGTGGCCCGCGAGGCGGAGCGACGGGACTGTGCTTCCGGGCCCACCCGCCCCCAAGCCCTCGCGGAGTGCGCACTTGTCGTCGGCATTTCCCAGGTCGAGGCGGCAACACCTGCGCACTCGACGAAAAACCTTGCCACAGCACGAAATTTCCCTGGCACACCGCCCGGGATCCCGGTACACTGGTACACGTGTTCGAGTCCCGCCCCAACCCCGACGCCGAGGTCCTCACCGACCTCACCTGCGCCGCACGCGGCGAGAACCAACACGCCTACCGCAAGATCGACGCCGCCACCCGCCTGCTGCAAGCCTGGCTCGACCGCGCCGCCGACCACCCCGACCGCGACCCCAACAGCTACGCCCACAACGCCCTCGCCGAAATCGCCACCACCCTCGTGGTCTCCACCACCTCCGCCGAGCACTACGCCACCCTCGGCCTCGAGCTGGCCCGCCTCCCCCGGATCCGCGACGCGTTCGCCGCCGGCGACATCGACTACGCCCGCGCCCGGCGCATCGCACTGGCCGCCGCCGACTACAGCGACGCCGTCGCCGACGCCATCCAACACGACGCGCTGGCCGCCGCCGCGACCTGCACCCCGAGCGAACTCGACACCGCACTCGACGCCCTGCTCATCCGCACCGCCCCCGACGAACACGCCGAACTGCAGGTCGACAAAACCGGCGAGAAACGCCGCGTCCGCAAACGCAAGAACGGCACCCTGTCCCGCATCCAGGCCGACCTGAGCCCCGAAGAAGTCGCCGCGTTCTGGCAACGCCTGCACGAACTCGCCGCCACCGTCTGCCCCGGCGACCCCCGCGACCAGCGCACCCTGCTCGCCGACGCCTACGTCGCGATCGGCCACGGCGAAACCACACTCGACTGCCGCTGCGTCGGCGGGGTCTGCACCGCAGACACTCACCGACCCCAAACCCGACGCACCCCGCTGATCCAGATCACCATCGAAGTCGCCACCCTGCTCGGCCTGCGCGCCGAACCCGCCTACCTCGAAGGACACGGCCCCATAGACCCCGCGCTCGCGCGGCGCCTGGCGAAAGACGCCACCTGGGTCCCCATGCTCACCGAGGCCCTCGCACTCATCGAACCGGCACCCGACCGGGCACCCGAGGCCGAGTCGGAACCCGACACCGAACAAGATCCCGAGGCGATGGCCGGGCGCGAACCTGAATCCGACACTGCGCCGGAGGTCGAGTCCGAACTGGCCGCCCCGGCCGACCTGGACCGCGAAACGGCACCGGAATCCCACACCGAGCCCGAGCCCGAGGCCGACCCGGCACCCCAGGCCCAGCCGGAGTCCGAGTCCGAGCCCGGACTCGAGTCCGCTGCTGAGCTGTCCGAGCAGCCTGCGCGCCAGTGCCCGACCCCGTCGCTGGCCCAGTTCAAGGCGCGCGGCACCCGCCACGCCGCGGGATACGTGCCCAACGGTGCGTGCCGGCCCGCCAACCCGCTGAACGCGGTGGTGGACGACGCGGTGATCCGCGCCGCGCTCGCCGAGCTGACCGCCGGCGGCGACGGGCACGGCGGGTTCACCGAACCGCCGGCCGGCGCGCTGACCTACCGGCCCAACGCCGAAACCGCGGCGCTGGTGCGGGCGCGGGATCGGCATTGCCGGTTCCCGGGCTGCCAGATGCCCGCCGCGCGTTGCCAACTCGACCACATCGTCCCGTTCGACCACGAAAA
>DATDBL010000086.1:0-7234 GCA_036524855.1 Aldersonia sp. | reverse complement strand
GGCGAACGCGGCGCGGGTGCGGGGCAGCCGCTCGCGCAGCGCGACCCCGACTTCGACGTACTGGGCGGCGGTGGTGGCCGAGCAGGCCAGGTGGATGGCGATCTCGGTGTGCGCGGCGTGCGACCAGGCGGTGGCGTGCCGCTCGGGCACGCCGGTGCGGCGGCGCGTGAAGCGGCGGTGGAATTCGGTGGCGGTGTTCACCTTGTGGTAGGCGTGCTGGTTCTCGGCGCGGGCCACGCCGACCAGGGCGGCCAGCAGCAGGGTGTCCGCGGCGATCTCCGCGGTGGTGGGCGGGGCCACCTGCGGGGATCGCTGCTCGTCGAACATGCTGTCGAGTCTACCGGTTCAACACCGGTTCGGCAACGGTTTTCTCCAAGTCGCCCAACAACTTTCGTGAACCCACCGCAGGGCCGCGACACACTACCAGCACCCACCGACACGAATCCGAGCAGCAATCGCCCGCGTGACCTTCGACCCGCTCGAACCCGCAAGATGGGTCCATGCCCGACGCACGCGACGGCTACCACGCACCGGACCGGGTGTCCTGCTGCTCGTGCGGGCCGCCGCGGGGATCCGGACGCGGCGAGAGTGGGACGAGATCCGGGCGGAACGGGTCGTCGGGATGACGATGAATGCCGACAACCTGCCTCGACGTCGAGAAGGCGCGCGACATCCTCTGGGTCTACACCGGCCCGAGCTCTACGAGATGCTCGTCCTCACGCGTAGGTGGTTGATCGAGCAGTACGGCACCTTCCTCGCCGAAGCCAGGATCGCGGCGCTACTGCCCGCCTACCAGATGTCCGGCGGAGCAGGAAGTGGGTTGACCGAGTCTGAATCCCATGCGACTTTCTGATCGGGTTGGATCTCCCTCCATTCCATTGGTGAATCTTCTAAAGGATCAGAGATTCCACTGGCACAGAATGCAACATAAGGCGTGACGAGGTCTTCATGGACTCTTACACACCACTGATTTGACGACGGCCATACTATCGACGGACACCTGAGGGCATGAGTGAGCATTTGCATCGCACCATCGTTCTGGGTATCTAGTTCGAAGTGATCAAAAACCGAATCGAATCTAATCTCTGATCCAATGATGTCCAAGCTACGGAACTCGTCTAAATGGAATCCTCGAGCCACGTAGAGATGTACCCGCGAAGCAGGGGATGTCGAGGAGCACTTCAGAGAGGAGTCCGGCCGTCTGATCATTCAATCGCCCTGGGATAGGCGGTTCGTCCCAGAATCTGTCGGGGACTAGATCCCCCCAAGTGCGCGTGATTGAGCCCCACTCTGCACTGGCATGCATTGTTGTCCCGTAATGCCGCGCAACTGATTCCCACGAGAGGTAACTTTCCTCGCCATTTGATTTGAACTTCATGGCAGGCGGAAAAATCCTCAGGTATCTAACCGCGCCGGCCGGCAACAGCGCGTCGACCACCGTCCCCGGAGCACGAACGGGTGAAGCAAACCAACCACTTGCGTTGAAGCCTTCATCGCTCAACCAGTCGATCCTATGTTCAACGCGTGCCCATTCGCTGTGAAGGCTGGTTCCCGAGCTATCGGGCACCAGGAGCCGGCCTGGCGGCGAGTTGGTCGACGGTCTCGTTGACCGAGGATGTCGGACCGGGCCGGCAGGGTATAGGAATCATGCAAGCTACACCCCGATCACCGTCGGCACGATCATCGGCCGGCGCCGATACTTGTCGGACACCCAGCGCCCGACCACGCGACGGACCCCCTGCGCGATCCGGTGCGCGTCGGTGACGCCCTCCCCCGCGAGGCGCAGCAGTTCGGCCTCCACCAGCTGCGCGGCGTCCTTCAGCGCGGCGGGGTCGTCGGAGAACCCGCGACCGTTCACCTCCGGCGTGGACACGGCACGGCCGCTGTTCTCGTCGATCACGATCGTGATCGCGATGAAGCCGCCCTCGCCGAGGATCAGTCGGTCCGAGAGCGTCGAATCGCCGACGTCGCCCACCGACAGGCCGTCGACGTAGACGTGCCCCACCGGCACCCGACCGACGATCTCCGCCAGCCCGTCCACCAGATCGACCACGACGCCGTCCTCGGCGAGCACCACGCGGTCCTCGGGCACGCCGGTCGCGGCCGCCAGCGCCGCGTTCGCGCGCAGGTGTCGCCACTCGCCGTGCACCGGCATCGCGTTGGTCGGGCGCACCGCGTTGTAGAGATAGAGCAACTCACCGGCCGAGGCGTGCCCGGAGACGTGCACCTTCGCGTTCTGCTGGGTGACGACCGTCGCCCCGCGCCGCGCCAGCCCGTTGACCACCGCGAACACGGAGTTCTCGTTGCCCGGGATGAGCGAGGACGCGAGCACCACCAGGTCGTCGGCATGGATGTTGATCTGCCGATGCTCGCCGCGCGCCATCCGCGACAACGCCGACAGCGGCTCGCCCTGCGATCCGGTCGAGATCAGCACGAGCTTGTCGTCGGGCAGACTCGCCGCGGTGTCCAGGTCGACGGTCACGTTGTCGGGCACCGTGAGGTAGCCGAGGTCGGCGGCGATGCCCATGTTGCGCACCATCGACCGGCCGACGAAGCAGACCTTGCGCCCGTAGCGCTGCGCGACGTCGACGACCTGCTGGATGCGATGCACGTGACTGGCGAACGACGCCACGATCACGCGGTTGCGGGCCTTGCCGATGACCGTGTCGAGCACGTTGCCGATCTCGCGTTCCGGCGTGACGAAGCCCGGCACCTCGGCGTTGGTGGAGTCGACGAGGAACAGGTCGACGCCCTCGTCGCCGAGGCGCGAGAAGCCGGCGAGGTCGGTGAGCCGGCCGTCGAGCGGGAGCTGATCGAGCTTGATGTCGCCGGTGTGCAGCGCGATTCCGGCGGTGGTGCGGATCGCGACGGCGATCGCGTCCGGGATCGAGTGGTTGACCGCGAAGTACTGGCACTCGAACGGGCCGTGCCTGGTCCGCTCACCCTCGGTGACCTCGATCAGCTTCGGTTTCTGGCGGTGCTCACGGCATTTCGCCGCAACCAGGGCGAGGGTGAACTTGGAGCCGATCACCGGGATGTCCGGGCGCAGCCGCAACAGGAACGGCACCGCGCCGATGTGGTCCTCGTGGCCGTGGGTGAGCACGAGCGCCTCGATGTCGGACATCCGGTTCTCGATGTGCCGGAAGTCGGGCAGGATCAGGTCGACGCCGGGTTGCTGGTCCTCCGGGAACAACACCCCGCAGTCGACGACGAGCAGCCGGCCGCGGTGCTCGAACACCGTCATGTTCCGGCCGATCTCGCCGATTCCGCCGAGGGCGACCACCCGCAGCCCGTTGCGCGGCGCCTTCGGCGGCAGGCCGAGGTCGTGCGGGTCGAGCACGCGCCGGCGATCGGGTCGCTGCTGCGCCGCGGAGGTCTGTGCCGTCTGCCGCGGATTCCGGTTCTCGCGCCGCTCGGGCGGACCGGCGCTGCGGGTAACGCGTCCCCGCGATCTACCGGGGCGGCTCACCCGAGCACCCCGGCCGCCCGCAGGTCGGCGGCGATCAGTTCCATCTGCTCGGCCGTCGGCATCACCTGCGGCAGCCGCGGCTCGCCCACGTCGATGCCGAGCAATCGCAGCCCGGCCTTCATCGCGGCGACGCCACCGACCCGGGCCATCGCGCGTGTCAGCGGCACCATGCCGGCGTTGATCTCGCGCGCCCGGACCACGTCGCCGGCGGTGTAGGCGTCGCGCAGTTCGCGCAGCCGACCCGGCACCAGATGCCCGATGACACTGATGAATCCGACGGCGCCGACCGACAGCCAGGGCAGGTTGAGCGGGTCGTCGCCGGAGTACCAGGCCAGACCCGTGTTCGCGATGAGGTCGGCGCCGGCGTTGAGGTCACCCTTGGCGTCCTTGAGGGCCACGATCCGGGGATGTTCGGCGAGTCGGCGAAGTGTGTCCGTCTCGATCGCGACCACCGAGCGCGGCGGAATGTCGTAGAGGGTGACGGGCAGGTCGGTGGCGTCGGCGATCGCGGTGAAGTGCGCGAGCAGCCCTTCCTGCGGCGGGCGCGAGTAGTAGGGCGTGACGACGAGCAGTCCGTTCGCCCCCGCCTGCTCGGCCTGGCGAGCGAGTTCGATGCTCTCGGCGGTGTCGTAGGTGCCGGCGCCGGCGACGATCGTCGCCCGCTCCCCCACCGCATCGACGACCGCGCGGAGCAGGTCCGACTTCTCCTGGGGCGTCGTAGTGGGCGACTCACCGGTGGTCCCGGAGATCACCAGCAGGTCGCAGCCGCCGTCGACGAGGTGTGCCGCCAGTCCGGCGCCTGCATCGACGTCGAGCTTCCCGTCGGCGGAGAACGGCGTCACCATCGCGACGCCCACGGTTCCGGACGCGGCCACCACCTCGGCTGTCATGGTTGACAAATCTACCCGCTCTCGGGTGCGGCGCCGCGCGGCCAACCCGACGCGTCGGCGGAAAGACGCAACGGGGGCGGTCGGACGCGACGATAGTGGTCCGGGTGAGGATTGCACTCGCCGGCGATCACGCCGGTTACCAGCTTAAACGCGAGATCGCGAGCTATCTGACCGACGCCGGCCACGAACCGGTCGACTTCGGCCCGGAAGGCGAGGATCCGTGCGATCTGCCCGACCACGTGTACCCCGCCACGCTGGCGGTCGCGACCGGCGAGGTGGATCGCGGCATCTTCGTCGACGGCGTCGGCTACGGCAGCGCCATGATCGCGAACAAGATCCACGGCGTGTTCGCTGCGGTCGCGCAGGATCCGTTCTGTGCAACGCTGGCCCGCTCGCACTCGAACACCAACGTGCTCTGCCTCGGGGGGAAGATCATCGGCTCGGCGCTCGCGCTGGAGATCGTCCGCGCGTGGATTACCACCGACTGGCTGACCGACGAGAAGTACCGCCGCCGGGTCGGCAAGGTCATCGACATCGACAACCGGCACACGACGCGACTCGCTCCTGGCATTTGACGTCACCCTGGCGTCATAATGGCGTCATGGAACTCGAGAAGTACACCCAGCGCTTCGCCGCCGACCTGACCGCTGCCGCGGCACTCGGCGACAAGCACACGCGCAAGGTCGCCGAGGGTCTCGGCGGCGCGGCGGAGGCGTCCGCCCGGCTCATGCTCATCGCGGCCCTGTCCGACCTCGCCGCCGAGATCAACGACGCGCTCGACGACCGCGAGGTCAAACTGGTGGTCCGCGACGCCGACGTCGACGTGGAGGTCCGCCCGGTCGCGACCGCTTCGCCGAGGGAGTCCGACGAGAATCACACCCCGAACTTCGAGGACCTCACCGGCGACATCAGCCGGGTGACGCTGCGCCTGGTCGAGCAGATCAAGGCGCGCGCCGAGGAGGCTGCGGCCGCGAACGGTCAATCGCTCAACTCGTGGCTCTCGCAGGCGGTGCAGGGTGCCCTGCGCAACCAGCAGGAGTGGCGCCGACGCGACTGGCACTAACCTCGTCACCGACAGCGACTTGGCGAACGGAGCAGATAGATGGTCAACAGGGTCACCAACGAGTTCGAAGTCGACGCCGAACCGGCGCGGGTGATGAAGGCGTTGGCCGACATCGACGGCCTGCCGAAGTGGTCGTCGGGACACAAGAACGCGAAGGTCGAGACACGTTGGGACGACGGCAAGCCGCGCGTCGTGCACGCGGAACTCTCGGTCGTCGGCGCCTCCGATCACCAGATACTCGAATACAGTTGGAACGGCGAGGAATCCATGCGTTGGGAGCTCGTGCAGAGCACCGTGCAGAAGTCGCAGACGGGTACCTACACGCTCACGCCGACCGACAGCGGCGGCACCCACGTCAAGATGGAGATCGAGTACGAACTCAAAATCAAGATGCCGGGGTTCGTGGTGAACCGCGCGGTGAAGTCCGCGCTGGAGCACAGCGCCAAGAAGCTGCCGGGCTTCGTGGCGAATCACTGAGCCCACGCCTCACCGAGAACACAGCAGTTCGGCCAGCTCACCCCGCTCCCCGACCACGACGTCGTCGAGTTCGAGCCAGTCTGCCATCTCGCGCAGGGCACCGCGCAGCGCAGCGGCGACCCGGCCGCGGTCGCGGCCTGGTTCGGCGAAAGCGGCCGGAACCAGCAGCCGGCCACCGGCGCGGTCGGCGCGCAGGTCCACCCGCCCCACCAGTTCGCCGTCGAGCAGGAACGGAAACACGTAATACCCGTGCACCCGTTTGGCTTCGGGTGTGTAGATCTCGATGCGGTAATGGAAATCGAACATCCGCTGGGTGCGGGACCGGAAGAACACCACCGGGTCGAAGGGACACAGCAGCGCGGCGCCGGTGATCCGCCGCGGTGTGCGGGAGGCGGTGTGCCGGTAAGCGGGCTGCCGCCAACCCGTTACGGTGATCGGCTCGAGTTCCCCCGCCTCCACCAGATCCGCGATCGCCGGGTCTGTCTGACTGTGGTGTAGGCGGTAGTAGTCGCGCAGATCGGGTTCGGTGGCCACGCCGAGCGCAATTGCGGCCTTGCGCACCAGTTCTCGCACCGCGTCGGCCTCGTCGACCTCGCGGGCGAGGACATCGGGCGGCAGCACCCGTTCGGTGAGGTCGTAGTGCCGGGTGAACCCGACCCGCCGAGCCACCGTCAATTCTCCCGCCGCGAACAACTGCTCGCAGATCACCTTCGTGTCCGACAGATTCCACCACGACCCCTCGCGCGGCGGCCGCTCTCCCTCCAGGTGGCGCTCCACCTCGCCTGCAGTGGAGGCGCCGGCCTCTCGGATGACGTCGAGCACATCGTCGCCGAGGGTCGGGTTGCGTTCGACCACCCGTCGCGCGCCGCCCCAGCGACCGTGCGTGTAGCGGCGCATCCGCCAACGGAACAGCGGCCAGTCCTGCGCCGGGATCATGGCGGCCTCGTGCGCCCAGTATTCGACGAGCTGTCGCGGCCTCCGCTTCGAGTCCTGCCACGCCGCCTCGTCGAGGAGGCCTCGGTCGTAGGGCCCGATCCGGCTGAACACCGGCGCGTAGTGCGCTCGCACCACCGCCGACACGGAATCGAGTTGCAGCAGTTGGGTGCTCTCGAGCACCCGCAGCACGGCACGTCGGGTCGCGGCGCCGGTCGCGCGGCGGTCGGCGAACCCTTGAGCTGCGAGTGCGGTGCGGCGGGCGGCCGCGGCGGTTAGGGCCTGCGAGGAAATAAACGAGGCGTGTCGTTCGTTAGCGCTGCTCACGGATCACGGCTTCCGGTGAGGGTGTAGTTCCATTCGCCGTGCCAGGTGTGGCGGCTGATGCTCCGCGCCTCCAGA
>DATDBL010000085.1:0-40314 GCA_036524855.1 Aldersonia sp. | reverse complement strand
GGGACGCCTGGATCATGCTCGCCGCGCAGGATCCGCTCAGCATCGACGCCGTGATCGCCGAGAAGAACCGCCAGCTGGACGAGGACCCGGACATGACGCGGCTCTATCGCCTCCTCGGCTCCGCGCCGGAATGGCCACCGGACGATCCGCGAGTCGTCGAACTCGCGGACGTCGTCGAGGACCTCCGCATCCGCGCTGTCCAGAGGGGTGAGGTGGAGATCGGCGGCGCCAATCGGACGGACCCGCTCGCGGCCCTGCTGGACGCGGCCATGAGCGAGTCCGCACCGGTCGCTCGACGGTTGTTGGCGATCCTCGAGGAACGCGGGTGGCGTGGCTGGACGCGGCTCGAAAGAGTTCCCGCAGGGCGAATCCGAGGCGATCGCTGAGCCGAGGCTCGACTCGGTGAGACGATCGCGCGAGCCCTGCATCACCTCGGCTACTGGTCGATGATCGACAAGGGGGGTGTCCGTCGCAGGCGCACCGAGTCCGGCGGGATCAGCGGCCTTGGAGCGCCTTCGCGATGCGCTGCAGCGACACCGGCTCGGCCGTGCCGAGGCGCTGCGCGAACAGGCTCACGCGGTACTCCTCGAGGTCAGCAACGGCGCCGTCAGGCTGCACCTGGGCTCCTCACCCATCTATCTTCCCCACCCCGTCGACGAGATTGCACAAGCGGTCGCCGCAAAACGCAAGGGTCACGCGACAATCGGTGCGTTGACACCATCGCTCTGGCTGTTCCCGGGCGGGCCATCAGCACCGGTCACCTCGTCCAGCGACTGAACAAGCTCGGCATCCGGCCCGGCGCCGACCGCAGCACCGCCCTGTTCCAGCTCGCCACCGAGATCCCCGCATCGATCCTGGCCCGCACCCTCGGCATTCACACCGATGTCGCCGTCGCATCGCAGCGACTGTCCGCCGGGGACTGGACCAACTACGCCGCCGAGATCAGCCGACGATCATCGAGAGCATGAGGCATTCGGACAGTTTGAATATCCGACGTCACCATTACATCTGTTCCACGACGACCATGCCGATGCGATGGCCGCGCTCTGAGCGATGAGTACGCCGACGCCGAGAACGTGGTGCGGTTGCGGGGTTGACCGCCTACACCGAAAGCCTGAGATCCTTTGTGACCCAATCGGTCACTGCGCTCTTCACAGTCTCAGGCTTGCCTAGGTCGACGGGCTTATAAATCATGCCAACAAGATCGGTTGGCATCGATCCAATCGAACTGTCCTTGAGTAGAAGACACCTGCGTCCAGTCATGACCATGCCACCGACCTCGATCGTGAGGTTGTAGTTCAAACCGCGTCCCCGCCTGTCCTCGAATATTGCGAGTCCGTATCGGCTCGCCCACATGTGCGCTGCGACGTTTGTCCACAGATCATCCGACATGGCGCGGTCGGAGGCCAGGTGGAAGCTAAGGTCGTGTCGCGCGAGCTCCACACGCACAGCTGACAGTGCGTCATCTACTGGATCGTTCCCCGATTCATCGGGAAATCTCGTCATGCCAAACACGTTCAAGTCGAAGGGGTAATTCTCCGTGAACCGTGTAACGGGCGCGAGAATTGCAGGTGGAGCGAGCGTTGGTGGTACGAGGGCGTGCATGACTGCGCCCAGCAACGCACCCCGTAGCTTTGAGTCTCCGCCAGCAGCTCATGCAGCTGCGAGTCGGTTACTGTGCTGTTCGAATGGTGTCGGCCGAGTGGAGTAATTCTCCACAGTCCTTGACCGCCAGCCTTGGCGATGTGGCCGGCCCTGGACAAGGTCGTGAAGGAATTTCCGATCTTCGACGGTCCTGGCAAGCCAAGATTCTCGAACATCGCGACTACGTCTCTGGGACGAATCACGCCGCCATTGCTACGCGCTTCGACGATTCGGGCGAGAGCGAGCGTCTGATCGGCGATGCCGAGAAGCTGCACTCGTACAGCGACCGACCTCGTCTGTGTCGCGGCCACTAGTTGTTCAGGTCCTGACTGTCAGCGTTGTCAGCACGACCCGCGTCTCCGCTGTCAGTCTTAGCGGTCGACGACCTCCGACGGCGTGTCGGCGTTACCCGACGGGTGGTCTTGTCGAACTTTGCGGCGATTGCGTTCCGCCCCGTCCTCGTTACGAGGTACTGGCCCTTCTCGTTCGCTTCCGCGATCCATTTCTGGGCAATGGCATCGTTGAAGTCGCGTGAGAAGTTCGCAGGCGGTGCTTCGCCCGCCTGCGGAAACTGGCTCTTGACTTCCTCGCGGGTAAAGTAGGTCTGCTCCAATTTCTTCTGCAGAAAGTGGCCGATTGCAGTGATCTTGGCTGGAAACTTCTGGGCTTCGCATTCATCGAGATACTCGCCGACGGTGATACCGGCGTCAATGTCGCCATCTGTTGCGGCACCGTCAACCTTGGTGACACCGGAGAGGTGACGCGGCGGGGCTGCGGCGGGGGCACCGGGGGAGCTGGAAGTGGCGGGCAACCCGCCGCCGAGGAGCGTGGTAATCACGCTGAGCGCGGTTGTCTGATCGACAGTTCTCGCGAGCTGCACACCTGGGCCCTCCACCGAGACAGTGAAAGTGTTGGGCGCAGGGTCGTGCTTCTCGACGTCGACTGCGCCGGTCGTGTCGTCTGTACGAATCTCCGACATGAGGGGCTCCTATGTATCTCGTATACGAGACTACAAGATTTCGTACATCTTCGCGAGCATGTCGCGCAGTGCGTCACCCGTCGGTCTGCTCCGCGCGAACGAAAGTGGTATGGCGGAAACGAAACGCAAACCCCGATCCTCACCTCTGGCGGAGGTACAGCGGAGGTACGGGTCGAGGCAGCGAACTACTGGCAATCCGACGAAACCGCCCCTACCAGCGCAAATATGGACGCGTCAGCTACCGCAGGCAACCGCATCAACCGGCCTGCAAAAGCCGTTAACGCGGGTTCGAGTCCCGCCACTCGCTCGGAGAATTCTCGCAGTTCATCGGAGGCTTGAGGCGCATGGGCGCGGGCGATCAAGATCGGACACGCCGCGTTGGACGCCGCGCAAGTCGGAATCAAACCGACACCTAACGCGCGATCACATCAACGATTTCCACGTCCGCGTCGAAGGGGAGATGCATCCGATCGGTGCTTGCTGGACCCCCGAACAGCTCCTGCCGACAGACCCAAATCGACACGCCTGGTGCCTGCCCCTCGTCGAAGCGCTGGACATCTTGAGGATCCTCGCCTGGTAGTTCACGCCGAACTCATTGCACTCATGGCACCCCACGAATCGACCAGCATACGACTGGTCGAGTTCTCCTGCAGCTACATGAAGCGTCGAGATAATTCCTCCGGGTCTCGTCGCTGTGCACGATCTTGCTCTCGGATTTCAGGTTCATTGACCATGCAGTTCGGAATCGCGCAGTAATTAAATAGGTGTCATCCGTCGTGTTGGTTTGGCTAATGTTGTGGTATGACGCTGGCCGGTGTGGATTCCGATCCGATCGCAGCCGCTGACCTGCGCAGATCCTGCAACCTGCGCGAAGAATTCCCGATGTACTTGTCGCGATCCGGCTGCTGAATCCCATTCATGTAATTTCGTTACGATACCGTGATCTATCGTGGATTTCCTGACGACGGCCCTTCTACCAGGGAAAACGATGTAGGGTCGGCGCCGCAGCGGTCGACGCGCGCAAGCCGACTGTCCACTGCCGCCGGTTTCGGTCGTGGTAGAAACCGGGATATGGCAGCCGGATCACCGCAAAGGAGCGGAGTGGTTCACCGCGCCGGCGCAGGTGAACCACCGCCGCTACGAGGTGCTGCGCGCGTTCTTCGTCGAGGGACTCACCGACGCCGCGGCCGCGCGGCGGTTCGGCTACGCCCGGTGGGCGATGGTGAACCTGTTGCGTGGAAATCCGCGCTAAGCGAGGTCCCGCGCTTCGAACAGAAGCTCCACCACGGCCTTGGGGTCGGTGACCATGGCGTTGTGGGAGGTCTGCAGTACTCGGTAGTGGAAGCGAGGATCGGTTGCACTACGTTCTCGGGCTCGCTCGAGCAGATGGGGTTCGAGTGACGAGGGGACGCACTCGACGAACATCCCGGGGTGGCGCCAGAGCCGGTCGGTGGCGCCGCTCCGATCCTGATAGGTCTTCAGTGGTTGAGCGGTCATTCGACTGTTCGCCCACGCGACATCATCCGGGTCCGTCACCCCGTAGCGACCCGCGTCGGCCGGGGGGATGTACCAGGAGTCTCCGTGCTCGTCGGCCAGAGCGATCATCGCCGCGGCACGCGACGTACCGTTCAGGTCGAAGACCGACTCCCCGGCACGGGGCATGTGTGCATCGAGCAGGACGACGGTCTTCACACGGTCGGCGATGACCTCCATCGCACCGCTGACCACCATGCCGCCGTAGCTGTGACCGACGAGCACAGCATCTCGGATGTCTTCGAAGGTGAAGGTCGCGACAAGGTCCTGAACATGGGTGTCGAGGCCGATCTGCGGGCTCAGGAGATGAGATCGGTCGCCGAGCCCGGTCAGCGTCGGTGTGTAGACCTCATGTCCACCCCGACGGAGAAGCGTGGCGACACGCCGCCAACACCACCCGCCGTGGCGACCACCGTGGAGCAGCACGAAGGGTGTCGATACTGGTGAAGAGGCTGCTTCCATCTCAGCTCCCCTTTCATCTCAGGCTCCGACGAATACCGGGGGACGCTTGGCGATCGAAGCCGCAATGCCCTCTTGCAGATCAGCGCTTGCCAGCAGCATTGCCTGCGCGGTGGCTTCCTCGTCCAAGGCGGCGGTGACCTGCGCGGCGAGGGAGCGTCGCATCGTGGACCTGATGGCAGCCAGAGACAGCGGTGAGGACTCTGCGATCTCGGCTGCCCACTCGATCGCGGCCTCACGGGGATCACCGGCAGTCACCCGATCGCACAATCCGATCGCGAGAGCCTCGTCCGCACCGACATTGCGGCCGGTGTACAGCAGGTCCAGTGCCTTCTGCGGGCCGACGACGGCGGGAAGGGTGACGGACAGCCCGAAGCCGTGGTGAAAGCCGAGTCTGGCGAAGTTCGCCGTGAACCTGGCGTCCTTGCCTGCAACGCGGAAGTCCGCGGCCAACGCGAGACCGAGTCCGCCGCCGACCGCCGCGCCTTGGACTGCCGCGACGATGGGTTTTCGGGTGGCGAACAGCGACGCCGCTGCGCGGTAGACCCGGCGAAGGATGTGTTGGTCCACTCCCCGGAGATCGGCACCGGCACAGAAGTTCCGTCCGTCTGAGCAGAGCACGATCGAACGAACATCGGCGATGGAGTCGAAGTGGACGAGCGCCGCCCCGATGTCGAGCAGACTGGCCTCGTCGAAGAAGTTGTGTGGTCCTCGCTGTACCTCGACGATGCCCACGCGTCCCTGGGTGTGGGTTGCGACCACGCCGGTCATCGGGCCTCCTCCAGAAGCTGTCGTGCGGCGGCGACGACCGCCTTCTTGTCGATCTTGCCCGCATGGTTGACCGGGAAGGGGTCGCGGTGCGCGACCCAGCGGCTCGGGATCGCGAAGGACGCGATCCGGCCACGCAGCTGTCCTGTCAGGGTGTCCGGATCCATGTCACGGGTCAGAACGACCGCCGCCATGACCTCCTCGCCCAGATCCGGGTGGGGCATACCGAACACGACGGCGTCTGCCACGTCCGGCAACGCCGTGAGAGCCGCTTCGACCGCGGCCGGGGCGATGTTCTCACCGCCGCGGATGATCATCTCCTTCGACCGTCCGGTGATCCACAGGTATCCGTCGTCGTCCAGGCGTCCGAGGTCGCCGGTGTGCAGCCAGCCTTCGGGGTCGATCGGCGACTCGTTCTCCCCCAGGTAGCCCAGCATCTGGGTCGGGCTCCGCAGCAGGATCTCCCCGTCGGGGAACTCCTTGGCCGGGGCGATCATGATCTCGACGCACGGCAGGGCCCGGCCGGTGGTTCCGGGGCGTTCGACGGTGTCGGCTCCCGACGCCGCGACTCCTTGACCGCCGTTCTCGGTCAGCCCGTATCCGGTGGCGATGCGTGGCTCCACGCCGGGGAGCCCGGTGAGGATACGTTCGACGAATTCCGGGGTCATCGGTGCGCCACCGACGGTCAACGACCGCAGGGTGGTCAGGTTGCGGGTGCGAACATCCGGGTGCTCGAGTACACGGGAGACCATGGTCGGCACCGCGCTCCACCGTTGGATGCGCCACTGCTCGATCAAGCGCGTTGCCTCGGCGGGATCGAACCGGCCAGCCGGCATCACCAGCGTGTCCCCGACGCAGATCGCGCGCAGCAGGGTCTGCACTCCGCCGACATGGAACATGGGTCCGGTGTGCAGGGCGGCCTGGCCGGTCGATTGGTCCACCTGATGCGGCAACCGCCGGGTGATGTGCAGAAGCATCTGCAGGCCGGAGAGCAGCGACCGGTGGGACAGGACCGCGGCCTTGGGGCGGCCCGAGGTTCCCGAGGTGAAGATGATCGCCGCCGGGGAGTTCTCGTCGATGTCCCCGGTGGACGGTTCCGGCTGCGTCTCGGAGCCGGTCTCCGACTGGAGATCCCAGGGCAGCAACGGCCACTGCGACGGCACCCGGTCGACGACGCGTTCGTCGGCGATCACCAATTCAGGAGCCACCGTATCCAGGGATTCGGCGAGTTCCTTCTCGGTCCACCAGGCGTTGGCCAGCACCGCGACGCCGCCGGCGGCCACGGTCGCCCAGAAGTTCACGATCCATTCCGGGCTGTTCCAGCCGAGGATCACCACACGATTGCCGGTGGTGACGCCGCGTGTTCGTAGTTCCGCGGTGCGTGTCCGAACTGCCTGATAGAACTGGGCGAAGGTCACCACGCGTTCGCCCTGGACGATGTGGGCCCGGTCGTTCCAGCGATCCGCGAAAGACAACAGTGATCCGAGGTTGCGGGGGCGTTCCGCGTACATGCGGAACGTCCGGCCGTCGACGACGACCGGGACGATCGACGTTCCCCAGGCCGCGGTGGTGGGTTGGAGGGTCACTGGGCGTTCTCCTCAGCGTTCGCGCGGTGCGGTAGGCGGATGACGGCGGAGCCGGGCATCACGGACTGGCCGCGCTGGTTGGTTGCCCAGGTCTCGACTCGAACCACGTGGTCGCCGGCGTCGTCGATCAGCTTGTCGGTGATCCGGCCGCCGAGACGGACGACGTCGGACAGGTAGACGTGGGAGCGGTACTGGCCGTGAACCGATTTGAGAAAGGCGTCGTCGCCCATCCAGTTCGTCAGCTGGTGGATCTGCCAGGAGGTGCGCTGGATTCCGACGTCGTAGGCGACCTGGGCGCCCTGCAGGCGGGCAGCGTAGTCGTTGTAGTGCACGGAGTAGACGGGCTCGAGTGCGCTGGTCGACGGGTCGCGGAAGGCCCACTTGGGGTGCTTTTTGTAGCGGCGCAGCGCGACGCCGTGCGCGGCGATGCGCGGGATCGGTGCGGCACCAGCGGCGATGAACGCGATCTCGTCGGTCAGTCCGATCGGGCCCTTGGTGATGACGTCGAGTTCGTCACCGATCTGCACGTCGTCCCAGTAGCGTGGTTCGGCGCCACGCGGCTGCTCGGCGAGGATGTCGTTCTCGATCCGTTCGAGTTCCTCGTCGGTCCAGGGGTGCGGGAGTTCGACCTTGCGCGACTCACGCTTCGCTTGCATCTCGGTGCGCTCGAACCGCATCCGTGAGCAGATGAATGTCGCAGCGAGTTCGTCGTTCTGGTTGCGGTACTCCTGGCGCAGGTAGTCCTTGATGCGGCGGCCGGCGAAGTTGCTTGCGTCCGTCGGACCGTCGAAGCCGTCGAAGACCACCGTCGCGGTGATCTTGTCGTCGACGCGGATCGGCGCGTGGAAGTCGATGGTGGTCTCGCAGTGGAATCCGCCGAGACCCGGCCAACCCACCTGGACCGAACCCAGGCAGGCGAAGATGAACGACGGCGGAGCGATGATTCCCTTGTGAACCGAGCCGGCGGCGTACTCGGCGTCGGTCCACAGCGGGTTGTCGTCGCCGATGCCTTCACAGAAGCGCAGGATGGCCAATCGTGTTGCGTACTCGTTGTTCACCGCCGAGGCGGTGCGCAGCTCGGTGCCGATCAATGCGCGCATGCTGTCGAGCATCTCGTCGGTGAAGCTCGCTTGCGCGAGTTCCCGGCCGATCGTGGGTTCCTGTGTCTGAGTCATCATTCTCCTTGATTGAAACGTCTTGTGTAACTAGTTATTACGGACGTCGTACCGGATGGATCAGCCGAGAATCGAGACGACCGACTTCGTCTCGAGGTAGTTGTCCATCGCCTCGGGACCGCTCTCGCGTCCCCATCCCGACTGGCGGTAGCCGCCGGCAGGCATGTGCACGCCGCCGGCGCGATGCACGTTGATGCCCACACGCCCGGCGCGCAGCCGCCGGGCGATCGCGTGGCCGACCGCGCCGTCGCGCGTCCACACGCTCGAGGCCAGCCCGAACGAGCTGTCGTTTGCCAGGGCGACGGCCTCGTCGACGTCGGAGAAGGGCATCACCCCGAGGACAGGACCGAAGATCTCCTCGCGCATGACGGCCATCGTCTGGTCGACGTCGGCCAAGACGGTGGGTTCGAAGAAGTAGCCCTTGTCGCCGATCCGGTTGCCGCCGGACACGACGCGGGCGCCGGCCTCCCGGCCGCCTTCGACGTACGCGGTGACCCGTTCGAGTTGCTTGCTGGAGATCAGGGGACCGAGGTCGACGTCCGGGTCCGCTCCGTAGCCGATCCGCAGGCGGCGGCCTTCTTCCGCGACACCCTCGACGACCCGGTCGAAGACCGCTTCGTGGACGAACAGTCGGGTGCCCGCGGCGCAGACCTGGCCGGTGTTCCAGAAGACGGCGCCTGCCACTCCGGGAATCGCGGCCGCGAGGTCGGCGTCCGGCATGACGATGACCGGTGACTTGCCGCCGAGTTCGAGTGACAGTTTCTTGATGTTGCCGGCGCCGGCGTTGATGATCGAGCGTCCGACCTCGGTCGAGCCGGTGAATGCCACGGCATCGACGTCATCGTGCTCGGCCAGCGCGGCTCCGACGGTCGAGCCGGGGCCGGTGACGATGTTGACCACTCCTGCAGGGACGCCGGCTGCGAAGAGGATCTGTCCCAGCCACAGCGCGGTGAGTGGCGTTTCGGCGGCCGGCTTGAGGATGCAGGTGCATCCGGCGGCGAGGGCCGGAGCAAGTTTCTTCGACGCCGAGATCAGCGGGGCGTTCCAGGGCACGATCATCGCCACCACGCCGACCGGTTCTCGCAGCGTGTAACCCTGGATGCGACGTTCGGCAGGGCCCAGGTCGGCGGTGCGACCGTGGATCTTGTCTGCCCATCCCGCGTAGTACTGGAACTGCGCGGCCGCCTCTAGCACCATGGTGCGGGCTTGGGGAACGGGGATTCCCATGTCCTGGCTCTCCAGCTTGGCCAGTTCGTCGGCCGAGGACCTGATCAGCTCGGACGCCCGCCACAGGATTGCACCCCGCTGTTGTGCCGGCAGTTTCATCCACCGCTCTTCGTCGAATGCGCGGCGGGCGGCCGCAACCGCCACGTCGGCGTCCTTTTCCGAACCGAGCGCGACGTCCGCGATCTTCTCCCCCGTCCCCGGGTCGTAGGTCGCAAACGTCTGCCCCGAGATCGACGAGAGCCAACTCCCGTCGATGAGCATCGGTGCGGGCCCGTGGTCCGCCTGCAGGGGAAAGGACCAGCTCTGCGGCTGTGTCGTCATTGAACGTCTCTCCTTGTGAATCGGCGACCGGTTCCGTAGTGCAGACCGGCTGGACGCGACGGTGATTTCGTGTCGAAGGCCCGCGGCGGGCCGGAGGTCAGCGGAAATCCCTTGGTTCGTATATTAGTACTTTAGATTGTAATTGGGAACACTCTCCGGGGCAAGGAGGCGGCGGAACTGGCAACACGCCAGGCCAGCTCGTAGGCCGGAGCTTGCTAGCTACCAGGCTTGATCGAGAATGCTGCGCAGCCCGTCGCGATCGGCAGGACGCGGGACCGCGGTGATGGCCCAGTCGTGCAGTGTGTGGTCGACGATGTCCGGCAGGTCGGTCCGCTCGATGCCGACATCGCGAAGTCGTAGTGGAATTCGCGCAGAGGTCAGCACCTCTTCGATGGCGGTGACGGCATCGGCCGGCGAATCGGCTCCCGGCGCACCCAGCAGGCGCGCGATCCGAGTGAGGGCCTCGTCGGTCACGCCGAGATTGAAACGCATCGTGTGCGGCAGTAGCAGGGCTTCGACGACGCCGTTGCCCACCGTCGATCGCGGCCCCACCGCATGTGAAAGCGCCTGCGCCAAGCCCGTTCCGGCGTGGTCGCTGCCCTGCCCCGCGAGGAGCGCGCCGAACATCAACTGGATGGCGGTCTCGGCGTCGGGCCGGTTGCCGACACGGCCCAGCCACGTCGTCAACACGGTCAGCGCGTGGCCGAGCAACGCTTCGGCCAGCGGGTTCCCGCCCGTGGACTGCATCCCGTCGACTGCCATCGCGAGGGCGTTGAGCGACGACGAACGTACCAGCGGTGCCGGCGCGGTCATCGCAACCACCGGATCGAAGACGACCCCCGCCGCCCGTGCCTTCGGATCGAACAGCGCCAGCCTCTCCCCTGTCGCGGGATCCCTCACTGCGGCGCCGGCCTTTGCGTAGGCGGTCGTCGGCGTGGACGGGACGACCCACATCGGAACCTTCGGGGCCGACAGGCGCGGACTGATCATCCGGCCGTCGTCCGCACGCCGGGTGCACAAGTCTCGGACATCCTTGTTCTCACCCGCAAGAATGACCGCTGCGCGCGCGGTGACGACCGCGGAGCCGCCGCCCACTGCCACCACCGCGGTCGCGCCGGAGTCGATCAGCACGTCGCGTGCCTTCTCCACGGATGGCAGCGGGCTGTGCTCGCGCGCCTCGCTGAAGCGCGCCACCAACCGTTTCCCGATGGCCGATTCCACGCGACGAAGCGCCTCGTCGTGAGCCACCATCGAGGCGCCGCAGACCAGCATCACGCGATGGGGACCAGGACGGTCGAGTTCTTTCGACAGCAGGTCGAGGGCATTCTCGCCCGAGTAGGCGCGGAACGCCGGGGTCACGTGGCGCACGGTCAACACGGTCATGGGGAGCCTCCCGGGGATTGGTGAATCCTGACGTCTGTTCCCGAGGATAGCGGCTTTGTTCTTATATAGGAACCCTAGGACGTATATGCAATCATAGGATGATGTGAGCCGTGGTCCAGACAAGAATGGGGAGTACGACACGATCTACTGCCCGAGGGCAGCGACGGACTGGCCGCACACCACCAAGGGTGGTGAGCGCTGTGCGCGACTGCCGCCCGTAACGCTGCGCGTCGCTGCGGATCATCGTCATCGCGTTGGGCGTGTGCGCCGAAATCCCGCTGCCAAGGAGAACGTACGCGGCGATCAGCCATCTCACATCCGGGGCCAGCATTCCCACGATCGAGCCGACGGCGGCCAGAACCAGGCCACCGACAAATACGCGCCACTCTCCGAAGAGTTGCACCCATGCTGCCCGCCGTGGGCGCACCCACCGCCGTGGTGATGTACATCGCTGAAATGACTCAGGAAACTCCCGAACTCGACCCGAATTGCGCAGCGATGCCGACGATGGCAACGGCAATCATCGACGAGTTCAGCGGCTGCAGCACACTACCGGTCGCGAGCGCTCCACTCACGCGGAACGGGATCGGCCGGGCCTCAACGGTTGTCGACGCCAGCCCGATGGGCATTGCGGGGGCCCTCGTCCTGGCCAACGCCAGGCCGGACGAGCGCGCCGCGCTGTTTCGGAGGCTCGCACTGTGGGGTCTTTCGATGGTGATCATCGGCCCTCTGCTGTCGTGGGGCATCTTCACCCCTCGTGTGATCGGTCGCTTGCACTACCGGTCATATCCGTTGCACTGCAGCAGCGGAAACCAGTCGGTCGAGGAATTCTGGGGGGACCGAGGGCCATGTCGAGCGCCATCTGCCCGCCCCGTGATCCGTCCGGAGATCGGAAAGGGTGCCGAGCACGTGGGGCCCGCCGTCGAGAAGAAGACGTACGGCACCCACCTTCGCGCATTCAGCGGCGATTGTGGCGAGTGTCGCCTTCGCCTCCTCGCCGCGTCCCGCCGCGGCCAGGCACGCGACCGAGAGTATTCGCGCCTGCAGTAGCGCTCGAGGCAGATTCCGTGTCACCAGTCGATCTACCCATTCCTGGGCCCACCGGCAGGCGAGTTGCGTGTGCACCGGATCGTCGTCGCAGAGCAGCGTCCAGATCGCCGAGGCTTCCTCATGTTGGACGGTGATCTCGTCGACCACATCGACGGCCTGGCGGCGCGCCTCGTACGAGGTCACCTCCAACGTGCCGAATTCCGGAAGTGCGGGCAGGCCCAGGCGGAGTCGTTCCTCGTCCACGAATGCCCGCAGACGATCGAGCGACATTACCCGGGCGACCCGCGCGCCCTCGTCGAGCCGCTGGATCGCAGCGTTCCGATCCCCCCGAAGCGCCTTCACCCGAGCACCCGTCACGTACCGGGCGATCTTGTAATCGACGGACCCACCCTCCGGCCCCAGCCGGTAGCCCTCGTCGAGCAATCGCTCGGCTTCGACCAGATCGCCTCGCTCATAGAGTAATTCACCGAGCAGCGAACTCGCCAACCGCGCGGTGGAGGAACGACTGCCACCGGTTCGGCGGGCGAGCTTGACGGCCTTGCGGTAGTTCGATTCGGCCTCGACGAGGTCGAGCTGCATCCACGCCGCCAGCCCGGTGTTGCACAGGCCATGAATTTCATTGTGGATACCGGTATTTCGTCGGTAGTATCGAGCCGACCACTCGTGGAGGCGATGCACCTCGTCGATGTCGCCGCGGAAGGTGGCAACGAACATGGCGATGTTGGCCGCGGCCGTTACCACGAAGGGATGCAGCCGGTCGGCTCGGGCCAGGCACGGCGCGAGGAGTTGCTCGATCGCGTCGATCCGATCCGCCCGGCGAGCGACCGCGCTGCGGACAACGTCGGCCTCGATCCGCAGTTCCGTGACCTCCTCCTCGCTCGCGCCGCAATCTCTCAGTGTCGATTCGAACAGCTCCAGAGCTCCTAGGCTCGCCTCGGGGCGGTGCAGCATGATGTTGGCCCAGGCCAGCGCGAGCTGCAACTTCGGACGCGATCGCGCGGCCGCAGGCAACTTTCCTACCAGGCCGATCAGGGTGGCCATCTGAGACTGCTCCAGCAAGTACCGCCAGTCGTTCTCGACGATCTGCACCGCCCACTGGTCATCGCCGGCGGCCAGCGCGTGATCGACGGCCTCACCGACCAACCCGTGCTCGCTGAACCACGTCGAAGCGATGCGATGCAGTTCCAGGATTCGCCCGGGGTACTCGCGATCGAGTCGGTGCCGCAGGAACTCGGCGAACAGGTGGTGGTAGCGGAACCACTGCTCGTCGATCCGGTGCAGAAACAGGTCGTTTTCCTCGACCCGGTCGAGCATTGCCCGACCTCCCGGCTTGCCGGACAGTGCCGACGCCAACTCGGCGCACGTGCGCTCGGTGATCGACGTCGTCAGCAGGAAGTCGAGCATCGACGGTTCCAGGGTGTCGAGCACGTTCTCGGCGAGGAACTCGCTGATCGCGTGGTGGCGACCGGTCATCGTGGCGATCAGCCGCGCCGGATCCTCGCACCCGCGCAACGACAGCGACGCCAGTTGCAGCGCGGCGACCCAGCCGTCCGTCTTCGCGGTGAGCTCATCGACGTCGCTGTGGTCGAGGTCCAGCCCATTCACGTCGACCAGGAAACTCTCCGACTCCGCAGTGTCGAAACGCAACGCGGTGGTGCCTATTTCGACGACCTCGTCGCGCATGCGCAGGCGGCTCATCGGCAGCCCGCTCGGTTTACGCCCGGTCACCACCAGCCGAAGCCCGGGACTCAGGTTGTCCAGCAGGTAGCGCAGCGCGTCGATGGTCGCGGTGTCGGTGATCAGATGCCAGTCGTCGATCACCAGAGTCCATCGCGTCCCGCTCCGATGGATCTCGTTGATCAGCGAGGTGAGCACGTACTGCTGCGCCTCGTCCCCGTGCTCCTCCAGCATCTCGACGAGCTCGCCGGCAAGTGCCGGGGCTACCACGCGGATGGCTTCGGTCAGATGCGACAGGAACCAGACCACGTTGTTGTCGTCATGGTCGACGGTCAGCCATGCCACGGCGACCCCCTCCGCGGTCAACCGCTCGCACCATTGCGCGGCCAGCGTGCTCTTGCCGAAACCGGTGGGGCCGTGAATCACCGTGAGCTTCCTGGTCTCTCCCGCCCGCAGGAGGTCGATCAACCGACCGCGGTCGACGAGCGGGCGCGGCGAGACCGGGGGCAGGAACCGGGTCGCCGGCGCGGGTGGCGACAGCGTCCCGGCGGGGTACTCACGAGGCAGCGTGCCCGTCGATCGCGCCGGGTTGGAACGAGTGCTGGGGGCCGGGATGGGGACGGGCATGTCGTCGACCGGTATACCGTGGCGGCGCTGCAGCTCACGCAACTGCTCCCCGAACTGCGCGGCCGTCGCCGGCCGGAGCTCCAGATCCCTCGACATCGCCCGCTCCATCACGGCGCACACGTCGGCCGGCAAACCCGAATCACTGAGGCTCGGCATCGGGTGGCGGGTGATCCGCAGGAACTGCGCCACCATCTGCTCACCTGAACGGCGTTCGAACACCGCGTGCCCCGTCGCGGCGCAGAACAGCGTGGACGCCAGACCGTACACGTCGGAGGTCACGTCCGGCGGATGTCCCCGCAGCACCTCCGGGGCGGTGTAGGCGGGCGAACCGGTGATCGTGCCATCCGACGTCTCGAACCCGCCGGTGATCCGGGCGATGCCGAAATCCGTCAGCTGCGGCTCACCGTACTCGGTGAGCAGGATGTTCGCCGGCTTGACGTCACGATGGAGCGTGCCACGCCGGTGCGTGGTCTCCAACGCACCCGCCACTTTCACCCCGACATGCAGCGCATCCCGCCAACCGATCGGGCCGCCATCGGAAGTCTTGGCCTCCAACGAACCGTGAGGGTGGAACTGCATCACGATGTACGGTCGGCCGGTGGCGGTGGTGCCGACCTGGAAGATGCTCACGATGTGTGGGTGCCCGGAGAGCTTGCCCATCGCGATCTGCTCGCGGACGAACCGCTCGACGTTGTCCGGCTCGAGGTCGGCGAGGAGAACCTTGACCGCGACGGTGCGGGCGAGCGTGGGCTGGACACAGCGGTACACCACCCCGAACCCGCCGCGTCCGATTTCCTCAGGATCCTCGAAGCCGGCAGCCACCAGCTCCGCCGGTATCCCGGCGTACTGATCCCGCTGCGTTGCCAACGGATCGACGTGGGCCATCGTTCGCCTCGAAACTCCCACACGGCGCCGTGGTGGCACCGGTGAACCGAGCATATCCCCGACGGTTGCGCTGCGACCCGACCCGATAATCGAAGCAACGCGGCCGTGACACGCCCGTGCGGAACTCCCACGCTGAGGCGCCGTCCAATGCGTGCGCTGCGTGTGAGGGAAACTGACAGCATGCGTTCCAACGATATCGAGATCCCACGGATTCGAAGGCCATGGTTCCGGCAGATCTCGGTGCTGAGTCGGATCGCGTTCGCGGTATCGATGCTCGCGGGTGTCGTCGAACTGTTCGTCTTGGCATTTGCGGCTGCGCCGATCGGTGGTTTTGTCGCGATCGTGACGGCGATGGCGGGAGTGCTGGTATCGCGTCGGTACCCGTGGGTGGGTCTGCTCCTCGTTCTGGCGGGGGTGGTCCTCGACGCGGTGTTCTGGGACCCACTGGTGATCTGGACCATGGCGGTGTTCACCGTGTTTGCGATGGCGCTGCGCGGGGCGTCTGCGTTCGGCGCGGGCATCGTCACCGGTGCGGTGGCGTTCGGTGCCTCCGTGTATGCCAACAATGCGGGATTGTTCGATCCTGCAGCTATTTCCGGCTTCTTCGCTTCGGTCACCGCCGCAGCGATAGGCAACGCGATCCGCAATCGCGACAGGTACTGGACCGCCCAGGACGAGCGCGCCCGCGACGCCATTGCGGCGCGCGAAGTCGAAACACATCGCCGTGTCGTGGAGGAACGCTTGAGGATTGCGCGCGACCTCCACGACGTGGTCGGCCACGAGGTCGCCGTGATCAGCATGAACCTGGGCGTCGCGGAGGTGAGCCTGCCCACGGGATCGGAGAAATCCCGGCGGGCAATCGAATCGGCCCGCGCGGGTGTGCAGGCCGTCTTGCACGAGACCCAGAGCATTTTGAATGTGCTCCGTGAGGGAGCCGAAGACGAGTACGGCGACAATGCAGTGCCGGGTGTCGCGCGGTTGTCCGAGTTGGTCGATTCCTACCGGTCGATCGGCCTGCAGGTGAATGCGCAGATCTCGGTCGATGCAGCGAACCTCGACCCCACGGTGGACGTGGCGGTGTATCGAATAGTTCAGGAGGCGTTGACCAACTCGCACCGTCACGGTGACGGTGCGGTGCGGCTCGAGATCTCCAGCACCCGAGAGCACGTCCTGGTCGATGTGAGCAATCATCGAAACGCAGGCGCACCGCTGCGACCGGAGGGAAGCGGTCTCGGCCTCGTCGGAATGCGTGAACGGGTCACATCCGCCGGCGGGTCACTCGAGGTGGACGACAACGGACACCGCTTCTGCGTACGAGCTCGTGTGCCGGCACAAGGGAGGCAACGTCGGTGATACGGGTGATGATTGTCGACGATCAAGACATGATCCGGTACGGCCTGCGGGCGATACTCGACTCTGCCGACGGTATCGAAGTGGTGGCCGACGTCGCAGACGGGCTTCGGGCCGTCGAAGTGGCAAAGTCGAAGTCCGTGGACTTGATCTTGATGGATATTCGAATGCCCGGTATCGACGGGGTGGAGGCGACGCGGCGAATTCGCGAGTTCGCATCCGCCGACGCAATCAAGATCGTCGTTCTGACGACTTTCGATCAAGACGCCAACGTCCTGTCCGCACTCCAGGCGGGCGCCAACGGGTTCCTGAGCAAGGGAGTCGGGCCAGCCGAGTTGGTTTCGGGGATCGAGGACGTCGCGGCAGGACGAGGTGCGTTGTCGTCCGAAGCCGCCGCGTCGGTGATCGAACACGTTGCAGAGCAACCCCGCCGCGTGATCGATTCGTCGTTGGCGGATCGGTTCACATCCCTGACTCCGCGGGAACGCGACGTGGTGATCGCGGCCGCGTCCGGCAAGAGCAACGCCGAGATTGCGTCCGAGATGCACGTTTCACCGTTTACCGTGAAAACGCACGCGAACCGCGCCATGACGAAAGTCGGCGCCAGAGACCGTGCCCAGCTGATCGCCTTCGCTTACCGGGCCGGTCTCGTCACCTGAATTGCCACGATGTACTTCATCTGCAGTACATCGAACGATCCGAGAGGACGACGACGCGTCGACGCCGCACGTACATGCTGGACGAGTCCGATCGCGCTCGATGTCGAGCGCGAGAAATCGTAGGACTCCTTCAGGAGAATCATGTCGCTCGTCCTAGCGTGGATCGGTCGTATCAGCGCCCGCCACCGACTCCTCGTCGTCATCGCGTGGGTACTCGCATTCGTCGCGATGACCGGTGTACTGGTCGGAGCCGGATCTTCGGAGAGTGAAAATGCCGCACCGTCGATGCCGGACACACGCGCCGCTGCTGCGATGGCGGTGGTCTCGGAGAAGTTCCCCACGTCCGGTGGGCCGGAAGCCGAACCAGAAACTCTGCACCTTGTGATCGAGAGCGCGCACGACGTACCGGTCACAGATACCGGGGTGCGCGATCAAATCGATGCGGTACTCGACTCGGCAGCGGGTAGCGCGAGTGTCGCCTCGGTCAGTGACCCGTTCGACGCCCGGGACCCGTACGTCTCCTCTGATGGCACCACGGTCGTCTCGACGGTGACGTTCGATCCGATGGACAAGGATCAGCAGATCGCCGCATACGACGGGATGCTCGCGGTCGCGGACGGTGCACCGAGCACTCTCACTGCCGAGGTGGGTGGGCAGTTGTTCGAGCCTGCCGTGCCGGTCGGAGGCATCGGCGAGATCGCCGGCATCCTGGTGGCGTTCGTGGTGCTCTTCCTCACCTTCGGTTCGCTACTGGCCGCGGGGGCGAACATGCTCGTCGCACTCAGTGGTGTCGGCGTCGGTACCGTCGGCATTCTCGCCTACGGGGCACTCAGCCCTATCGAACCCACCACCATCACCTTGGCCACCATGCTCGGATTGGCCGTCGGTATCGACTACAGCTTGTTCATCCTGACCCGCTTTCGCACCGAACTCCGTGCCGGGCACGACGTCGAGACCGCAGTCGGTCGGGCAGTCGGTACCGCCGGAACCGCGGTCGTGTTCGCCGGACTGACCGTGATCATCGCCTTGGCGGGCTTGAGCGTCGTGGGAATCAGCTTCATCACCGACCTGGGCATGGCAGGAGCCTTCGGCGTTCTCATCGCCGTGTTGATGTCGATGACACTGCTCCCGGTGATGATGAAGACCCTGGGCAGGCGAGCATTGCCCCGTCAACAACGCGACACCCTCACAGCACGGACACCTGCCGACGCGGCCGACGAGGTCGAGAAGTCGCGCAGTGACCGACTGTTCAGCAGCTGGGTCGGCTTCCTGGTGCGTCGTCCACTCGTCTCGATAGTCGCCGGCGTCGGTGTTCTTCTCATCGTCGCACTTCCCATGCTCGACATGAAGACGGCACAGAACGTGCCCGGCGGTTTGGACCCCGCGTCCACCCAGCGTCACGCCTACGATCTGATCGTCGACAAATTCGGTGGCACCCAAAGCCCGTTGCTGGTCATCGCCGAAGGCGGTACCGCGGCAGACGATCCGCAAGCAATACAGGTGCAACTCGCGGCTCTCGACGGGGTGCAGAGTGTCGATGCAGGTGTCCCCAGCAGCGACGGAAGTTCGGCATTGTTCAACGTGGTGCCGACCGGCGGGCCGATCGAGGACACCACGAAGGACCTCGTCAACGACATTCGTGATCGAGCAAACTCGATCTCCGGTGTTCACTTGGAGGTGACCGGCGAAACCGCCATGGGCATTGACGCAGACACGCAACTGCATCAGGCCTTGATCAAGTACGTGATCGTCATCGTGTTGCTCTCGTTCGTCCTGTTGACGATCATGTTCCGATCGTTGCTGGTTCCGCTCGTGGCCACGCTCGGTTACCTGTTGTCGGTGGGAGCCGCCTTCGGCGGCAGCGTCGCTGTGTTCCAGTGGGGATGGCTCGACGCGATCATCCCCGCGCCGCAAGGTGATCCGATGTTGAGTGTCCTTCCGATCATCCTGGTCGGTGTGCTGTTCGGGTTGGCCATGGACTACCAGGTCTTCCTCGTGTCTCGGATCCAGGAGATGCACTCGCGGGGAATGTCACCGAAGGACGCGGTGGTCTCCGGCTTCAAAACCTCTGCACCGGTGTTGGTATCGGCGGCAGCGATCATGGTGTTCGTCTTCGCCGGATTCGCAACCAGCACCATGGCGGTAGCGGCATCGATCGCCTTCGGTCTGGTAGTCGGTGTCCTCGCCGATGCCTTCATCGTTCGACTGATTCTCATGCCCGCACTTCTCGCGCTCATGGGCAAAAGCGCATGGTGGCTGCCGAAGTGGCTCGACAAGATCATCCCCGACCTCGACGTCGAAGGCCACGCACTCGACAAGGATGCCGACGCTCACGTCCGAGATGCTTCGGCGCAGGAAGCAGTACTGGTCCGCTGACACAGACCGATCTCCGGCACCTGGTGGGTGGCATCCCAACTGTCGCTCACCAGGTGTCGGCTTTCCGATGCGAGCCACCCTCAATTCTCGCCGCGACGGCCGCGCTGGTGGTCGGCCGAATCTCGAGATCGGCGATGGCGCCGCGTTGCTGCCTCGATTGCTCGGTGGTGACATCGACCTGCTCGTGATCCCCAGGGGGTCGGTACCCGCGGGCCTGTGGTCGGTGCCGCTGCCCGCCGCGCCGTTCACGCCGTTCTGCCTCGTCCTCGCGGTGCACGGCCGCGGCCAGACGCCGACGTTCATGCGGGACCAGGCGCAGCGACTCGCGGTCGAGGGATGGCATTTCCTTTGTCTCCCTCGGGGAGGACGAGCCGGACCTGACGAACGCGCTCGACGCATCGACCACCACCTCGCCGCGGGCTTCGGCGACGACCGGATCGTCGTGTGGGGGTTCTCCCAGGGCGCCTGCCTGCTCGCCCACCACCTGCTGACCCGGCCCAGCCCGGTGGCCGGGGCGGTCGTGTTCGACGGCGGCTACGTCGGATCCGAGCCTGACTCGAAGCGAGAAACAAGTTGCGGTATGCATCGAACAGATCGTCCGAAGTTCTGGCCATACGGACGAACCTGAACGCATCATCGGCCAGGGGAGTGGGCGGCGGCGAGGCACCACGTTGCCGATTGCGTCCTTCACGATAGCCGTCAAGTTGATTTCAACCCCCGAACGGCTGGACTTGCACTACTTGGGACCGCATGACCACCCCGCCCGCGGCGGGATCCGGCCACCAACGATCGAGTCGCCTTGCGAGTGGGCATACGAGTCGGCGAACCGCCCGATCATCGGAACAAACCACCGTCGTGCTGGCGCGAAACGTGTCGCAAAGCGTGTCGATGGTTCGATTCCCGACTGGCAATCAACCGGACGCGGACACATATCCGCAGGTCAGAGTGGGCACAAAGCTCCCCCGGCTGGACTCGAACCAGCAACCGTTCGTTGTTTCGGGTCCATGTCACCACGTCCCACCGAGTCTCAGCCGTCCCGTTGCGGCTGCTCCGGCCATCTCGCCTGTTCTTGTGTTACGAAGCGTCTCGCGCGAAACCGTGTCGATTCCGTGTCGTTGCCGGCGACTTCGAGGTTGACCGAGTCGCTCGGCGCCACCGCCACTGGGATTCCCACGAACCTGCGAGGCGTCAATAATGAGGAGCACGATGCCGAAGAAGCGGAATCCGCAGCTCATCGATCTCCGCAGTCAGCCCGATTGCCCACGGGAACGCTGAGCTTGCCGAGCCTCGGCCGCATAAGGAGTCGTCCGTGATGCCGGCGGAGCCGATCTGCCGGCAGTTCGGGGGAACCGCAGACCGCGATTCAACACCAACATCGAAGGGACCCGAACAGTGAGTAGCAATGGTTGGCGTAACTGGCCACACCGTCCGGACACGGTCGGCCGCACTGGCGACGCGGAACGCTACTCGTTCACCAAAGAGCATCCGAAGCACGGGATTCTTGTCACCGTCGTCGAAATGGTGGACGGCAAGGCTTCCAAGGGCACTGTGACGAAGACATTGATCCCGCCGAAGGGGGAACCCCGCACCGTTCAGGCGCGCGGCGACCGTGGCGAGGACTGGAATCTGCTCGAGGAACAGCTGGGGTTGCGATGACACCGTGCAGTGCCCGGCGCCACCACGCCGAACAGGACGAACCGTCCGCGGCCAACGAGCGCATCCGCGAGCGCGCGAACAAAGTGACGATCGCAAAGGCCCGTGAGGTGCTACCAAGCCGCGCGCCAACAGGCGGCACGTGGCCATAGGACCATGGCGCCGGTGCAAAACGGCGTGCCGGCTGCTCTCCGTCGCCGAATCGGGCGAGCGCCGAGATCATCCGCGACCTTGTCCTTCAACTCGACCCTCGCCAGCCCCCGCCTGTCGGTGCGCCTGCCTACACTTGGCTGTATGACCGCGAGTCGCGACGAACTGATTCACCTGATCGAAGGCCTCCCCGACGATCAAGTCAAGGCGGTGCTCGCCGACGTGCGTCGACTGACAACGCAACCGTCGCCCGGCGAGTGGCCTCCCCGGTTCTTCGGCGTCGGTGAATCCAATGACGGTCGCACGGACAACGCACGGCGAGTCGACGAGATCCTCGCTGACGGTTTTGGTGCCCAACGCTCGTGATCCTGTGTGATACCGGCCCGATCTTTGCCGCGGCCGATCGCCGGGACTCCGACCACCACGCATGCGTTGAGTTGTTCACGGGTTTGCGGCTTGCCAACCGTCGAATGCTTCTGCCCCAGACCGTGATCGCCGAGATCGGCTATCTGCTGGAAACCAAGATCGGGACCCTCGCCGAGGTCGCGTTCCTCGAGTCCGTGGCAGCAGGAGATTTCGATCTGGTCAGCCTCACGCGCGCCGACGTGTCGCGGGTCGCCGAGCTGGTCGGACGCTGCGACAACCTGCCGCTCGGCACGACCGACGCTTCGGTGATCGCGCTCGCCGAGCGACTCGGCGTCGAGGAAATCGCTACGCTCGACCACCGGCATTTCCGCGTCGTGCGCCCCAGCCATGTGCAGGCATTCACCCTGCTGCCGGACAGCGGCTAGATTCGCGAAAACGTCTCGATTCCGTGTCGAGTCGACTCCCGCACTCGCCCGAAAGGAAGATTTCTGCAGGTCAGAGGGAGTGCACCCGCGGTTCGACTGCGATTGAACCATCTCCGCCGACCGCGCAGCGCAGATCGTATGGTCAGTCGCATCGATGCAGGTCAGAGGGCATTCCGTCTGGGAAGGAACACGAACCAGAAACCGCATCTCGACCGACAAGAGCGCCCCCCGACCCGAGTTACCGCAGGTCAGAGAGCGTATGGCTCCCCCGGCTGGACTCGAACCAGCAACCGTTCGATTAACAGTCGAATGCTCTGCCAATTGAGCTACAGGGGACCGTTGGCGACCCTCCCGTTGCCGATCGGGCCGGAGACAGACTCTAGCGCATCGGCGCAGACCGGCCCAAATCGCCTGCTGACACCCCCGCCGCCGGGGTGCGTCGACACGGGTCGCGGGCGTCGGGCAGGATGGGGACGTCTTCGACGGGAGGAGCGCCATGTTGCGGTTGTTGATCGGCGTCGCCGTGGGGTACGTGCTCGGGGCGAAGGCCGGGCGCGCCCGCTACGAACAGATCGTCAGCACCACCCGCGCGTTCCTCAACAGCCCGGTCACGCAGAAGGCGGTGGGCGCGGGCCGGCAGAAGCTCTCCGACACCCTGAGCACCAAGCCGAAGCTCGAGCCGATGGAGCCGATCGACGAGCGCACCACCGTTCTCGTGCCGCAGGACCAGCTGAAGAAGTAGGCAGGCTCAGCCGACCGCGAAGTCGTCGTCGGCGTTGCCCATCGCCTGCTCGAGCAGGCTGCGCCGGTACTGCTCGAGCGCCACCAGGTCGCCGAACAGCGCGTGGTACCCGTCGGGATCCTCCACCGGCGAGATGCGCGTCAGCTTGGACTTCAACTCCGCGACCTGCCGGCCCACCCACACCTCCTGCAACCGCGCGAGCACCCCGGTGATGTAGCGCGGCACCGACGCCTCGGTCGCGGTCGGCAGCGGTTCGACCGCCAACTCCATCACCAGCGACCGCAACATCAGATCGCTCGTCCGATCCGCGACCGCGCTCACCCACTCCGACCCGCCGAGCCCCGACCGCGTCCCCCCGGCCTCCGCGATCGCCGTCCGCACGGCCGCGTAGGCGGTATGGGTGAACGACTCCGGCGGCAGGGCGTCGAACACCGTCCCCGCAATCGCCGGATACTGCAGCGCCGACTTCAACGCGTTGCGCTGCGGGCGCAGCACCGGGTCGGCGGGATTGGGACGCGTCGCCGGTTCGGGCGCCGACCGCCGCCGCTGCGAGCGTTGCGGAGGCGGGCCCTTGCCACGGGCCTCCTCCCCCACCCGGCGGATCACCTGCGGGATGTCGTCCCAGCCGACCCAGCCGGCCAGCCGCGTCGCGTACGCCTTGCGCAGCGCGTCGTCCTTGATCTTCGCCACCACCGGGACCGCCCGGCGCAGCGACTCGACCTGTCCCTCCGCGGTGTCGAGGTCGTACTCGGCCAACAGCCCCTTGAGGACGAACTCGAACAACGGCACCCGCCGCGCCACCAGGTCGCGCACCGCAGCGTCACCGCCGCTCTGACGCAACTCGCATGGATCCTGCCCGTCCGGCGCCACCGCGATATAGGTCTGCCCGGCGAGGTTCTGGTCCCCGGCAAAGGCTTTCATCGCCGCCGCCTGCCCCGCCGCATCGCCGTCGAAGGTGTAGATGATCTCGCCGCGCCAGAAGTTGTCGTCCAACAGCAACCGGCGCAACACCGCCAGGTGCTCCTCGCCGAACGCCGTGCCGCAGGACGCGACGGCGGTCTTCACCCCCGCCAGGTGCATCGCCATCACATCGGTGTAGCCCTCGACGACAACCGCTTGGTGCCCCTTGGCGATGTCCCGCTTCGCCAGGTCGAGCCCGAACAGCACTTGGGACTTCTTGTACAGCACCGTTTCCGGCGTGTTGACGTATTTGCCGGGCATGGTGTCGTCGTCGAACAGCTTGCGCGCGCCGAAGCCGATGATGTCGCCGGCGAGATTGCGGATCGGCCAGGTCAACCGGCGGTGGAAGCGGTCGATCGGGCCGCGCTTACCCTGCTTGGACAGCCCGGCCGCCTCGAGTTCCTTGAACTCGAACCCCTTGCGCAGCAGGTGCTTTGTCATCGTGTCCCAGCCACCCGGGGCGAAACCGCAGCCGAATGCCACGGCGGCGTTGCCGTCGAAGTTGCGTTCGGTGAGGTACGCCCGCGCCGCGGCAGCCTCGGGTTCGCGCAGCTGCGCGGCGTAGAACTCCTGCGCGGCGGCGTTGGCCCCGACGAGGCGGGTGCGGGTGCCCCGGTCGCGCTGCACCGACGTGCCGCCGCCCTCGTAGGAGATCTGGTAGCCGATCCGGTCGGCCAGCTGCTCGACCGATTCGACGAAGCTGATGTGCTCGATCTTCTGCAGGAAGGAGTAGACGTCGCCGCCCTCGCCGCAGCCGAAGCAGTGGAAGTGCCCGTGGTTGGGCCGCACGTGGAACGACGGCGACTTCTCGTCGTGGAACGGGCACAGCCCCCTCATCGAGTCGCCGCCCGCGCGCCGCAGCGACACGTAGTCGCCGACGATGTCCTCGATGCGGGCGCGTTCGCGGATGGCCGCGATGTCACGATCGGGGATTCGGCCTGGCACGGCAGCGAGTCTAGCCCGCGGCGCCGACGCCGCTACGGCAGTGTTTCGGCGACTCGCTCGAGCCGGCTCTCCGTGTACGACGCGATCTGGTCCACCACGACCCGCATCCGCGCTGCAGTATCGCCAGCGTCGGCGGCCTCGGCCCACGCCGGCAGGAACGCGGGATCCAGCCCGTGCGGTGCGGCGGCGAACAGCCACTGCGCGACGGCGTGAATACGCGCGCGCTGCTCGGCCTGACGACCCCGATGCCCGGCATCCGACATCACATACCGCAACGCCACGGTCTTGAGCAGCGCGACCTCGGCCGCGACCACCGGCGGCACCACCAGGTCCGCGTCGAATCTGGCCAGCGGGTCCGTACCGGACCGCCGCCGGGTGCCCGCGACCGCGGCGGTCGCGAACCGGCCCACCAACTCGCTGGTCAGCCGCTTGAGCGCGACCGAACCGGCGACCGTGCCGTCGAACTTGCGCACCGCGGCCACCACGGGCAGGTCGGAGAGGCGCTGCGCGGCGTCGACCAACTCGTCTGCGCTGCGCTCGGGGTGCGCGGCGGCACCGAGTTCGGCCAGCGCGCGCTGCTCGGCGGAGTCGGCGAGGGCACGCAGGTCGATCCGGCCCGCGATCACGCCGTCCTCGACGTCGTGCACCGAGTAGGCGACGTCGTCGGCCCAGTCCATGATCTGTGATTCCAGGCACTGACGCCCCGCCGGCGCCCCCTGGCGAATCCACGCGAGCCGGTCGAGGTCGACGTCGTAGGCGCCGAATTTGGCACCCGGCGCGGGCCGCGGCCACGGGTACTTCGTGGTGGCGTCGAGTGCCGCGCGGGAGAGGTTCAGCCCGACGCTGTCCCCCGCGGCGTCGAGCACCTTGGGCTCGAGTCGCGTGAGGATCCGCAGGTTCTGCGCATTGCCCTCGAACCCGCCCGCGGCGTCCGCGAACTCGTCGAGCGCACGCTCCCCGTTGTGGCCGTACGGCGGGTGACCGATGTCGTGGGCGAGGCCGGCGAGATCGACGAGGTCGGGGTCACACCCGAGTCCGTCGGCGATACCGCGTCCGATCTGCGCGACCTCGAGCGAATGGGTGAGCCGCGTGCGCGGCGTGTCCCCGTCCCGCGGCCCTAGGACCTGCGTCTTGTCCGCGAGCCTGCGCAGCGCCGCCGAGTGCAGCACGCGAGCGCGGTCGCGGGAGAAGTCGCCGCGGTGGGCGGTTTCGGTGCCAGGCAGCCCGGCGTTCTTCGGCGGATCGGCGACCATGCGCGCATGGTCGTGGGCGCCGTACGGCGTCGTCATGGGTCAGGTACTCACTGAGCCGCGGTGTAATCGAAGTCGGCCGAGGAGTGGGTGAGCTGGTACCACAGCAGCGCCCCGGTCTCGCGCGCTATCCCGTGCAGTTGGGATTCACGGGTGAACACCGCGGGGCCCTGGCGGGTCGGCGCCGTCCACGCCTCGAGCCCGTTGTCCCGGGCCATCGTGCGGGTGCGCAGGGAATGCCACGGGTCGCTCACCAGCACTGCCGACGACAGGTCACGCCCGCGCAGTTCGTCGCCGACGGCCTCGATGCTGCGCAGCGTGTCGGATCCCTCCTCCACCGCGACGATCGAATCCTCGGGCACGCCCTGCTCGGTCAGGTATATCTTGCCGGCCGCGGCCTCGGTGTACTCGTCACCGGGCTGCTTGCCGCCGACCGTCACGACCAGCGGCGCGACCCCGCTCTCGTACAGCTTGCGCGCCTGCTCGAGCCGCGCCTCGAACACCGACGACGGCGTGCCCGCATACTGCGCCGCACCGAGCACCACGATCGCGTCCGCGGGGGTGTAGTCGTTGATCCGGGCGACCTGCCACACCCGCACCGCGGTCCCGCCGACCACGACGATGCCGATCAAAACGGCACCGAGGACGAGTCGACGCAGCCAACGCACGATCGCGTGGCCGACGCCGCGCCGCGGCGGCTCGTCGCGATACGCAGCACGGCTGCGTTCCGGAGTGAAGGTCACGCGTCAAGTCTGCCAGTCGGGGGCACCGCGTCACGACCCGTCCGGGCGTTTCGCGCCACACGTGCCTATACATTCGTCCGCATGCCCCTGCGCCCGCGCATGCTCCCCGCACTCCTCGGCTTCCTGTTGCTCGCACTGCTCGGCGCACCCGTAGTCGCCGTGGCCGAGCAACCGTTGCGGCTCCCGACCCAGATCACCGATCAGGTCCAGGCACTCGACGACGACCAGGTCACCGACGTCCAGGCCGCGCTCGACGACCTCTACAACTCCGAGCGGATCCGGCTGTGGGTGGTCTACGTCGCGGACTTCGCGGGGCAGGATCCGTCGGCGTGGTCGGAACAGACCGCACAGTTGAGCGCCCTCGGGGACCGGGACGTGCTGCTGTCCGTCGCGACCGTGGACCGGGCGTACGCCTTCTCGGTGCCGTCCGCCATGAGTGAGGTCACAGCTTCCGAGCAGACCGACATCGAGACGAACGAGATCGAACCGGCGTTGCGCGGCGACGACTGGGCGGGCGCGGCGATCGCGGCGGCGGGTGGGATCGGCGACGCAATGCAGCCTTCGGGGGGCGTCTCCACCGGCGCCGTGCTCGTCGGCGGTGCCGTGGTGGTCGCCGGCGGAGCCGGCACTTACGTGTACCTGCGCCGGCGCCGGACCAAGTCGATGGCGGCGCAGGCCGAGGCCGCCCGTGAGGTGGACCCGCTAAACACCGACGCGTTGGCGGCGCTGCCGCTGCCGGCGCTGCAGTCGCGCTCGGCCGAGGTGCTCGTCGAGATGGACAACGCGCTGCGCACGAGCGGCGAGGAGCTCGAACTGGCCCGTGGCGAGTTCGGCGACGAGGCGGTCCGCCCCTTCGACTCTGCCTACCAGGACGCGAAAGGTGCGCTTGCTCAGGCCTTCTCGATCCGGCAGCGACTCGACGACGCATTGCCGGAGAGCCCGCAGCAGCAGCGTGACCTGCTGGTCGAGCTGATCAACAGCTGCGGGCGCGCCGACCACGACCTGGACGCCCGCGTCGCCGAGTTCGATGCGATGCGCGACCTGCTCATCGATGCGCCGCAACGCCTCGCCGCGCTCACCCAACAAGTGGTCGACATCAGCGTCCGCATCCCCGAATCGGAGCAGACGCTCACCGCGCTGCGCGGCGAGTTCCCCCAGAACGTGATCGCCCCGATTGCGAGCAACGTCGAGATGGCGAAGGGCCAACTCGCGTTCGCCGACCAGAACATCACCGCCGGACGCGAGGCGGCGTCGTTGCCGGCGGGCAGGCAGGGTCCGGCGGTCGCGGCCATCCGGGCCGCGGAGGGAGCGCTGACCCAGGCGGGAGCGCTGCTCGACGCCGTCGACCACGCCGCCAGCGACATCCGCACCGCCATCGCCGCGCTGCCCGCGGTGATCGCCGAGATCCAGGACGAGGTGCAGACCGCGATCGAACTCGCCCCGAACGGCGATCAGGAACTGGCCCGCAGCCGCGCCGCCGGGGAGGCCGCGCTCGCGCGCGCCGCGACCGAGAAGGACACCAACCCGCTCGGCACCTACAACCTGCTGATGGCCGCCGACGTCGACCTGGACGAGGCGATCGCCGTGGCGACCGACCGCAAACGCGAGGCCGAGCGGACCCGCGAACTGTTCGACCAGACGCTGACCGCCGCGCGCAGCCAGGTCGACGCCGCCGCCGACTTCGTCAACACCCGACGCGGCGCCGTCAACGTGCAGGCCCGCACCCGCCTCGCCGAGGCCCAACGGCACCTCGCCGAGGCGGAGCGCCTCGGCCCGACCGACCCGAACGCGGGACTCGCGCACGCGCGCGCGGCCGCCGAACTGGGTTCGCGGGCGCTGCTGGCCGCGCAGGCGGACGTGGAGCAGTGGCAACGCAGCCAGCAGCCGCCGCGGCAGAGCGGCGGCGGTCAGACGGGGGCCATCCTGACCGGCATCCTGATCGACAGCGTGCTGCGCGGCGGGTTCGGCGGCGGTTCCCAGGGCCGCCGCTACGGCAGCGGCGGCGGTCGTCGGAGCAGCCCCGGCTCGTTCGGCGGGGCGGGGTCCTCCCGGCGCATCGGCGGCGGTCGCTTCTGAGCGGGCTTGACCCTCACACCGTGTGAGGTCGTAGACCGAGAGACGTCATGTTCACCATCGGAGATTTCGCCCGCCACGGCCGGGTATCGGTGCGGATGTTGCGCCACTACGACGCGATCGGGCTGTTGGTGCCCGAATACGTCGATCCCGCAACGGGTTACCGACACTACGGTGCCGCTCAGCTGGCCCGGCTCAACCGGATCGTCGCGCTGAAGGACCTCGGATTCACGCTGTCGGAGGTCGCCACTGTCCTCGACGACGACGTGGATGTCGCGGAACTGCGCGGCATGTTGCGGTTGCGCCGCACCGAGTTGCAGCAGCAGATCGCCGCCGACCGGGCACGGCTCACCCAGGTCGAGACGAGACTCCGGATCATCGAAAGCGAGGAAACCATGTCCACTCCCGACGTCGTCGTCAAGTCCCTTCCCGCGGTTCGTGTCGCGGAACTGACCGCCACCGCTGACGGCTACCAGTCGAGTTCGATCGGCCCGGTCATCTCGCCCCTGTTCGGCGAGTTGAGCGCACGCCTGCAGCACGCGGGCGTGCCGATCGCCGGCACCGCGATCAGCGAGTACGAGGACACCCCGGAGGGCGCGGTGCTCATCCACGCCGGCGTCGTCGTCAACGCCGAGCCGTCACCGCAGTTCGATTTCGCGATCCGCGACCTCGCCACCGTCGACCGCGCCGCGACCCTGGTACACCGCGGCGCGATGGACACCGTCGACGTGGCCTGGCAGGCGCTCGGCCGGTGGATCGACGACAACGGCTACCGCACAGCCGGTTCCGCGCGCGAGCAGACGATCGAGTACACCGAGGACCCGGCGGGGTGGGTCACCGAACTGCAGTGGCCGATCGCGGGGTGAGGCGGCTGGCGCACCGCACGCTCGGTGACTGCGTAGTGAAATGGCGGCTGCGGTGCCCGGTTGCAGCAACCATTTCACTACGCGGTTCGCAGCGCTACGGATCCCGAGAGGTTCAGGGGAACCCCGTCCGTCCATTGCAACCGCGTCGCGCACACGTCACGATGCCGCTGCCAGTTCGTGAACGAGCTTCGACTCGTCCCCTTCTGGGCAGCCTTGAATGCCGGCGTCCGCCCACGCCTCGAGCGCAACCTGGAACGTCTCCTGCTGTTGCGCTGTCTTGGGAGGCGCATACAAGATCCGAACGGGCACTTGACTCGTCAGATCGGCCAGAGGCTCCTCGGTGCGCGGCGAAACCAGTCGTCCACCGCCGCGCCGCAGCCGCTCTACACCCAGAGTTGATGCCAAAATGCGCTGCTGAAGCTCTCTGGCATCCCGCCGCTGGAACGACAAGACTTGTGTCAACTGCACGACCTCGTTCGCACGGCTGACAGCGAAGTCGACAGGTGTCGTTTGTCGACCAATTCGGAACGCGACGTTCTCGCGTAGCGTGAGCTTCATCCGCGCTGCCGATTGTTCAAATGCCTGCGAATAGTTCGTTCTGAGGCGACTTACGGTCGAGTTGGTGACCCGTCGCGGCGGATCAACAACAAGTGCAGCGAACAGCAGATCGGCGAGATGCTCCGCCGAATCGCCACGCGCAACACGGGCCTCGCTCAGTTGAACCGTGTTGCTCAGCCGCCTGCGCAGCGCCTCTACCCACCCGACAGAGGGTCGAACGTCGACCTCATCCGTTGGGAACAGCTTGAAGTCGGCCACCCCTGCGAGCTTGCGCTCGAAGTTGTTCAGCCAGTCCACCGCGCCTTCGGTTGCCCCGCCCAGAGCTTTCGCCCTCGTCAAGCGTTCAACTCGCCGAAATGCCCAGTCAGTGTGCCTCCCACCGACCACTAGGCCGATGTTCACATACTCACCGCGAACGGTGTCGGGAACGTACCGGACGAGCCAATACTGATACTCCACTACGACCGCGCCTCCGTTCCGAATCACATCCTCTTCCGCAGCCTCCAGCCATGTTCGCCGCACTGCAAATCGGGCGAATCTCAGAAATCGCCTACACCCCGATCAACCGCTGCGCAAGGTACCCCTCGACCTTGTCTAGCGCGACCCTGTCCTGTTCCATGGTGTCGCGCTCGCGCACCGTGACGGCGTGGTCCTCGAGGGTGTCGAAGTCGACGGTCACGCAGAACGGGGTGCCGATCTCGTCCTGGCGACGGTAGCGACGCCCGATCGCGCCGGCGTCGTCGAAGTCGACGTTCCAGTGGTGGCGCAACTGCATCGCGAGGTCCTTCGCCTTCGGCGTGAGGTCGGCGTTGCGGCTCAGCGGCAGCACCGCCGCCTTCACGGGCGCGAGCCGGCGGTCCAGGCGCAGCACGGTCCGCTTGTCCACACCGCCCTTCGCGTTCGGCGCCTCGTCCTCGGCGTAGGCGTCGACGAGGAAGGCCATCAGCGACCGGGTGAGGCCGGCCGCGGGCTCGATCACATACGGGGTGTAGCGCTCGCCGGTGGTCTGGTCGAAGAAGCTCAGGTCCTCGCCGGAGTGCTTGGCATGGGTCGACAGGTCGAAGTCGGTGCGGTTCGCGACGCCCTCCAACTCGCCCCACTCGCTGCCCTGGAACCGGAACCGGTACTCGATGTCCACGGTGCGGGTCGAGTAGTGCGAGAGCTTGTCCTTCGGATGTTCGAACAGCCGCAGGTTCTGCGGGTCGATGCCGAGGCCGGTGTACCAGTCCAGCCGGGTGTCGATCCAGTACTGATGCCAGCGCTCGTCCTCGCCCGGCTTGACGAAGAACTCCATCTCCATCTGCTCGAACTCGCGCGTGCGGAAGATGAAGTTGCCCGGGGTGATCTCGTTGCGGAAGCTCTTGCCGATCTGGGCGATGCCGAACGGGGGCTTCTGGCGCGAGGTGGTGAGCACGTTCGCGAAGTTGATGAAGATGCCCTGCGCGGTCTCCGGCCGCAGGTAGTGCAGGCCCTCGTCGTCGTCCACCGGGCCGAGGAAGGTCTTGAGCAGTCCGGAGAACGCTCGCGGTTCGGTCCACCGGCCCGGCTCGCCGGTGTCGGGGTCGCGGATGTCGGCCAGGCCGTTCTCCGGCGGGTGACCGTGCTTTTCCTCGTAGGCCTCGATGAGGTGATCGGCGCGGTAGCGCTTGTGCGTGATAAGCGACTCGACGAGCGGGTCGGTGAAGGTCTCGAGGTGACCGGACGCCTCCCAGACCTGGCGCGGGAGTATCACCGACGAGTCGAGACCGACGACGTCGTCGCGGCTGGTGACGATGCTGCGCCACCACTGCTTCTTGATGTTCTCCTTGAGTTCCACGCCGAGCGGGCCGTAATCCCACGCCGACTTGGTGCCTCCGTAGATCTCGCCGCACTGGTAGACCAGGCCACGCCGCTTGGCGAGGTTGGCGACGGTGTCGACCTTCGACTTGGGTGCCACGGCTCGAACTCGCATTCGTTCTTCGTCGGTCGGCCGGGTGCCGACCACGGACAAGATCAGCGCTCAGCCTATCCGGCGACCGGTCGCCGCCCGCCACGACGTTTGACATGCACGATTGCGCATATCAAAATGGAATCGGTTTGCAATAAGAGACGGAGCTGGACATGACGACGACCGACGATGTCGCTCCCCGGATCATCGAGCATACGACCGACCCGTTCGACCGGCCTCCCGCCGCGCTGCCGCCCAAGGAGACGCTCGACGCCGCCGGCGAACTGCTGCGCGCGCTCGCCGCGCCGGTGCGGATCGCGATCGTGCTGGAGTTGCTCGAATCCGCCCGGTGCGTGCACGAACTCGTCGAGGCGCTCCGCGTCACCCAGCCGCTGATCAGCCAGCACCTGCGGGTGTTGAAGGCGGCGGGGGTCGTGCGCGGCGAGCGCTCGGGGCGCGAGGTGCTCTACGAACTCGTCGACGACCATCTCGCGCGGATCGTCGTCGACGCCGTCGAGCACGTGCAGGAGGGCTGACGTGCCACCGGTCGGCGTGCGCAGCACGCGTCAACGCAGTGCGATCTCGTCCCTGCTCGACGACATCGACGAGTTCCGCTCCGCGCAGGACCTGCACGAAGAGCTGCGCCGGCGCGGCGAGAACATCGGGCTGACCACCGTCTACCGCACCCTGCAGGCGTTGGCCGACGCCGGCACGGTCGACGTGCTGCGCACCGACACCGGCGAATCGGTGTACCGGCGGTGCTCCTCTGGCCATCACCACCACCTGGTGTGCCGCCGCTGCGGCTACACAGTCGAGGTCGAAGGCCCGGCGGTGGAACGGTGGGCACAATCGATCGCCGAAGAGTACGGGTTCGACGACGTCAGCCACACCGTCGAGATCTTCGGGACCTGCCGCGATTGCACCGGCTCGACGAACTAGGGCACCAGTCCCTGCCGGCTGCTCTCCACCCCAGTCAGCACCAGTGCCAGCATCGTGGTGAGTGCGTCGTCATCAAGGCCGCCGGCGGGGACCGTGTAACGCAGAACCACGTCGGCGCCCTCGGGTTGACGGATCACGCTGATCGCGCCGAACTGCAGATCGGCGTTGCGTTGCGCGACGCGTTCGTCGAGGGTCGCGGTCGGTGGTCGGTCCCAGGCGAGCACGCTGGTGAGCGACAGCACGTCGAGGCCGGGCACCAGCGTGACCGCCCGCAGCGAGCACAGGGCACCGGAGTGGTCGAACCGGACGGAGCCGTCGTCGTCGAGCGCGACGTCGACGAACGCGGACAGCGCGGCGGCGGCGCGACGTTGCAGGACCTCGGCAGGTTCGGTGGGGTCGGTCATCCCTTCACGCCGCCGAACCGGCGGTCGCGGGAGGCGTATTCGACGCAGGCGGCCCACAGGTCGCGTCGGTCGAAATCGGGAAACAGCTTGTCCTGGAACACGAATTCGGCGTAGGCCGACTGCCACAGCAGGAAGTTCGAGGTGCGCAGCTCACCCGACGGGCGCAGGAACACGTCGACGTCGGGCATGTCCGGTTCGTCGAGGTAGCGGGCGATGGTCGCCTCGGTGACGCGTTCGGGGTCGAGTTGCCCGGCGGCAGCGCGGCGCGCGATCTCGCGTGCGGCGTCGGCGATCTCGGCCCGTCCGCCGTAGTTGACGCACATCGTCAGCGTCATCACGGTGTTGTCGCGGGTGAGTTCCTCGGCGATCTCGAGTTCCTTGATCACGCTGCGCCACAACCGGGGTCGCCGCCCGGCCCAGCGCACCCGCACCCCCATGGCGTGCATCTCGTCGCGGCGGCGGCGGATGACGTCGCGGTTGAAGCCCATCAGGAAGCGGACCTCGTCGGGGCTGCGGCGCCAGTTCTCGGTGGAGAAGGCGTAGGCGGACAGCCACTTCACGCCGATCTCGATGCAGCCCTCGACGGTGTCCATGAGCACCGCCTCGCCGCGTTCGTGGCCCGCGGTGCGTGGCAGGCCGCGCTGCTGGGCCCAGCGGCCGTTGCCGTCCATCACCAGCGCGACGTGCTGAGGGACGAACTCGGGCGGGATCGCGGGCGGTCGGGCGCCGGACGGGTGCGGGCTCGGCGGCCGGATCGTTCGACGCGCGTCAGGCGGTGCGGTGCGACGGATCACGGCCATCATCCTGCCCCACCGGCACGTGCGGGCGGGAGCGCTCGATCAACGGCAACGTGCGCAATTGACGCTCGAGGTGCCACTGCAGGTGCGCGGCGACCAGCCCGCTGGCCTGCCTGCGCTGCGCGGGCGTGGAGTGTTCGGCCCCCTCCCAGTCGCCGCGGTACAGCGCGTCCATCAGTTCGAGCACCCCCGGCGCGGGGTTCGCGGCCCCGGCCGGGCGGCAGAGCACGCACACCGCTCCCCCAGCGGCGACGTGGAAGGCCCGCATCGGGCCGGGGGTCGCGCAGCGGGCGCACTCGTCGAGCACGGGCGCCCAGCCGGCGTGGCCCATGGCGCGCAGCAGGAACGCGTCGAGGATGAGGTCGAGCGGGTGGGACTGCTCCCCGACCGCCCGCAGCGCCCCCACCGTGAGCTGGTGCAGCTTCGGGGCGGGAGCGCGTTCCTCGCCGGCGAGCCGCTCGGCGGTCTCGAGCACTGCGCAGGCGGTCGTGTAGCGGGCGTAGTCGTCGACGATGTCGCCGGCGAACGCGTCGACGGTATGGACCTGGGTGACGATGTCGAGGTTGCGGCCGGGGTAGAGCTGCACGTCGATGTGCGCGAACGGCTCGAGCCGGGCACCGAACTTGGACCGGGTGCGCCGCACACCCTTCGCGACCGCGCGGACGAGGCCGTGCTCGCGGGTCAACAGCGTGACGATGCGGTCGGCCTCGCCGAGCTTGTGTCGACGCAGCACCACCGCGCGCTCCCGGTACAGCCGCATGCTGCGAGTCTCCCACGGGGCACCGACGAACTCCGGGATGCCGACCATAGAGTGGTGTGTCGTGGACGCAGTGACACCCGAGCCCGGAAAACACCTCGGCCTGCGCGAGTTCGCCACGGCGCTCGCCGACGGCACCACCACCTCGGTGGCGGCCGTGACCGACGCGCTCGATCGCATCGAGGCCAGCCAGCCGACGCTCAACGCGTTCCGGATCGTGCGGCGCGCGGCCGCCCTCGACGAGGCCGCCGAGGCGGACCGCCGGCTCGCGACGGGTGAGCGCCTCCCACTGCTGGGTGTGCCGATCGCGGTGAAGGACGACACCGACGTCGCGGGAGAGCCCACGGCGTTCGGCTGCGCGGGCGAGTTCCGTGTCCAGACCCGCGACGCCGAGGTCGTCCGGCGGCTGCGGGAGGCCGGCGCGATCATCGTGGGCAAGACCAACACCTGCGAGTTGGGACAGTGGCCGTTCACCGACGGGCGGGCGTTCGGCTATACGCGCAACCCGTGGGGCCGCAACCGCACCCCGGGCGGGTCGTCGGGCGGCAGCGCCGCGGCGGTTGCGGCACGCCTGGTGCCGGCGGCGGTCGGCTCGGACGGGGCGGGGTCGGTGCGAATCCCGGCGTCGTGGACCAACCTGGTCGGGATCAAGCCGCAGCGCGGCCGCATCTCCACCTGGCCGGAGGCGGAGAGCTTCTTCGGCATCACGGTGCACGGGACGCTCGCGCGAACGGTCGCGGATGCGGCACTGCTGCTGGATCTGGCGTCCGGTCCGCACTCGGGAGACCTGCACACACCGTCGCCTGTCTCGGCTGTCGACGCCGTCGGTCGCGACCCGGGGCGGTTGCGGATCGCGGTGTCGTATCGGATGCCGTTCACGGGCTTGCGGATTCGGCTCGATCCTGTGGTGCGTACCACGGTCGAGGGGGTCGCGTCGCGGTTGCGGGAGTTGGGCCACGCGGTGTCGTACGCGGACCCGCCGTATCCGCCGACGCTCGCCGCGTCGTTCCTGCCGCGGGCGCAGGGCGGGATCGCGGAATGGCTGAGGCGACTACCGGATCCGCGGTTGGTCGACCCGCGCACGCGGGCGAATGCGCGCACCGGACAGGCGCTGCTCGGCCCGCCGTTGCGGGCGGCGCGGACGCTCGAGCCGCGGCTGCAACGCCAGGTCGGGGCAATCTTCCGCGACTACGACGTCGTGCTCACGCCGACCACGGCGACGCCCCCACCCCGGGTCGACGCGCTCGACGGCCTGACCGCCTGGGCCACCGACAGACTCATCACGTCCGCGTGCCCGTACACCTGGCCGTGGAACGTCCTCGGCTGGCCGAGCGTCGCGGTGCCCGCGGGATTCGTGGACGGCCTGCCGGTGGGCGCGCAGCTGATGGGGCCGGCGAACAGCGAGCCATTGCTGATTTCGGTTGCCGCGCAGCTCGAATCGGAATTGCGCTGGGATCGGGAGGAGCCGGCGCCGTGGTGGGAGGCGTAGCTACGCCGAATGACTCTCTCGTCGTTCGGTGGACCGGTTTCAATCGCCTCGGGCCACCTCGGCTACCGCGGTCCGGATGACGGCACCGTAGTCGTCGTCACCGAGTGTGTGCAGCGATTCGCGTGCCCGCTCGATGTGCTCGGCGGCGGCATCGAACGAGCCGAGCCGGCGCAGGTCGTCGGCGAGGTTCAGGTGCAGCGACGGGTAGAACCCGGCCACGTGCAGGCTGGAATGCTGTTGTTGCACGCGATTGTCGGAAAGCGCATCGGCCGCGTCGAGTGCGCGGAGGTCCCAGATCAGCGACTGCGCGGGGTCGTCGTACATGTCGGCGAGGTAGTGCGCAAGGGTGCACCGATGGAAGGCGTCGCCCATCGGCCCGATCTCGGCCCACGCGGCGAGCAGGTCGCGCCGGGCCGCCGCGGCGTCGCCGGCGCGGAAGGCATTCACCGCGTCGGTGATACGGGCGAACGTCGGGTCGGTGGCCGTCACGGGCTGTCCTCTCGGGCGGGTGCGAAGGGCATGGCCAGGGTGGTGAGGTTCGAGCCGGTTCTGACCGGCGAACCGCTCAACCCACCAGCTGCTGAGGGAGCACTTCGTGAAAGAACCGGGCGCACCGTGCACGCGACCAGCCCCGGCCGTTGGCGAACGCCTGGTAGACCTCCGCGCTGAACAGCACGACCAGCAGGTCCGTGGCGCCCTCGACGTCCAGGCCCGGTCGCAGCCCACCCGGCTTGGCGGCGACCACCTCGACGACCGCACGGTACGACTCGACCCGACGCTCCTCGCCGACCCGAATCACGGCCTCCGCGTCCGGATCGCCCGAACCTCCGTGCATCGCCGCGACGAGCGGGCCGACCCGCTCGAGCACCCCCACACCGTTGTCGATGAAGACGGCCAGCGCAGCCCGGGCGTCAAGTGCCGCCTCGAACTCGTCCCACCAGGTGTGCATCGGTAGCAGCCGCTCCACCATGATGGGCCCCGGCGGCGGACCGAACCAGTTGTCGAAGCCGACTATTGCGGCGCCGAGCGCCTCGCCGAGGATCTCGGCCTTCGCGTGGAACGTGTAATAGAGCGTCTGCACGGCGACCCCGGCCTCGGCCGCGATCGCATTCATCGTCGTACCGAGATAGCCCTTCTCGCAGAACAGCAGGTAACCGGCGGAGACCATCCGCCGACGGGTGACAAGCGCACGCTCGGCCCGGTTTCGTGGCGCGGCCATCGCTGCCTCCCACAGTTCCACTAGACCAAGACACTATAGCGCTGCTACAGTCGCCTGTAACTCTCTCGGAGGGGTCCGATGAACATTCTCATTGCGACGATGCCATTCGACGGCCACTTCGACCCGCTGACCGGGATCGCAGCGGATCTGCGCGACCACGGTCACGACGTCCGCTGGTACGCCGGCCCGCACTACCAGCCAAAGCTGGATGCGCTGGGCATTCCGTTCTTTCCATTCGTCCGGGCGTCCGAGATCACTGGCGACAACATCGCGGACGTCTGTCCCGAGCGAGCCGCGTTGAAGGGTCCGCAACTCATCTCGTTCGACGCCGAGATGATCTTCATCGCCAACGTCGAACACCACTTCCGCGACATCGCCGAGATCAAGTCCGGCTTCGACTTCCAGGCGTTCTTCTGCGACGCGGCACTTTACGCCCAGGCCCTCGTGGCCGCAAAGCTCGATGTGCCGGTGTACACCGTCGCGCCCGGCCCACTGCTGGTCGCCAACCGCGAGGTCCCGCCGCCGTTCTTCGGGCTCCGTCCCCCGAAGACGCCGGTCGGCGCGCTGGTGCACCGCGGGGTACGGATCATGCTCGACCGCACGATGCGACCCGCGGTGCGGCGTTACCGCGACATCCTGACCGCCGAAGGAGTGACACCGATCCCGGCCGACCGATTCCTCGACGTTGCGGGGGTGTGCGCGTACCGGCGGTACCTCTGGGGCGCGCCGTGCCTCGATTTCCCGCAGCTGCGCGTGCCGGCCAACAGCGAGTTCGTAGGCCCGCTGTCACCGCCGCGCACCGACCACGGGCCCGGAGCGGCGCTGCCGGCCGTCGTCACCGACGGACAGCGGACCGTCGTCGCGGTTTCGCAGGGCACCGTCGACAACGAGGATCCGACGAAGTTGATCGTGCCCGCGATCGAGGCGTTGCGCGCCGACCCCGACACACTCGTGGTCGTGACCACGGGCGGCAAGAACACCGCCGACCTACGACGGCGCTTCCCCGAACCCAACGTCCTCATCGAGGACCGCCTGCCCTACGAGCACCTGTTCGACCACGCCGACGTGTTCGTCACCAACGGTGGCGCCGGCAGCGTGCTGGCCGCGATGCGTCACGGCGTCCCGGTCGTGTGCGCGGGAAAGACCGAGGGCAAGAACGACATCAACGCTCGCGTCGGCTACAACCGGCTCGGCATCGACCTGCGAACCGAACGCCCGAGCGCCCGAAGGATCGCCGCCGCCGTAGCGACGGTTCGGTCCGACGAACACATCGCCCGCAACGTCGCGAACGCACGCGAGCAGCTCGCGTCCTTCCGGCCCTTCGAGACCATTCGGCGCCACCTCGACGAGCAGCGGGCGGCGTCTGCTATCGACCCAGCCGTCTAGAACGCCGGCCACTTCGGCTCCTTCGGCAGCTTCCCCGCGTCTTGGTGACGTCGCCGACCACCGTCTTCGGCGCGACGTTACGCACCTGCTCGAGAATCCACGGATCCCCGGCGCGATCACGTCGACCTCAGCGTACGTGTCACGCACGAGGTCGTTGAGCCGCTGCCCAGCAGCGTCCTCGGCCGTTGCAGGCCGGGCGTGTCGACCAGGATGAGCTGCGCGGTCGGGCGATGCACGATGCCGCCGGAGACACAGCGAGCCGAGGATCCGGTCGGGCCGACCGCGGAACGGTTCGGCGTGCGCGTGCCGCCGCTCGATCGAGCGCGGGCTGGCCGCTCCGGAAATGCATTCCAAAACGTTGGCGGGCGCGAGCAGCCCGGCGTCGTCGTAGAAGCGCAGGCAGCTGGCGGTCAGGCCGCAGCGCCGGGCGAAGGCGCCGATGGTGTGCAGGTGGTCGTCGGGCGCGGACCCGTCTTGCGGGTTCGAGCGGGTCGAAGCTCAAGCGGGCGATTGCTGCGCGGATTCGTGTCGGTGGGTGCTGGTAGCGTGTCGCGGCCCCGCTGTGGGTTTCACGAAAGTTGTTGGGCGACTTGGAGAAAACCATTGCCGAACCGGTGTGCGACGGGTAGAGTCGACAGCATGTTCGACGAGCAGCGATCCCCGCAGGTGGCCCCGCCCACCACCGCGGAGATCGCCGCGGACACCCTGCTGCTGGCCGCCCTGGTCGGCGTGGCCCGCGCCGAGAACCGGCACGCCTACCACAAGGTGAACACCGCCGCCGAATTCCACCGCCGCTTCACGCGCCGCCGCACCGGCGTGCCCGAACGGCACGCCACCGCCTGGTCGCACGCCGCGCACACCGAGATCGCCATCCACCTGGCCTGCTCGGCCACCACCGCCGCCCAGTACGTCGAAGTCGGGGTCGCGCTGCGCGAGCGGCTGCCCCGCACCCGCGCCGCGTTCGCC
>DATDBL010000084.1:0-5503 GCA_036524855.1 Aldersonia sp. | reverse complement strand
CGTCGTCGTGGCGTTCCCACACGTCGAGGCCGAGCGACAGCGACAGCAGCCGGTCGACGTCGTCGGGCTGCGTCGTCACGATCCGGGCCACCCACCGCCCGGACGGTTTCGGCGCCGTCATCGCACCTCGATCCGCAGCCGTGCGTCGATGACCGTGCGCGGTACCTCGGCGATCAGACGCACGACGGTGTCCCGTTCGGCGTCCTGGCCGAACACCCCCAGCCAGTCGTCGACACTCCCACTGGCCGTGGAGAGTTCGAGTGTGCACAGGTACTCGCCGGGTTGGGTGGGGGTGAAGTTGGCGAACGTGATCAGCGGGAGGAAGGCAGCGCCGCCGCGCGCAGCCGTCGGGTCGAAGGCCGCGCCAGCTTCGAGCCGGACGAAGTCGACGGCGCGCAGCGGACCGACCAGCGGGTCCTCGGGTGGGCCGGGGTCGGCCACCACCACACCGTCTCGCGTGATCGCCGGACGGTAGTGCGGATATCGCAACGCGGATTCGGATCCGTCCACCACTCCCACCGCCAGACACGACACGGAACCGCTGTTGCGCACCTCCACCGCGACATTCAGCGGTCGATTTCTCTCGGCGGTCGGGGCGGCGTGCAGCTGCAGCGAGAGCCCACGCCGATCAGTCACCGGCCTGTTCCGCGGCCAGGTCGGCCTTGGTTGCCTCTGCCTGCTCCGATATCGTCGCCACCACCCGGTCCGCGAGTCCCTTGTCGCGGAAGGTCTCCACCATCCGGTCGAGTACTCGGGTCGCCTTCACCGGGTGCCCGGCCCGGGCCTCCGCGCGAGCATGGACCCGCATCGCCATGTTGAGGGTGACGTTGTCGACACCGGCGTCGGCAGCGGAGGCATCCTCGACGTCGCCGAGCATCGAGACGGCGGTCGAGGTGTCGGCGCTGCGTACCGTCAACGTCTTGTCCGGGTCGAGAACCTTGAAGTCGCGGCTCGCGTTCACGCCCTTCACCAGTCGAGCGTATACCGCAAGTCGATGGTCGCCGTGGTCGTTCAGGATCGTGTCGAGGGCACTGTTGCCGGCATCCAAGCTCGGCGAATCCGATCCGAGTAGCGCAAACAGTTGACCCTGCTCGGTTCCGAGGAGCAGGTTGCCGACCTCCTCGTCGACACGGTCCACCGGCCGGCGAACGCGCAACTCGGTGACCGGCGAGACGATGCGTGACCCGTCCGCTGCCACGTACTGGGCGCGCAACTCGTACCGACCCGGCTGGTCGAACAGGTGACCGTCGCGGCCGAATCCGATGTAGGCGCTGTCGTAGATCGCGGGGCGGCTGCTGTCGAGCCGCACCTCTCGCTGTTCGTCGACGCAGTGGCGAAGCATCGGCCGGAACACGACCGTCCGTCCGCTGGGTTGTCGGATCGCGATGCTGACCAGGTCGTCGTTCGGGTGCAGGTAACCGTGTGTCTCGCGGCCCCGCAGGTCGGTCGTCGACAACTTGATCTCGGTGACCACCGGCTCGCCGTAGTCGAACACTCCCTTCGAGCGGAGCTCGATCGCGAGCCCGGAGTGGTCGACCAGCGGCTGCTCGAAGACCTCGGGATCGATCTCCGCCGCGCCCGCGCCGAACGAGTTCGCGCCCATGATCACGTTGCGGTAGAAGCCGTGGCGCAGGTGAACGACCTCGTTGTCGGTGTAATGGAACGGGAACGCCGCCCAGTACGCGGCCGCGCCGGCCTGGCCGGTGCCGGAGTTGTAGTTCTGCACGTAGTTCATCCAGGACAGGTCGCCGAACCCGTTGTTCGGTCCCAACGGCGCCGGCGGGTTCGCCAGGTTCTTCTGCCAGGAGTGCATCAGGTTGAACGCGTGGCCGAGTTCGTGCACGTAGGTGCGCAGCGCGGCGCGCTGGCTGTCGGCACTGGCGCCGCCGATCGCGTCGTGGAACACCGCGCAACCCTGACGCTGGAACGAGCCGGAATAGTCGAACATTATGCCGCGCCAGCCGTCGACGTGGCCGGTCGCGACCAGCAGCCACACCCGCCATTGGGGGCGGTCGGCGTGCAGGCTGAAATGGTTGACCATAGCGGCGTGCAACTCGGCGTCGGTCCACTTCGCGTCCGGGCCGGCCGCGGATACCGGGATGACGTTGGGCGTGCCCGCCGACTGGAGATCGATGCCGGCCTCCTGGTAGGCCTTCGCCACCGACAGCACGCGCTGGGGCATGCCGGCCGGACCGCTCAGCGACGCCGTGTCGTAGGAGACGAACGGGATCGTCCCGGCCACCGAATCCTGCTCCCACTGCACGGTGCGCAGGTAGCGCGACCCGAACGGGCACACGTAGCTGGCGCCCGGGGCGCCGGTGGTGCTCTTGAACAGCAGCGTCGCCGGTTTGCGAGGTTGCAGCACCGTGATCCGTGGCACGCTCACCCGCACGATCGGGTTTGCCGCCGACCAGGTGAAGCGCGCCTGACCCTCGGCGACGACCTCGCCCGCGGTCACCGTCACTGCGGGGGCGTCGACGACGAACGAGCCGAAATAGCTCACCGTGGCCCCGGAGCGGGAGAAGAAGTCGGCACTGACGCGCCGCATCGGGCGGGCCCCGTCGACGTCCACCCGCAACTCGACGTCGTAGCCGCCGACGCTCGCGCGATAGCTGCCCTGAACCGGCACCTTCAGGACGATCGGCGGGATCGCGACGCCCGCAGTCTCCGGAGCCTCCGGTGCGCTGTCGTCGATGTCGGGCATGTGCCCGTTGCCGGCCGGTGCCTCGAGCAGCTCTGCGAGCGCCTCGGTGAGCTCGGCCTGAGTGGTCGGATCCGCCGTCGCGGTCATGTTTCCTCCCCTGTTCTTGGTTGTCGCCCGCAGTGTGGGTGGGTGGCATCACGGGGCCGTCACCACTGCGTCACGGCGCCGACCGAAATGGAGTAGTGCGCTACGCGTGCGGCCGGCGTGACTGCGCGGCACCCTCGTGGGTAGGTCGGCGAGGTTGGAGCGAACCGCCGTAGGGGGAGACATGAGCGCCACGCCATCTGGTGATCGCCCCATCGCGGTGCAGCTGATCGACGACTTCCGGCTCACGGCATCCGGTTCCGCCGTGCGGTTGCCGCTCGGCTGCCAGCGACTGGTAGCCCGCGTCGCATTGGCCGAGCGCCCGATGCCGCGCTGCCGCGTCGTCGCGACCCTGTGGCCGGACGCGTCGGATGACCGAGCGCGCGCCTGCCTACGTTCGGCCCTGTGGCGGATCGCGACCACGGCGGACGTGCTGACGGTCTCGGCGACACACATCGCGCTGAGCGAGGACGTCGCGGTGGACCATCGCTGCGAGCTCGCCGCGTTCGACCGACTGCTGGACGGAGCGGACACCGTCGACGTGGTGGCGCTGGCACGAGACATCTGCGGACGTGGCGGGGAGTTGCTGCCGGACTGGAGCGACGACTGGGTTGTCGTGGAGCGCGAGCGGTTCCGGCTGCTGCGGATGCAGGCGCTCGATGCGCTGGGGGAGCGGCTGTGCAACGACGGGCGCCATCGAGACGCGCTCCGCGTCGTGTTCGCCGCGATGGCGATGGACCCGCTGCGCGAGGCCCCGCACCGGCTGGTGGTGCAGGCCCATATCGCGATGGGAAACGTCGTCGACGCGATTCGCCAGTACCGCGCGTACGCCCGGCTGCTGCACGACGAACTCGGCATCGCGCCGACGATCCAGCTCGAGGCGCTGCTCCCGGTCAGGTGAAACGGTAGTTTTCACCGTGCGCGGTCTCTGGGACCGCTTCTTCTGCACCTACCAGGGAGAGACGCACCGCCCACACTGCGGGCTCACGAAACCGGTGCACACATACAACATCTGGCGGTTGCAGACGCACGAGTACGCCGCCATCGCCCGCGACGTACGGGCAGGCCGCGATGGCGCGACAAGTTCGGATACGTGTTCCGGCCGCCTGGGTGGGTGCCGGTGGACCAAGTCGCCGTGAGGAATGGCGGCGCCGGTTCCAGTACGCGACCGAACTCGCGCTCGACGTCGAGCATCCGCATCGGTCGAATGTCGGAGTACAGCTGGTGCGGGCGATGATCACCAGCTCGCTTGCTGGCACCGACGAGCTTCTCGCCGCCGACACCGTCATTGATGAGGTCGTCGCACGCGGGGATACTGGGGTAGAAGAGACGGAGGTGAATGATGACGCAAGCGGTCCCGACAGCCAGTGACGCCACGATCAATGCCGCCCGCGGCAAGCTGGAAATCGACCGAAAACTCGGCCGTGAGTCGTCGCCGCGGATCGTGCGGATCGCCGCGCAAAAGACCAGCGGCGAGCGTACCGCCACATCGCGCCGCGCCAGCTGAAGTATCACCTGCCCGCCAACCGCCGGAAGCCGATCAGCGTTTGCGGCGCTGCGGCTTGTGCCGCGCCGCACTTTGATAACGGTCCGCGCGCGAATCCCGGGTCACCCGTGGCCCGATAATCGACGACGTGCACATCACCGCTCGAACCGACTGCGCCGTCCGCGTGCTCGTCGAACTCGCGGGATCGGCCGGGACGCCGGCGAAGGCCGACGCGTTGGCCGGGGCGCTGACGGTCGGGCCCAAGATCCTCGAATCCGTCCTCGCCGACCTTCGCAACGGCGGGTTGGTGTGCAGCCGTCGTGGCCCCGACGGCGGGTACTGGCTGGCGCGCCCGTCGGCTGAGATCAGCATCGCGGACGTCATCCGTGTCATGGAGGGCCCGCTCGCGTCGGTGCGCGGCGAGCGACCCGAGGACGTGCACTACGGCGGCACCGCGGCCCCGCTGCAGCGGGTGTGGATCGCGGTGCGGGTCAGCATGCGTTCGGTGCTCGAAACCGTCAGCATCGCCGACGTCGCCGCCGATGACCTGCCCGCCCTGATCGGCGACCTCACCGCCGATCCGCAGGCGTGGCGGCGGCGAGAGTAGCGCGCGTCACCCGACGGGCGCTCGAGGGCGAGAAGCTCGAGCGCACCCACCCGCGCCAGCAGCCGGAACTGGAGCCGGCGCGTTAGCGCAGCTCAGAACCCGTGAGTGGTTGCAGAGTTCCTGGGCGAGCGAAGCGACGGGAGATCAGGCACTACACTCGTTAACCGCTCACGGGTGGGGGAACCGCGCCACCTTGGGTGCGTTCTTTCGGGGCCGGTTCGGGCAGACGATAAAAGTCCAGCTCGAACCGGTCCCGAGGAGTTTCCAGATGTCCAGACGCTGGCCGCGATTCCAGATCGCCGCATTATCGGCCATGTCGCTGCTGTTGGTCGGGGTGGGCACCGCCTGCTCCAGCACCGAGTCGGGCTCCCCACCCGCCGAGCTACCGCCACCCAATCAGCTCGAAAAGTCCGCGGCCCTGATCCGTCCGGCGATCGTGTCGATCGAACTGCATGCCAGCGGATACGTGATCGACGAGCAGGGCAATCCCTTCAACAACGGCAACCCCTACGAACTCGACGGCTCCTGCTCCGGATTCGTCGTCAACCCCGACGGCTACATCGCGACCGCCGGGCACTGCGTCGACGTCGGGCCGGAGGGCCTCCGCGACGAGTACATCCAG
>DATDBL010000083.1:0-7102 GCA_036524855.1 Aldersonia sp. | reverse complement strand
GCCGACCGAGGGCGTGGGCGACGCCGATCCGGGCGCCGAGCCCGGCCCGCCGCCGGTCGCCCCGGACCCCGCCTCCCCGGTCGAATCCGCCCTGCACACCCGCCTGTGCCACCCGCTGCTCGCGACGTTCGCCGCGCGCGGTACCCGCCGCCGCGCGGGCTACCTCCCGTCCTGCGCCGCCAAGCCGGTCCTGGTCCCCGTCGTGCAGGCCGATCTCTACGAACGGTTCACCGACCTGCTCGCCACCTGCCCCGAGTTCGCCGACGGCATCCACCCCGACGGGCACGGCGGACTGGACGAACCCCCGCCCGGGGCACTGACGTATCGGCCCAACGCCGAGACCGCCGCCCTGGTGCGGGCGCGGGACCGGCACTGCAGGTTTCCGGGGTGCACCATGCCCGCCGCACGCTGCCAACTCGACCACATCCGGCCCTTCGACCACACCAACCCGCGCGCCGGGGGATGGACGATCGCGTCAGATCTGCAGTCTCTCTGCGCCTTTCACCATGCACTGAAGACCGCCGGGCTCTGGCACGCGCGCGCCCTGCCCGGCGCCGCGATCCTGTGGACCGGACCCCGCGGCGACCGCCACCTCACCCTCCCCGCCGGCGGACTCACCCCCGTCCCCGCCACCACCGACCTCACCCTCGCCATCGGCGGCGGACGAGCCCAGACCGACCCGCCAGAACCCGAGGAACCCCCGCCGTTCTAGAAACCCCAAGCGGCCCAGCTACTTCGGGTCGCGCTGAGCCGAGGGTGTCCAGCCCTCGCGAGCTGAGCGATCCGGCGCTGCTCGGCCCCGCCATGGGCGCCTGCTGCACTCGCGTCGATGCTTCGGACACACAGGACCCTCGCAGCGCCAGAGCGGGTGGGGTTGACAGCGGGCCACACTGGACGTGTGACGACGGTCCGCGTTCTCGAGCAGGCTCGGGCGTCCTTCGCCCAGCGCGCATGGGGTGACGCATGCGGGCAGTTTGCGACGGCGGATGCCGCGGAACCGCTCGATCTGGATGATCTCGAGCGGCTCGCGCTCGCCGCGTACTTGGCCGGTTTCGATGAGCAATCCACGCTCGCGTGGACGCGCGCTCACCACGAAGCCATCGGGCGCAACGATCCGCAGCGCGCCGCCCGGGAGGCTGTTCGGATCGGATCGGGCCTGCTGTTCCGAGGCGAGACCGCTCCGGCGATGGGATGGTTCGCACGCGGTGGACGCGTACTCGAAGGCTGCGGCGACTGCGCCGAGCGTGCGTGGCTGGTCACCTGGAACGCCTTCATGCAGATGTGGGGCGGAGACCCCGAGGGGGCGCTGCCCGCCTTCGCCGACAGCGTCGGGTTCGGCCAGCGCTTCGACGACCGCGATCTGGTGACGATGTCGCGCCTCGGCCAGGGAATGTGTCTAGTGCTGCAAGGCATTGGCCCCGCCGGCCTGGCCCTGCTGGACGAGGTGATGGTCGGGGTCACGTCTGGTGAGGTGTCGCCGATGTACGCCGGAATCGCGTACTGCACCGTGATCGCCGGCTGCGCGGAGCTCTTCGATCTGCGGCGTGCCCGGGAATGGACGGACGCGCTCACCCGCTGGTGCGACTCCCAGCCCGACCTTGTCCCCTTCCGGGGGAACTGCCTGGTCCACCGATGCGAGCTCATGCAGCTGGAAGGTTCATGGACCGACGCGATGGATGCCGCTCGGCAGGCGTGCGACCACCTGTCCGGCCCGGTCACCTGGGACACCCTCGGTTCGGCCTACTACCAGCTCGGTGAGCTGCAGCGACTGCGTGGCGAATTCACCGAGGCCCAGGCGAGCTACCGCAAGGCGAGCGAGTCAGGCCGCCGACCGGAACCGGGCCTGGCGCTGCTCCGGCTGGCGCAAGGACGCATCGACGTCGCGACCAGCGTCCTGCGCCGTGCACTGAACGAGGCCCAGGAGCCGCCCGCACGGTCTCGCGTCCTCCCTGCCTACGTCGAGACCATGATCGCCGCAGGAGATGTGGCCGCGGCGCGAGCCGGCGCCGACGAACTCGGCCAGATCGCGGAGCTGCTCGGGGCGTCCTATCTGCGCACCGTGGCAGCCTCGGCGGCGGGAGCGGTTCTGCTCGCGGAGGGTGACGCGCGATCGGCCCTGCGGAGCCTCCGCACCGCCGAATCGGCGTGGCGCACGCTGGACGCCCCGTACGAGACCGCCCGTTGCCAGGTCCTGATCGGTCTCGCGTGCCGTGCACTCGGCGACCTGGAGACGTCCGGGCTCGAGCTCGAAGGCGCGCGGAAGGTCTTCGAGCAGCTGGGAGCCCACCCGGACCTCGCGCGGCTCGATGCCCTCATTAGACGACCACCCGGCCAGGCATCCGGTGGCCTGACCGCGCGCGAGGTGGAGGTGCTGCGGCTTGTCGCATCCGGCAAGACCAACCGCGCGATCGCGAGGGAACTCGGGCTGTCCGAGAAGACGGTCGCCCGCCACGTTCACAACTCCCTCACCAAGATCGGCGTGCCGTCGCGTGCGGCGGCCACCGCCTACGCGTACCAGAACGGCCTGATCTAGCCTGGCCTACACAGAAGTGACCATGCCTGGATGCGACGTCCTGGATTATTTGGCCGACGCGATCCCGCCTCCGCCTGCCTAGCGTTCTTCTCCTCCGGAAGTATTCGAGAAAGGAGCCGGGGATGACGAATCTGCAGCAGGAGACAGCACGGCACGGCCAGCACACCGCTCCCGTAGAGGCGTGGGATGCGATCGCCGCTCTGTACGACGAGCATGTCGCACCGGGTGAGGCCGAACTGGCAACGGCCGGACTTCGGTTGGCGGGGTTACAGCCGGGCGACACGTTTCTCGACGTCGCCGCGGGACCCGGCGGCTTGAGCCTCCCGGCCGCACGGCTCGGCGCGAAGGTGCTGGCGACCGATTGGTCCCCGAAGATGATCAAGCACTTCAACGCCCGCGTAGCTGTCGAAGGCCTCGACGCGGAAGGTCGCGTGATGGACTGCCACGCACTCGACCTCCCCGACGACAGCTACGACGTCACCGGCTCACAGTTCGGCGTCATGCTGGTTCCCGACCAAGCACGGGCGCTGCGTGAGATGGTGCGCGTGACGAAACCGGGCGGACGCGTGCTCCTGATCGCATATGGGAACCCCGACGGGTTCCAGGCCCTGCACGTCTTCATCAGTGCCGCACAGGCGGTGGTCGCCGAGTTCGAGGGACCCGCGGAGGACGAGCCGCTGCTCGAGTTCCAGGTCGCCGACCCGGATGTCTTGCGGCAGCGGCTGGTCGACGCAGGCTTGCGGGATGTCATCGTCGACACGAGCAACGAGGAGCGCATCTCGGTGCGAACCGGACAGCAGTTGTGGGACTGGACCATCGGCGGCAATCCGATCCCCAGTATGCTCGTCGCCGATCTCACCGACCGGCAGCGCGAAGACATCATCCAGGTGCTCGACGGCATGGTCCGCGAGCGCTCGGGCGGCAACGGCCCGGCCGTGCTGACCGCGCCGCTGAACATCGGCGTTGGGACCAAGTAGGGGCGGGGGACTCTAGAACCCCAGGCGGCCCAGCTGCTTCGGGTCGCGCTGCCAATCCTTGGCGACCTTGACATGGAGATCCAGGTAGATCTTCGTGCCGAGTAACTTCTCGATCTGCTTGCGCGCGTTGGTGCCGACCTCCCGCAGCCGCGACCCGCCCTTGCCGATCACGATCGCCTTCTGGCTGTTTCGCTCCACGTACAACAGCGCGTGCACGACGAGCATGTCGTCGCGGTCCTCGTGCTCGAGCACCTCCTCGATCACCACCGCCAGCGAATGCGGCAACTCGTCGCGCACCCCTTCGAGCGCGGCCTCGCGGATCAGCTCGGCCATCAGCGTCTCCTCCGGCTCGTCGGTCAGCTCGCCGTCGGGATAGAACGCCGGCCCCTCCGGCATCTTCCCGGCCAGTACGTCGACGAGCGTCTCCAAGTTGTCCTTGGCCTCCGCCGACACTGGAACCACATCGGCGTCGCCACCCAGCAGCTGCGAGACCGCCAACAGCTGCTCGGCCACCCGCTGCCGCCCGACCTTGTCGATCTTGGTGACCACCCCGATCACCGTCGTCTTCGGCGCGACGTTGCGCACCTGCGCGAGGATCCACTTGTCCCCCGGCCCGATCCGCTCGTCGGCCGGGAAACACTGTGCGATCACGTCGACCTCGGCGTACGTGTCGCGCACCAGGTCGTTGAGCCGCTGCCCCAGCAACGTCCGCGGCCGGTGCAGACCGGGCGTGTCCACGAGGATCAGCTGCGCGGACGGGCGGTGCACGATGCCGCGGATGGTGTGCCGCGTGGTCTGCGGCCGCGACGACGTGATCGCGATCTTGCTGCCCACCAGCGCGTTAGTCAGCGTCGACTTGCCCGTATTCGGCCGCCCGACGAAACACACGAACCCCGAGTGGAACTCGCCCTCACCCATCGAGCACTCCCACGACGGTGCCGTCACGCTCGGTGAGGATCACCCGCGCGCCTGCCGACAACTCCCGCACCGCCGCGACGCCGGCGTCGCCCTCGGCACCCCCGACCACGACCGCCGCCTCGAATCCCTCCGCACCGCTGGACACCGCCGCCGCGACCGCCGCCTGCAGCGCGGACAGAGTCAACGCGTTCAGCACCACCTGTCCCGCCGCATATGTGCGTCCGTCGAGGTCCCGCACCGCTGCACCCTCGCGCCCACCGGTGCGGCCCATCGCACCCCGCGCCAGCACTACGAGCTTCGAGTCCTCTGCGTCCAGCTCAGTCGTCACTGTGCTCCTCCTCGTCCTCCGGCACCTTGCTCACCAGTACCGTATGCACTCGCACGCGCCCCCGGTTGTCGGCACCGCCCTCACCGCGCAGGATCAGCCCGTGACTCTCCACGAGTGACCCCGGCAGCGGGACCCGGCCGAGCGCGTGCGCGAGCAGGCCGCCGACCGTGTCGACGTCCTCCTCGTCGATCTCGACGTCGAACAACTCCCCAAGATCCTCGAGGGACACCCGCGCCGACAACCGGAACTCGCCGTCGCCCAACGGCTCCACCGGCGCGATCTCGTCCTGGTCGTACTCGTCCGCGATCTCCCCGACGATCTCCTCGAGCACGTCCTCGATCGTCACCAGACCCGCGATCCCGCCGTATTCGTCCACCAGCAGCGCCATGTGGTTGCGGTCGCGCTGCATCTCGGCGAGCAGGCTGTCGAGCGACTTCGAATCGGGGACGAACACCGCCGCGCGCATCAGCTCCGCGACCGTCGTCGGCCGACCCTCGTCGTTGCGGCGCGGCACGAGGTCCTTGAGATACACGACGCCGAGCACGTCGTCGACGTTCTCGCCGATCACCGGGATGCGGGAGTGCCCGCTGCGCACCGCCAGTGAGATCGCCTGCTCGGGCGTCTTGTCGTCCTCGATCCACACCATCTCGGTGCGTGGCACCATCACCGCACGCGCCGGGGTGTCACCGAGTTCGAACACGGATTGGATCATGCGGCGCTCGTCGTCGGCGACGACGCCGCGTTCCTGCGCCATGTCGACGAGTTCACGCAACTCGATCTCGGACGCAAACGGGCCGTTGCGGAATCCGCGACCGGGCGTGATGGCGTTACCGATCTGGATGAGCAGACGGCTGATCGGGCTGAGCAGCACTGCGAGTGCCCGCAACGGCAGCGCCGCCGCCAACGCGATCGAGTAGGCGTGCTGGCGTCCCAGTGTGCGCGGCCCCACTCCGATCACCAGGTAGTCGACCAACACCATCGCCACCGCCGCGACCGTCAAAGCCCAAGCCCGAGAGAGCAGGTCGAGCAGCGCCGCGGCCAGCAGAACCGTCGCGGTGATCTCCGCGGCGATCCGCAGCAACACCATCAGGTTCACATACCGCGGCCGGTCGGCCACGATTCGTTCCAGCTGCACCGCACCCGGGCGCTCCGCCCGCACCATGTCCTCCACCCGCGCCGGCGAGATGGTGTTGAGCGCGGAATCGATGGCGGCGAACATGCCACCGACGGGCACGAGCAGGATCGCCAGGACGATCAGGACCGCGCTGTTCACGCGTCGTCGGAGGAGGAGGAGCGGTCGAAAAAGCCCGCCTTGCCGAGCAATCGGCGATCCCGCTCGGCCAGCGCCGCGGCCCGCTGCGCCGCACGCAGACTCTCGTACCACTGCGCGAGGATGTCGTTCTGCAGGCCGAACATCTGCTTCTCCTCGTCGGGTTCGGCGTGGTCGTAGCCGAGCAGGTGCAGCACGCCGTGCACGGTGAGCAGAGCGAGTTCGTTCGCGAGCGAATGGCCCGCCTTCTTCGCCTGCCCCTTCGCGAACTCGGGGCACAGCACGATGTCGCCGAGCATCGCCGGACCGGGATCGGCGGCGTCGGGGCGCCCGCCCGGTTCGAGTTCGTCCATCGGGAACGACATCACGTCGGTGGGACCCGGCAGGTTCATCCACTGCATATGCAGGTCCGCCATGGTGTCGGAGTCGACGAGCACCATCGACAGTTCGGCGGCGGGGTGCACGCCCATCTGGTCGAGCGCGAAGCGGGCAACGGCGAGGAGGTCCCCTTCGGCGACGTCGATCCCCGACTCGTTCGCGATCTCGATGCTCACCGCGCCACCCTATCCGGGCGAATCACCGCCGCGACGACCTGGCTTGGGAGGCGCGACGCTGCGCCCGGTTGCCGAGCGTCGTCCGGTCCAGCTCGGCCTCGAAGCGCTCGTAGGCGTCGACGATGTCCGACACCAGGCGGTGCCGCACCACGTCGCTGCTGGTCAGCTCGGCGAAGTGGATGTCATCGATGCCGATGAGGATGTCGGCGGCCGCCCGCAACCCCGAGCGCGCCCCACCGGGCAGGTCGATCTGGGTGACGTCGCCGGTCACGACGATCTTGGAGCCGAAGCCCAGCCGCGTCAGGAACATCTTCATCTGCTCGGCGGTGGTGTTCTGCGCCTCGTCGAGGATGATGAACGCGTCGTTGAGGGTGTTGTGGGTCAGCATGAAGTCCTCGGTGACGTACAGCGAGTCGGCCGCGGCGACCCGGATGCACACCGCCTCCTCGGTTCCCGCAGGCTCGATGCTCTCGATGTACCGACGGGGCGTTCCGCCGCCGGTCGCCTCGTAGAGCGCCTGCT
>DATDBL010000082.1:0-9104 GCA_036524855.1 Aldersonia sp. | reverse complement strand
CGACGTGTCCCGGACGAACGCATGGACCACCCGGTCGGTGTCCTGCTCGAAGAGGTAGTTCGAGCAGGTGCCGTGGTAGGTGCCGTTGCCGGAACGCGCCTCGCCGACGAGGGCGCCGACGGTGATCGAGCACGCGTCGGGTTGGACGCGGGACGACGAGGAGATCGAGTAGTACCGCGGCGCGAGCGGGCTGAGCAGTTCCAGGAACGACGCGAACGGCAGCCGGCAGGTCGGGTGCTGCTCGAGCAGGTCCAGCACCGACACCCGACGCGCCAGGATCTGGGCGCGGTAGACGTCGCGGTCCAGCAGCCGCTCCAGTTCCAGGCGGCTCCAGGGGTATTCGGTGAACTCGAGCAGGCGTTCGATGTCGCGTCGGCCCGCCACACCCTGGAGTTCGACATAGTCGCTGAGCAGGTGCCCAGCCGTGACACGCTCACCGATCGGCAGGAACGACGCGGTCGCGTCGTCACTGCCGTTCAGCCGGATCCACGCGTCGGGGTCGAGACCGAATCGGCTGGTCACCCTGGCGACCAGGGCCGCGCTATTGTGCGGGACGACGCCGAGGTGGTCGCCCGCCTCGTAGGTGACGTCCTTCGGGAGCTCCAACTCGATGTGCCGCACCCGACGCACCTCGACTGCGCCAGTGTGTTGCGTCAGGTCACGCACCGCGTGCACCCGCATGGGTCGGGCGTCGAGGGAGGCGACGAACGGGCTGGGTCGGTCGCTGGGCAGGAACTCGACGGTGAGACCGGACTTTCCGTCGCCGGCGTCGATGCCGAGGTCGAGTTCGAGTGCCTGCGCCAGCGAAGGCCACAGCGCGGTGTCCCAGTCGGCGATGGCACCGTCGAAGTCGTCGGCGACGTCGCCCTCGCCGCGCCCGTGTAGCCGGGTCGCACCGAGGAGCGCGAGCCGCTCGTCGATCAGGCGCGGGAAGTCCTGGAACGTCGCCGCCCATTCGTGGTTGCCGACGCCGAACACACCGAACTTCACACCGGTGAGGTCGGGATCCTTGGCGGTGATCCACTCGGCGAACCGCACCGCGTTGTCCGGTGGGGTGCCGTTGTAGGTCGCGGTAGCCACGAGCACCACGCCGTCGGTGGGCAGGTCATCGACGGCATCGTCGAGCGGCGCGGTGCGGGAAGTGAATCCGCGCCGGCGCCCGGCTGCAGCCAGGTCGGCGGCGACATCCTCGGCGGTGCCGAAGTTCGAGCCGTACAGCACCAGCAGCGGCGTGCCGTGGCTCGCCACCTCCGTCTCGGCGGGCATGTCGGCGGCAGGTTCGGCAACCTCGGCGCCGCCCACGGCTAGCGGCCCCAACTTCGCGGCGGGCGTGAATCGCACCGGCAGGTGCTTGATCCCGTTCATGAACCCGGAGCGCAGGTGGCTGGCCTCACCGCTGACCTCGATGTCCGGCAGGCGGGTGAACAGCTCGGTGAGCAGCACCCGCACCTGCAGCCGGGCCAGGTTCGCGCCCAGGCAGAAGTGCGTCCCGTCGCCGAAGGAGATGTGCGGGTTGGGATCCCGGGCGATGTCGAACCGGTCGGGATCGGCGAACACGGTCTCGTCGCGGTTGGCGGATGCGTAGTTGATTATGACGCGGTCGTTCTCGGCGATGCGCTGGCCACCGAACTCGAGGTCACGGGTGGCGGTGCGGCGGAACTGGATCACCGACGGGCTGAACCGCAGCACCTCCTCGATCGCGCTCGGCAGCAGCGACAGGTCCGCACGCAACCGGGCGAACTGGTCGGGATGCTGCGACAGCGTGAGCATCGTGTTGGCGAGCAGGTTACGGGTGGTGTCGTTGCCGGCGATCACCAGCAGCTGGAAGAAGCGGTCGAGATCGCCGTCGGAGAGCCGCTCGCCGTCGACCTCCGCGTTGACGACCGTGCTCCACAGGTCGCCGGTCGGGTTCTTGCGACGCTCCTTGGTCGCGGCCCGCGCGTAGGCGAACATCTCGGTGAACGCCGACAGGAACGCGGCGGGATCGGCACCGTACTCCGGGTCGTCCAGCCCGACCAGCCGGTTCGTCCAGCCGTAGAGCAGCTTCCGATCCTCGGCGGGGACGCCGAGCACGTCGGCGAGGACCAGCAGCGGCATCTCGGCGGCGACGTTGGCGAGGAAGTCGGTCGATCCCGACTCGCAGACCCCGTCGACCACATCGCGGGCGTGCCGGTCGATCGCCTCGGCGAGTTGTCGACGGATGGCCTGCGGCGTGAAGGCCTTGTTCACGATCTTGCGCAGCGAACTGTGGTCCGGTGGATCCATGTTCAGCATCATGCGGCGCAGCACAGCGACGTCGCTCGGACGTTGGTCGCGCAGGAAACTGGTGCCACGCCAGGACGAGAAGTCCTCGGGGTGGCGCGACACGTGGCTGACGTCCGCGTGCCGCAGCACGAGCCAGTAGCCGCGCCCGCCGTCGAACGTGTCGGTAACGGGTTCGTCGACCCAGACGACGGGGTGCTCACGGCGCAACTCGCGCAGCAGATCGTGCGGGATGCCGTCGGTGTAGAGCGTGGGGTTGAGGATGTCGGGCAGGGCAGCGGTCATTTCGGTGCTCCGGAGGCGAGGCGGTCGGGGTGGTCGGGACTCGAGGACAAACGTGCGTTCAGCAGGGTCCACAGCGTGTCGGGACCGTTGAGGAACGGAGTGCGGGCGCCGGTTTCGCGCAGGCGCCGGAGGCGTCCGCGGTCCGGCCCGGCCCAGGCGATGGTGTCGTGGGCGGCGAGGCCGGTTGGTACCGCGGGAGAGACGGTGGCGCGGATCGCCCGGGCGGCCGTCTGTAGCGAGCGCTTCGCGGCCGGAAAAAGCAGGTCCATGTCGTTGAATCCGTGGATCTGCCCCGGGAAGTCGTGCACGTCGGCCTCGCTGCCGGCCGCGGTGAGCGCACGGGCGTAGTGCTCGGCGTCGGCTCGGAAGGGGTCGACGCCCGCGGTAAGGATCACCGCCTTCGGCAGCCCGGACAGGTCGCCGCGAGCGGGTGAGATCAGCGGGTCGGTGCGGTCGACGGGCGGCGGGACGGAGTGGTCGGCGAACCATCCGATGGTGTCCCAGTCGAGCAGTTGAGCCAGGGCGGGATCGCGGTCGGCGTGTTCGAGGGTGAAGTCGAGGCCCGGATTGAACAGCACCTGCAACGCGGCGGCGGTCGGTCCCTCGTCGCGCAGTCGCGCAGCGATGTGCGCCGCGAGGCCACCACCGGCGGAGTCACCGGCGACGACGAGCCGACCGGGGTCCGCGCCGAGCGAGCGCGCGTGCCGCAACGCCCAGCATGTCGCGGCGTAGGCGTCGATCTGCGGCGCGGGGAGCGGGTGCTCCGGGGCGCGGCGGTAGTGTACCGAGACGACCGTCGCACCGCTGGCGTTCGCGAGCCGGCGGCACAGGCCGTCCGCGGTGAACAGATCCCCGATGACGAACCCGCCGCCGTGGAAGTAGACGACCAGCGGACGGTCGGCGCCGCCTCCCGGCCGGTATACCCGGACCGGAATCCTGCCCTGCGGCCCGGCCACCACGGCGTCGTCGACGTTGCGGACCGGTCGCCAGGATCCGGTGCTGGCAACCAGGATGCGGAAGTCGTGACGCGCCTGCCGGACGGTGCGCTGGTGCAGCGGCGGCCAACCGCAGGCCTTCAGCGTGCCCAGGAACAGCCGGACGCGCAGGTCGGCCTGTGAGCTCGAAGTCATGCCGCAAACATAGTGACCGTACGCACGGTCAGTCAAGTCTTGATTTCTGCGCCACATCCTGCCTATGCTCGTCGCCAGTTGACCGTACGTACAGTCAGGATGAGCATGACCATCACGCAGAACGGCATCTTCGAACTCATCGAGCGCGGTGCCGCCGACCGGCCCGACCGCGTCGCGCTTGCCTTCGAGGACCGCGCCTGGACGTGGGCCGAGTTCCGCGACCGCGTCCTGCGCCTGGCCGGCGCGCTCTGTGCCGAGGGTGTCGGCGCCGGTGACCGGGTCGCGTTCCTCGACAAGAACCACCCGGCCTGCCTCGAGACGACCTTCGCGGCGTCCCTGCTCGGCGCCGCGCACGCCGTCGTGAACTTCCGCCTCTCGACCGAGGAACTTGCCTACGTCGTCAACGACTCGACCGCCGAGATCCTCGTCGTCGGGCACGAGTTCGTCGACACCGTCGAGCAGATCCGCGCCGATATCCCCAATGTGCGTCGGGTCGTCGTCCTCGGCGGCCCGGAAGACGAATACGAGGCGCTCGTCGCCGGCGGCGCGCCGCTCGAGCAGCGCCACGACGCCGCGCCCGATGACTGCTTCCTGCAGTTGTACACGTCCGGCACGACGGGCTGGCCGAAGGGCGCGTTGCTCACCCAGCGTGGCCTGAACGCGCACAACGAGGCTCTGCTGCCGGCCTATCGGATGGACGAGTCGACGGTGAACCTGGTCGCGATGCCGCTGTTCCACGTCGGCGGGACGAGTTGGGCGATGGGCAGCATGCATGCCGGCGGGCGCACGATCATCGCCCGCGAGGTATCGCCCGTCGACATTCTGGGCGTGATCGAGAACGAGGCCGTCACGCACGCGTTCTTCGTCCCGGCGGTCATCCAGACGCTGCTCGCGCAGGACCGGGTCGTGGAAGCTACCGCCGGACTGCAGGTGATCGGCTACGGCGGTTCCCCGATGCCGGCGCCGTTGATGGAACAGACGCTCGAAACCCTTGCCACCCCGCTGTATTCGGTGTACGGCATGACGGAGATGTCGGGTGTGTTCTGCGTGCTCGGCCCCGACGAGCACCGCGATCCGCAGCGCAAGCACCTGCGCGCCTCCGCGGGCCGTCCGCTGAGCGGAACCGTCGTGCGGGTCGTGGATCCGCACAGCGGCGACGACGTCGCACGCGGGGAGGTCGGGGAGTTCTGGGTGCGCTCGGATCAGGCGATGGGCGGCTACTGGAACCGCCCCGACGCGACTGCGGACGCCTTCGTCGACGGCTGGCTGCGGACGGGCGACGCCGGCCGGATGGACGACGAGGGCTACCTGTTCCTGCAGGACCGGGTCAAGGACATGGTGATCACCGGCGGGGAGAACGTGTACCCCGCCGAGGTCGAACGGGTGCTGGTCGAGCATCCCGACGTCGCCGAGGTCGCGGTGATCGGTGTCCCCGACGCGAAGTGGGGCGAAACCGTCCACGCCGTCGTGGTCCCGGCTTCCGGGGCGACTGTGGACGCAGCAGCACTCATCGCGTTCACGCGGGACCGACTCGCGCACTACAAGTGCCCGACCGGCGTGACGTTCCTCGACGCGCTGCCCCGCAACGCGACGGGCAAGATCCTCAAGCGCACCCTCCGCGCCGACATCAAATGACCGACCGTACGGTGAGGTGACATAGACTGTGCGGACTCGGACGGAAGCGAGGCGCGGGATGGCCGCTCGACCCGGTCGGTACAACGACATCCTGGACACGTTCACCCGGCACGTCGCCGAAATCGGTTACGACGGAGTCAACTTCGGCATGATCGCGAACGAACTGGGGCTGTCGAAGGGCACGATCGTGCACCACTTCGGCACCAAGGACCGCATCCTCGCCGCATTGCACGAGTCCTACATGACGACGCGACTCGCCGAACTGGAGTTCATCTTCGCCGAACTCGACGACCCCGCCGAGCAACTCGCCGCCGCCCTGCACGCGTTCATGCTGTACCACGTCGAGGACCGCGCGGCGACGGTGGCGTTCCAGCGGGAAGTCGTCCGACTGGCCGATCAGGAGTCGATGGCCCGGGGCGCGGACCTGCGCCGGCAGTACTTCGACAAGGTCCGCGAGGTCGTCACCTCCGGGGTCGACGCCGGCATCTTCCGCGCGGTCGACCCGACGATCGATTCGCTGTTGATGTTCGGTTCGGCTCAGTGGGCGTGGACCTGGTTCCATCCCGACGGCGACCTGCCGATCGAGTCGGTCGGCAGCGCACTGGTGGATCTGGTGCTGGGCAGCCTGCTCCTCGACCGCGACCGACTGCCGTCGTTGCGCGACCCGAAGGGCCGCGCCGCGCGCACCGTCCGCAAGGCGATCCGCGCCGTAGCAGAGGGCGCGGAGTCCGCCTCCGCCTGAGTTCGCGACACCCCGACAACTGACGCTGGGCCGCGGCCCGGCGCGCTCGGCCGTGCCCACGGCCAGTGAGGAGTTCCCCCATGCGGATTCAGGCTGCGGTGCTGCGTGAGCGCGACGCCGCCTTCAAGATCGAGGACGTCGAGTTGGCCGATCCCGGGCCCGGGGAGGTCCTCGTCCGGATCGCCGGGACCGGCTTCTGCCACACCGACGTGCTACCCCGTACCGACGGGTTCATGGCGCACCCGCCGCTGATTCTCGGGCACGAGGGCTCCGGCGTGGTGGTCGGCGTCGGGCCGGGGGTCGGCGAGGTGTCGGTGGGCACGTCGGTGGTGCTGTCGTTCGACCATTGTGGCGCGTGCCCAGCGTGCCTGGAGGGGCACCCCGGGTACTGCCGGTCGTTCTGGGGAAGGAACCTGGCGGGCCGGCCGCGCCACGGCGCACCGCGCGTGGTGGATCTCGCCGGGGATCCGGTCGGGGCGCACTGGTTCGGGCAGTCGTCGTTCGCCACCCACGCCGTCACCGCTGTCCGCAACGTCGTGCCTGTGCCCGCCGACGTCCCGGTGGAATTGCTCGGTCCCCTGGGCTGCGGGGTGCTCACCGGCGCCGGCTCGATTCTGAACACTCTCGACGTGCGGCCGGGCACCACGGTCGCCGTGTACGGCGCCGGGGCGGTGGGTCTTTCCGCCGTCATGGCGGCCGCGGCAGCCGGTGCGGAACGGGTGATCGCGGTGGACCGCCACCGCTCGCGCCTGGACCTCGCGCTGGACCTCGGCGCGACCGACGTCGTCCCCGTGCTCGACGGAACGGACGCGGAGGCAATCGGCCGTCACGTCGCCCGGATCTCGGGTGGTGTGGACCGCGCCCTCGACACGACCGGCGCTCCCGCCGTCATTGCGGCCGCCGTCGCCGCCTTACGGGTCCGCGGGGTCCTCGGACTCGTCTCGGCCGCTTCGGACACCATCGCTCTCCCCAGGGATGCTCTGTCACAGGGCAAGACCGTCACCGGGATCCTCGAGGGCGACGCGGTCCCGCGCGTGCTCATTCCCCGACTGGTGGAATTGTGGCGCCAGGGCCGCCTGCCCGTCGACCGGATCGTGCGGACCTACCCGCTGAGCGATATCAACCAGGCCGAGGCCGACATGGCCAGCGGCGCAACCATCAAGCCCGTTCTCGTCCCCGAGGAGTTCTCGTGACCCTGACCTTGCACGTCCGCGACCGCCACTACATCGGCGGAAGGTGGCATACACCGAGCGAGTCCGCGATGACGACCATCGTGTCGGCCTCCACCGAACAACCCTTCGCCGCCGCGCCCGCCGGAACGAGCGACGACGTCGATGCGGCAGTGCAGGCCGCGCGGGACGCCCTGCGTGGTGTGTGGGCGCAGACGACCGGTGCCCAGCGCGCGGCGTGGATGCGAGTGCTCGCAACCGAATTGGAGGCACGCGGCGACGACACCGCCGCCCTCGTCTCCGGCGAGAACGGCATGCCGATCAGCCTCTCCCGCGTCGCCGAGGGCAAGGGGCCCGCCGCGACCCTGCGCTACTACGCCGACCTCGCCGAGCAGACCCCGGCCGAGGAACGGCGCCCGTCGCTACGCTCGGGCCGGGTCACGGTCGTGCGCCGCGACCCGGTCGGCGTGGTGGCCGCGGTGATCCCGTGGAACTTCCCGCAGTCGCTGACGATGTTCAAGGTCGCGCCCGCCCTCGCGGCCGGATGCACCCTCGTCGTCAAACCCGCCCCGGAGACCGCGGTAGACGCCTTCGCCCTCGCCGACGCCGCCGAGGCGTGCGGGTTCCCGCCCGGCGTGATCAACGTGATCACCGGCGGCCGGGACGTCGGGGCGTACCTCGTCGCCCACCCGGGTGTCGACAAGGTGGCGTTCACTGGGTCCACCTCCGCGGGACGGGCCATCGCCGAGACCTGTGGGCGTCTGCTGCGTCCGGCGACGCTCGAACTCGGTGGCAAGAGCGCAGCCATCGTGCTCGACGACGCCGACCTCGCGCAGACCGTGCGCGGCCTCTCCTGGGCGAGCCTGCTCAACAACGGCCAGACCTGTTACCTGAGCAGCCGAATCCTGGCCCCGCGCAACCGGTACGAGGAGGTCGTCGAGGCGGTGGCGGATCTCGCCGGCTCGCTTGCGGTGGGCAACCCGTTCGATCCGGGCACCCGGGTGGGCCCGCTGGTGACGCAGGCGCAGCGGGATCGGGTCGAGGGGTTCATCGCGGCCGGCGTGCGGGAGGGCGCCCGGGTCGCGGCCGGCGGTGGACGCCCGGCGGATCTGCCGATGGGCTGGTTCGTGCAGCCGACCGTCCTGGCCGACCTGGATTCCGGGTCGACGCCCGCTCGGGAGGAGATCTTCGGCCCGGTGCTGGTCGTGTTGCCCTACGACGACATCGACGACGCGGTGCGTATCGCCAACGATTCCGAGTACGGGCTCGGCGGGACCGTCTGGACGAGCGACCCCGAACGCGGGCTGGACGTTGCGCGCCGCGTCGAGACCGGATCGATCGGCGTGAACTTCTTCGAACTCGATCTCGCTGCGCCGTTCGGCGGGGTGAAGGCGTCGGGCCTGGGCCGCGAGCTGGGGCCGGAGGGGCTCGCGGCGTACGTGTCGTTGAAGTCGATCTACTTGCGGGACTGAGCAACTCGCACCGGCCTTGATGCCACAGCACGGGCTGACGACCGAAGTACATCCGTGAGCGCACCGGCACGACATCGATAGATCCCCGTTGCCACACATGTCAAGAGGTCCGGGTGCGGCGCGAGATCTTGTGCGCCACATCATAAATTGGTAAGCTGACCGTACGCGCGGTTAGTTAGCTGTCGCTATCTCAGCGGCTCGCCACGATCACCGCAGCGAAGCCCCGCCCGGGGTCGGCTCCCGCTCCTCGGGAGCACGAATCATCGCGCGACCACCAACGAGAAGAGCAGACCATGTCCCAGCCACCCTCATCTGCGCCGCGGTCCAGACGCCGCGTCGCCGTCGCCAGCGCTGTCGGAACCACCATCGAGTGGTACGACTACTTCATCTTCGGTACCGCCGCGGCGCT